>NZ_CP040871.1:2312500-2659248 GCF_006337105.1 Thermomonas aquatica | reverse complement strand
TGGTGCCGCCCGCATCCGTTCCCGCGCGGGAATCGTCCCAGAACACGGTGATGGTGCAGTTGGTAGCGTTGGCGCTATCGCAATTGGATATCTGCCCACAGGTCGTGGTATCGGCGGCGACGCCCGAACCGATGGTGGTTTTCAGCGCCGAGATCCAGGCCGCCCTGTCATTCGACGCCGTGGTGCCGGTTGATGCGGGCACGGCACAAGTCTTCGCCATGTTGTAGGCGTTGGCCTGGTCGCGGTTGGAGCGGATGGCCTCGAGGATGGAGTTGGTGGCCATCACCGCCTGCGTGCTTTCCAGCGAACCCTGGCCGCCGCGCAAGGCCAGCGATTGCATCGCGGCGATGCCCAGCAGGCCCACGGCCAGCACCAGCACCGACACCATTACCTCGATCAAGCCGATGCCACGCGCGTGGCGCGGCGATGCGGCCGGATGCAAGCGACGACTCATGGGCACGCCCCCTTTGCCACGGACACCACGCCACTGATCAGCACGGACAGGCACCTCTTGTCGCTGGACTTGGCGACTTCCAGGTTCAACTGGCTGTCGATCATTCCCGATGGTTTGAACACGATGCCGCCGGTGGGGCCGGTGACCTGCATCGAAGGACTTGCAGTGGTATCGCGGATCACGTCATTGGCCGGCACGGCAAGCGTGTTATCCCTGCCGAAGATCGTCCAGCCGCCCCAAGTCCCGCTGCCACTGCAGGCGCCTGCCGCCCCTGCGCAGACGGTGACCCGCGCATTGCGACGAATCGCTTCCGCCCGGGCGAGTTGCAACGAGGCGACGAGCTCTTCAGTCTGACCCGCGACACGGCTGTTGTTGATCAGGGCGGTCATGCTGGGCGTAGCGATGACGGCCAGAATCCCGATGACTGCCAGAGTCACCATCAACTCGACCACGGTGAACCCGTCGGGGCTGCCCGATCGCGAACGCTTGATGCAGTAAGGTGACATTTTGCCCCCGAATTTCGGCATGCAGACCATATCGGCCCGATCTGGGCTTCGCCACCGATCCCCGATGGGCGGCCCGTTCCCCGGCACGAATGGCTGCGGACGCAGCCCTGCCAGCGCGTCATCATAGGGCAACCTCCCCCTCCCCGATTGCGCCTTGGATCCAACCTCCTCCGCTCCGCTCGATGCCCTCTGGCGCCCGACCGCCTTGATGGCCGTAGTGCTCGCCGGCGAGGCATTGGCGCTGGTGTTGGCCCTTGCGTCCGCCGGGGACAACGGCTGGCTGGTACGGTTCGGATTGTCGTCGCTGGGGATCCAGTGGATTGCGCTTGGCACGCTTTGCGCGTTGTACCTGGCACGCGGGTTGCTGGCCCGAATGCCGGCGCAATGGGTGGCATGGGCATGCCTGGCCATCCTGCTCGGGATGACATCGCTGGTCTCCGCGGCGGCCTGGGGCATCATCGGCCTCACCAACAGCATCGAGCATGGCCGCACCGCATTCATGGCAAGGATGCTGGCGATGGCTTTCGTGGTGGGCTTGTTCGCCTTGCTGACCTATCAGAACTACTGGCGTGCGCGCCAGCTCGCCGTCCGCACCAAGCAACTCGAACTGGAATCCCTGCGCGCGCGGATCCGCCCGCATTTCCTGTTCAATACGCTCAATACCAGCGCGGCGCTGGTGCATGCCCGGCCGGACGAAGCCGAACGCGTGCTGCTGGACCTGGCCGACCTGTTCCGCGCCGCCCTGCGGGGACCGGAACGGATCCCGCTGGCCAAGGAAATCGAATTGACCCGGCGCTACCTCGAAATCGAGGCGCTGCGCTTCGGGCCGCGCCTGCAGGTGGCTTGGGACCTGCCGGACAGGCTGCCCGATGCCACCGTCCCGGCGCTGTCGCTGCAGCCGCTGGCGGAAAACGCCATCCGCCACGGCATCGAACGCTTGCCCGCCGGCGGCAGCGTGGGCATCCGGCTGGAACGCGCGGATGGCTGGATCCGCATCGAGGTCGACAACGACATGCCCGCCGACGGCAGCCGGGCACCGGAAGGCCATCGCATCGGCCTGAACTCGGCGCGCGAACGGGTTCGCGCGCTCAGCGACGGCCGCGGCGACGTGGAGACGCGGCTGGTCGAAGGCAGGCACGTCGCCGTGCTGCGGATCCCCGACGAGCCGTCGAACCAGCCGGCGTAGGCTGCCGCGCTAAGCGACCACCCGGTAGCACGGCCGGTAATCGCCGGCGATCTTCATCCTCCGCTGCTCGACGAAGGCGCGCAGCAAGGCATCCAGCGCCTGCATGATGTCGGCGTCGCCGTGGATCTCGAACGGGCCGAACCGTTCGATCCGGCGCATGCCGTCTTCCTTGACGTTGCCGGCGACGATGCCGGAGAACGCGCGCCGCAGGTCGGCGGCCAGTTCGTACGGCTTGCGGCCGTGGTGCAGGTCCAGCCCCGCCATCAGTTCGTGGGTCGGCGAGAACGGCTGCTGGAATTCCAGCGGCACGTGCAGCGCCCAGTTGAAGAAGAACGAATCCTTCTGCGCGATGCGCTGCTCGCGCACCTTGCGGATGCCGGACTCCATCCGCCGCGCGACCGTCTCCGGGTCGTTGACGATGATCTCGTAGCGCGACGCGGCCTCGTCGCCCAGGGTCAGGCGGATGAACCTGTCGATCTGCTCGAAATACGGCGCCGCGCCGGTCGGGCCGGTCAGGATCACCGGGAAGCGGCGGCCCGCGTTCTCCTCGCGCAGCAGGATGCCGAGCAGGTACAGGATTTCCTCGGCGGTGCCGACGCCGCCGGGGAACACGATGATGCCGTGGGCCATGCGCACGAAGGCCTCCAGGCGCTTCTCGATGTCCGGCATGATCACCAGGTGGTTGACGATCGGGTTCGGCGATTCGGCGGCGATGATGCCCGGCTCGGTGATGCCGATGTAACGGGTGCGGCGGCGGCGCTGCTTGGCGTGGGCGATGGTGGCGCCCTTCATCGGCCCCTTCATCGCGCCGGGGCCGCAGCCGGTGCAGATGTCCAGCCCGCGCAGGCCCAGCTCGTAGCCGACCTGCTTGGTGTAGACGTATTCCTCGCGGCCGATCGAATGGCCGCCCCAGCAGACGACCAGGTTCGGATCGGAGGGATGCAGCACGCGCGCGTTGCGCAGCAGGCCGAACACCGCATCGGTGATGCCTTCGCCGCTCCGCAGGTCGGCCTCTTCGGCCAGTTCGATCGCGGTCCAGGCAAGGTCCCGCACCACCGCGAACAGCAGCTCGGCGACGCCGCGGATGATCTCGCCGTCGACGAAGGCCATCGCCGGCGCGTTGTGCAGGTCGATGCGCACGCCGCGGTCCTGCTGCAGCACCTGGATGTCGAAGTCCGGATACAGCTCCTGCGCCGCGCGCGGATCGTCCGATGCGCTGCCGCTGGTCAACACGGCCAGCGCGCAGCGGCGCAGCAGGTCGTGCATGCCGCCGCCGGAGGCATCGCGCAGGCGCGCGACTTCGGCGCGCGACAGCACGTCGAGCGCGCCGCGCGGGTGGATGCGCGCATCCACGGTGGGGAGTTTGTGGGTCGTTACGGCCGCAGCCTGCGGCGAGGAATGGTTGTCTGTCATAGACCGCGCACTCTAGCGCAGTCCGCCGGGCGGCGCTCCCGCCATCCCCGCAAAAGAAAACGGCCGGGTTGCCCCGGCCGTTTCGGTGATGCGTTGGCGCAATGGATCAGAAGGTGTACTTCACGGTCAGCAACGCCTGCCAGCGGGAGACCACGCGCCCCGGGTTGCTGGAGCTGTCGTACACGCTGAAGTTCTGGTACAGCGGCGCGGTCGGCGTGCCCAGGTCGTACACGTACTTGCCGTTGACGACGTCGGCGACGTTGGCCAGGCGGCGGGTGCCGAAGAAGCCCAGGCCTTCCTGCTGACCCCAGTTCTTGTTGAGGAAGTTCAGGAAATTGAACATGTCCAGGCGGACGACGAACTTGTTGTCGTTGAAGAAGCCCGGCAACTCCTGCTGGAACCCGACGTCGAGCTGGTTGATCCACGGCTGGTGCGAGGCGCCGCGCTCGGCGATGTGGCCGCGACGGGACTGCAGGTAGGCGTCGTTCGAGATGAAGTTCTGGAACGCCTCGATCTGCGCGGCGGTGGTGCCCGGCTTGTAGGTCACCAGCGGATCGTTGAGCAGCGGGATGTAGGCCAGGTCGACGTTGGTGGCGACGGCATCGCCGTTCACGTCGTTGCCGAACACCCAGCTGTACGGCTGGCCGTCGTGGCCGTTGTAGTAGACGGACACGGTGGTCTTGTAGTCGCCGAAGAAGGCGTGGTCCCAGTTCGCCGACAGCTTCACCGAAAGCGGGATGTCGAAGCGCGAGCGAGCCTCGACGATCTCGTTCGGGTTGGTGCGCGACACGAAGTTGTAGTTGGAATAGGCCTGCGAGCTCGAGCCCGGGTTGACCTCGGTGCTGCGGGTCTGGGTGATGCTGAAGTTGCCGCTGAAGCCGTGCGACATCGCCTTGCTCAGCGAGAAGGTGATCGAGTCCGAACCGCCCTTGTTGGTGTTGGTCAGCAAGGTGGAGCGATAGAAGATCTCCGGATACGCGCCGTTGTTGCTGCCGTTGCCGACCTGCGTGGTGCTGGCATTGGGATAGGTCTGCCAGTACGAATCGCGGCCGTCCGGCAGTGTGCCCTTGGCCACGCCGACGTTCGGCAACAGGTAGACGATGGCGTTCTTGGCCTTGATCTTCGTGTACTCGACGGAGCCGGTCAGGCCCCAGGGCAGCTCGGCATCGAGGCCCAGGCTGAACTTCCAGGCGGTGGGCAGCTTGAAGTCCGGATCGAGGACGTCGATCTGGCAGTTGCCGGCGGAGCCGCCGCACACGCCCGCAGCGACGGAGGTCGGGCCCGGCTGGTTGTTCGGGTCGGAACTGAAGGGCGCATTGGCCGGGTTGGTGTTCGTGTACTGCTTGGACGAGACCGCGCCGTTGTTGAGGTACGGATTGGACAGCCAAACGTACGGCGGGACCGTCTGGAACAGGCCCAGGCCGCCGCGCAGCTGCATCTGGCGCTCGGTGTTGAAGCTGTAGTTGAAGGCGAAGCGCGGCTCGAACACCTTGTTCCTGGAACCCAGCGTGGTGTTGCTGGGATAGCCGAAGCGCGTCTCCCACACCGGCGCACCCGGCGTGACGCCGGCAACCCCGGTGTTCTCGACCGCAACCGGCGGCGCGCGGTCGGCCTTCGGCAGGTTGACGCGCACGCCGAACACCAGCGAGAGGTTGTCGTTGACCTGCCAGGTGTCCTGCAGGAAGGGGCTGATCTGGGTGTACTTCCAGGTACCGCCCGCATCGGCCAGGGTCACGCCGTCCGGCAGGTAGTTCTTGACGAAGGTGCCGTAGTTGCCGGCGGCGATTTCATCGGCGGGGGTGCCGTTGCCGTTCTTGTCGTAGAACCCGTACGACCCGTGCAGCAGCTGGCCGAACACGTCGAAGGTCTTGTTGCTCAGGAAGTCGAAACCGCCCTTGATCGCGTGGTCGCCCGCATAGTAGGTGCCGGACAGGGTGCCGGTGATGCGCTTGCTGCCGATCGAGTTCTCGTGGCGGAAGCGGTCTTCGCCGGCGACGACCCAGCCGGTGCCAGCGGGGATGCTGGTGGGGTTGTTCGGGCAGTTGCTCGCGATCGCGGTGAAGCACGCGAACACTTCCGGCTGGTCCAGGCCCGCGCCGTTGACGTTGTCGTACTTCTGGTAGCCGACCTTGAGCTCGGTGCTGAAGTTCTCGCTCCAGTCGCTGAACAGCTGGAACGAGTAGTTGTCGGTCTTGTTGGCCGAGGTGTACCAGTTGCTCGGCAGGATGACGCTGTAGTCCTTCACGTAGCCGGAGTACGGCGTGGGACGGGTTTCCTCGGTGCGCTGGAAGGTGAAGCTGGCGCGATGGTTGTCGCTGATGTTCCAGTCCAGCTTGCCCAGCGTGCGCTTGCTTTCCAGGGTCGCGGCGGTGCCGCCGCCGGTCTGGATGCCGATCGACTCGAATGCGCTGGCCACGGCGTCCGCCTGGGTCTGGCTGAGCAGGCCGGTGGACACGGCGTTCTGGCCGACGCCGGCGATGCCGTCGACCTTCTGGTTTTCGTAGGAGAGGAAGAAGAACAGCTTGTCCTTGACGATCGGGCCGCCGAAGGTGGCGCCGAGGGTCTTGTTCTTGTCGAACACGGTGAAGGCCGAACCCGGGCGGTCGCCGACCATGCTGCTGCCATCGGTCAGCGCGTAGTACACCGAGCCGTGGAACGCATTGGTACCCGACTTGGTGACCGCATTGATGTTGGCGCCGACGGCGTCGGAGGTGACGTCGTAATCGGTGATCTTGATGTCGTAGGCGGCGATGGTGTCCGGCGAGATCGGCGAACCGGTGAAGCCCAGGCCATTGGCGTTGAGGCCGAACGGGTCGGTCACCGACAGGCCGTCGACGCTGATGTTGTTGTAGCGGTTGTTCTGGCCGGAGACCGAAATCGAACCGTCGCTCTGGTCGGTGACGTTGATGCGCGGGTCGAGGCGGGCGATATCGTCCAGCGAGCGGTTGCCGCTGACCGCGGTTTCCAGCTGGCGGCCGCTGACCGAGGTGCCCACGCCCTTGTTGTCGGCGCCGAAGACGTTGGCTGCAGAGCCGACGACGGTCACGGTGCCCAGGGTCGTGGCATTGCCGGAAGCCAGGTTGGCGTCGACGGTGCTGACCTTGTTGAGTTCGAGGTAGACGTTGTCCTCGGTATCGGTACCGGCGCCGGCCTTGTTCACGGTGATGGTGTACGGGCCGCCGACGCGCAGGCCGCGCGCGATGTAGCGACCGGCCGCATCGGTGGTGGCGCGGCTGACCGTGCCCGACTCGACGTGGGTGATGGTGACCTCGGCGCCCGCGACCGGCTGGCCGTCGGCGCCGACGACCTGGCCGGCGACGCCGGAGGAAGTGCTCTGCGCGAAAACAGGAGCCGCGGCAAGCGCGACCATCAGGCCCAGCGACAGCTTCGAAAGCCGGACGCGGTTCGGGTGAGTCATGTTGATTACCTCTAGTCTACGAAGATGGAAACGACAGACGCTGCACGGCACGAGCCGACACGTCCGTCCTGCGACGGTTGTCGGCGAATTCGGAACCCCTGCCCATACGAAGCCGCATGGGTTTACCAAAGTTTAACACGGTAAGTTCTTTCGATGACGCCCGGATGACAGCGCGCGACCTGCGGTCGCCCAGCGCTAAGTACCTGTCCCCGTTCAGCTTCCTGCACGCAGGTAACTGGCGATGCCGTCCAGCAGCATCTGCACCGAGATGGCGACGATGACCATGCCCATCAGGCGCTCGATCGCGGTCAGGACCCGTGTGCCCAGCCACTTCTGCAGGTAGGTGGCGGAGAACAGGATGGTCGCGGTGGCGGCCCAGGCGATCGACAGGGCCAGCATCCAGTCGCCCATCCGACCCGGTTCCTGGCTGCCCAGCAGCATCACCGCGGCCATGCCGGAGGGGCCGGCGATCATCGGGATCGCCATCGGCACGATGAAGGGCTCGCCATCCGGGATCTCGCCCATGATCCCTTCCGGGGTCGGGAAGATCATGCGCAGGCCGATCAGGAACAGCACGATGCCGCCGGCGATCGAGACCGACTCCTGCTTCAGGTGCATCAGCTCCAGCGCGTACTGGCCGCCCCACAGGAACAGCATCAGCACGCCCAGCGCGATCAGCAGTTCGCGCACCAGCACCCGCCTCTGGCGGGACGGCGGCAAGCCCTTGAGCAGGCTGAGGAACACCGGGATGTTGCCCAGCGGATCCAGGATCAGGAACAGCAGCAGGGCGGCCGACGCGATGGTCATGCCGGCAGCTCCAAGACCCGCCCGCGCTGCGCGGCGCCGGCGACCGACAGCAGTTCCACGCAGGCTGCGGCGTAATCGCCGGGCGGCCTGGCCTGCATGTCCGTGTTGGGCTGGAACGCCTTGCCGCGCAACGCGGTGCGCATCGGCCCCGGGCGCAGGCCGCTGATGCGCGGACCGTGTTCGCCGAGTTCCGCCTGCAGCATCGGGACCAGCGTCTCCTGCGCGGACTGGGCCAGGCCATAGCCGCCCCAGAAGGCATTGCTGCCGCCGCGGGCGGGATCGTCGATGGCGAACACCACGGCGCCGGCATCGGACTCCGCGATCAAGGGCAGGCAGGCCTGGGTCAGCCACCAGCGCGCGGTCAGGTCGACATGGATGGCGCGGGCGAAATCGGCCGGATCGGTATGCAGCAACGGGGTCAGGCCCTTGAACTCGGCGGCGCAATGCAGCACCCCGTCGAGCCGGCCAAGCTCGGCCTGGATGCGCTGCGCGAGCTCGTCGAAATCGTCCGGCGTGGCTCCCACCAGGTCCAGCGGATACAGCACGGGTTCCGGACCCACCGCCTTGACCGCGTCGTACACGCGGTTCAGCGGCGCCACTTTGCGGCCAAGCAACACGACCGTGGCGCCCGCCTGCGCGCAAGCCACGGATGCCGCCGCACCCAGGCCGCCGGCAGCGCCGGCGACCAAGATGACCCGCCCGTGCAGGGCCGGCCGTTCGGGCGAAGCTGCCTGGCTCACGCCTTCTGCGCGTCCGCGACGATGCGCGCCAGTTCGCCGGATTCGGACAGCTCGACGGTGATGTCGCAGCCGCCGATCAACTCGCCGTTGATGAAGAGTTGCGGGAAGGTCGGCCAGTCCGAGTAGCGCGGCAGGTTGGCGCGGATTTCCGGCTCCTCCAGCACGTTGACGGTGTGCATCTGGACGGCGCCGGCCGCCTTCAAGGCCTGCACCGCGCGGCTGGAGAACCCGCACATCGGGAACTGCGGCGTGCCCTTCATGAACAGGACGACGGGATGGCCTTCGATTTCGGCGCGGATGCGGTCTTCGATGGAAGACATGGGGAGATCTCCTGCAATGCTGCGGCCCGCAAGCGCCGGCGGCGGTCGATGACCTGTCGACGCTGCGGCAATGGGCGGTGGGGATAGAATCGCCCATTGTAAGTCTTCGCGCGGCTCCGGCCGCATCCACCACCCCACAGGAGCCTGCCGTGGCCATCGAACTGCCCGCCCTGCCCTACGACCGCACCGCCCTGGAGCCGCACATCTCCGGCGAAACCATCGACTTCCACTACGGCAAGCACCACCAGGCCTACGTGACCAACCTCAACAACATGATCGCCGGCACCGAATTCGCCGACATGCCGCTCGAGGACATCATCCGCAAGTCGCAGGGCGGAATGTTCAACAACGCCGCGCAGGTCTGGAACCACACCTTCTACTGGAATTGCCTGAAGCCCAACGGCGGCGGCGAGCCGACCGGCAAGCTGGCCGATGCGATCAATGCGGCGTTCGGCAGCTTCGACAAGTTCAAGGAAGAATTCACCAAGACCTCGGTCGGCACCTTCGGTTCCGGCTGGGGCTGGCTGGTGCAGCGCGCCGACGGTTCGCTGGCCCTGGCCAGCACCCCGAACGCCGCCACCCCGCTGACCGGCGAGGACACCCCGCTGCTGACCTGCGACGTGTGGGAACACGCCTACTACATCGACTACCGCAACGCCCGGCCGAAGTACGTGGAGGCGTTCTGGAACCTGGTGAACTGGGATTTCGTCGCCGGCAACATGAAGTAAGCCGAACGCGACCGGCAATACGGAAACGGCCGGATCGCTCCGGCCGTTTCCGTTT
Organism: Thermomonas aquatica; assembly: GCF_006337105.1. Taxonomy (NCBI): domain Bacteria; kingdom Pseudomonadati; phylum Pseudomonadota; class Gammaproteobacteria; order Lysobacterales; family Lysobacteraceae; genus Thermomonas; species Thermomonas aquatica. The sequence continues at coordinate 2,649,621 of NZ_CP040871.1, read as the reverse complement.
GTGCGGCGATCACGCGTATGGGGGATGTTCGCCCAATTCGCGCATGCGCAGGATCAAGCCGATGCTGTAGTACAGCGTGTACGCCACCAGCGCGGCGGCGATGGCCATCGTGAGCGCGCTGGGTTGCCGCTGCATGCCCTGCATGCCGCCACCATGGGCGAAGCGCCAGGCCAGGCGGCCCAGCAGCGCCAGCGTCAGCACCGCGCCGACCCACGGGTTGGGCAGATAGGTGCGCACGCCGCCTTGCCATTCGGCATGGGTATGGCGCAGCCCGAACCAGCCAAGCAACAGGCCCGCCGCCAGGCCGCCAGCCATCGGTAGCGCCGCATGCGGCACGAAGATCGCCGCCGCGCACAACATCAACGCCACCAGCGAGATCAGGATCAACCGGAACCAGGTGCGTTTCGGCTTCCAGGTCTGCCGCCCGAAATTTCGCCGCACGCGGCGGTAGTACACCCATGCCAGCAACGCGGGCATGGCATAGGGCAGCAATTGCGCAGGCTGCAGGATCATCGATGCCACTCCGTGGATCAGGCCAGCCGCGCAACCACCGGGGCGACCTGCGCCTCGCGGCCGAGCGCATCGCCAACCCTCGCCAGCGCGGCGGCCAGCTCCGCTGCCGAATCCGCACGCAGGGTGGCATGCCCGACCTTGCGGCCCGCGCGCGGTTCCTTGCCATAGTCGTGCCAATGGCCGCCGGCTTCGCGCAGCACGGCATTCGCGTCCGGCATCGCGCCGATCCAGTTGAGCATGCAGGCCAGGCCGACCATGCGGGTATCGCCCAGCGGCAGGCCAAGCACCGCGCGCAGGTGGTTCTGGAATTGCGAGGTCTCGCTGCCCTCGATGGTCCAGTGCCCGGAGTTGTGCACGCGCGGCGCCAGCTCGTTCGCGAGCAATTCGCCATCGCGGCAGAACAGTTCCAGCGCGAACACGCCCACGTAGTCCAGCGCCTCGGCCAGCTTGCGCGCATGCGACAGCGCGGTGGCCTGCATCGCCGCATCGACCGACGCGGGCGCCAGACTGGCGGACAGCACGCCGTCGACATGCCAGTTCTCGGTCAGCGGCCAGGCGCGGAATTCGCCGTCGCGGCCGCGCACCGCGACCACCGACAACTCGCGCTGGAAATGCACGAAGCCCTCGAGGATCAGGCCGACGGTCGCCGCCTGCGCGCCAAGTGCATCCCATGCAGCATCGACACCGGCGGGCGTCTTGATGCGGAACTGGCCCTTGCCGTCGTAACCGAGCCGGCGCGTCTTCAGGATGCAGGGCGTGCCGAGTTCGGCAACCGCGGCCTGCAATGCCTCGCGCGAGGCGATGTCGGCGAAGTCCGGCACCGGGATGCCAAGCTCGCGGAACAGGGTCTTCTCGGCCAGGCGATCCTGCGCCACCGCCAGCGCACGCGGCTTCGGGAACACCGGCACGCGCTCGGCCAGCCACTGCGCGGACTCGGCCGGCACGTTCTCGAAATCGAAGGTGGCGACATCGACCTGCGCGGCGAATTCGGCCAGCGCGGCCTGGTCGGTGTAATCGCCGACGATCATCGGCGCGAACTGCCCGGCGCAGGCATCGGCCACGTTGTCCAGCACGCGGAAGCGCAGGCCGAGCGGCGCGCCCGACAGCGCCATCATCCGGGCCAGCTGCCCGCCACCGAGGATGCCGACGGTCGTCATCTACTTGCGCGGGTCGTCGTTGTTGGCGACGTCGTCGGTCTGCTTGCTGCGGAATGCCGCAAGCGCTTCGCCGATCGCCGGGAACTCACTTGCCAGCAGCGCTGCCGCGAACAGGCCGGCATTCGCCGCGCCGGCATTGCCGATGGCGAAGGTCGCGACCGGGATGCCGGCCGGCATCTGCACGATCGACAGCAGCGAATCCATGCCGTTCAGCGCCTTCGACTGCACCGGCACGCCCAACACCGGCACCGCGGTCTTGGCCGCCAGCATGCCGGGCAGGTGCGCCGCGCCGCCGGCGCCGGCGATGATCGCGCGCAGGCCGCGCGATTGCGCGGATGCCGCGTAGTCGAACAGCACGTCCGGCGTGCGGTGCGCGGAGACCACGCGCGCTTCGTGCGGCACGCCCAGCGCCTCGAGCTTGGCGGCGGCATGCTGCATGGTCTCCCAGTCGGATCGGGAGCCCATCACGATGCCGACCAGTGGTGCGTCGCCTGCTGCTGCCATGTCCTGTCCTGCGGCATTGCGCCTGCTGCAAAACGGTATTCTACCGATCCCCATCCCCTATCGGCATGCCCGCACCGCATCGACATGGATCGCAAACTGTTGGACATCCTGGTCTGCCCCGCTTCCCGCCAGCCGCTGGCGATGCTGGAAGCCGCCGGGCTGGACGCACTGAATCGCGCCATCGCCGCCGGCGGCATCAGGCGCAACGACGAGGGCCCGCAAGCCGATGCCCTGCGCGAAGCGCTGGTGACCCGCGACCGCAGGACCGTGTACCGGATCGACGACGGCATCCCGGTGCTGCTGGTCGAGGACGGCATCGCCACCGCCCAGGTCGAAGGATTCCCGAAAGCATGAGCGCCGGTGCTTTCGCCCCACCGCCGGCGGAAGTGATCCAGGCCGACGTGGAGGCGGCATTGGCCGAGGACATCGGTCCCGGCGATGCCACCGCGGCCTTGCTGGACGATGCGCCGGACAGCGCCTACCTGTTGTGCAAGGAAGACTGCGTGGTCGCGGGACGGCCGTGGTTCGACGCCACCCATCGCGCGCTCGATCCCGACGTGCGCATCGACTGGCGCTGCAACGAAGGCGACCGCATCGCCAAAGGCAGCGTGATCGCCACCCTGCGGGGCCGCAACCGTGCGCTGGTCAGCGCCGAGCGCACCTCGCTGAATTTCCTGCAGACCCTGAGCGGCACCGCGACGGTCACCGCGCAGTACGTGGACGCGGTACGCGGCACCGGCGCGGCGATCCTCGACACCCGCAAGACCATTCCCGGCCTGCGCCAGGCGCAGAAATACGCGGTGCGCGTGGGCGGTGGCGCCAACCACCGGATGGCCTTGTACGACGCGGTGATGCTCAAGGAAAACCACATCCGCGCGGCCGGCTCCCTGACCGCCGCGGTCGCGCGCGCGCGCGCCATGCACCCGGCGCTGCCGTTGATCGTGGAAGTGGAAACGCTGGGGCAATTGCGCGAAGCGCTGGACGCCGGCTGCACGCGCATCCTGATCGACGATTTCGATGCCGCCACCCGCCGCGAGGCGGTGCGCATCGCGAAATCGGCGCCTTACGACGGCCGCATCCCGCTGGAAGTCTCCGGCGGGGTGGACATGACCACCCTGCGCGCCATCGCCGAGGACGGCGTGGACTGCATCTCGATCGGCGGACTGACCAAGCATGTGCACGCCATCGATTTCTCGTTGAAGCTGGGCCCGCCGCCGGGCGGCTGACTACTCAGCGCGACAGCCAGTACGCGGCACCGGCCACAACGACCAGCGCCACCGCGACCAGCCACGGCCAACGGCGCTGCGACGCTGCGTCGGCGATCTGCACCGGCAGCGGCTGTCCCGGCACCAGCAACTGGAAACGCTGGGTGTCGAAGCGGATCTCGTCGCCATGCACGGCCTGCGCGCGGGTGATGCGCTTGCCGTTGAGCCAGGTGCCGTTCGCCGAGCCCAGGTCCTCGACCAGCACCTCGTCGCCGGCCGGGGTCAGCCGCGCATGCTGGCGCGAGATGCCGTCCTGCGCGATGCGCAAGCCGGCATCGTCGGCGCGGCCCACGTTGAGGTGGGCGTGTAGCGGGAAGCTGCGGCCGAACTGCTCGCCGGACAACCCGCGCAGCACGAATTTCGGCACCACCGGGCGGACCATGGTGGCGTTGCTGTCGGCAGGATCATGATTGCGCGCTGCCTGGTTGGCGTGCGTCGCGTGCGGCGTCGCCGCGTCGAGCAGGCGGATCCGGGTGGAGGCAAGGCCGAGCGTGTCGTCCGCGCGCAGGGCGATCAGGCCATCGACCGGACGTTCGTTGACCAGCACCCGGATGCCGTTCGGCACGCGCACCTGCACGCCCTGCATCCCCACCTGCAACTCGCAATGCAGGGGCTCGATCCCGTCCGCATCCAGGGCCACGTCCGCATCCGCGGCCGAGCCGATCCGGTACACGCCCTGGTCGAGCAGCATCTGCGGCCGGTCGCCGGCCGGAAACACCAGTTTCATCATCATCCGCGTCTTCGCCTCTTCCATGTTCGTCGCGCGCTTGCGCTTCCGGGCCGGCGCCACCACATTAGGGCGATGCCAAGCTTGCTGATTCTAATGGTCGTGGGCGTCGCCGCCTTCTTCATCTTCACCGCGGCGCGCGCCGCCGCCGAACGCGCCGCCGACATCGGCCGCGATGCCTGCCATGCGGCGGGGGTGCAATGGCTGGACCAGTCGGTGCACGCCACCGGCATGCGCCTGCGCCGGCACGACAACGGCTGGCTGGGCGTCGAACGCAGTTTCCGCTTCGAGTATTCCGAAGACGGGCAGAACCGCCATGTCGGCCGGGTGGTCCTGCTCGGCGAGAAACTGGTCGGTTTCAGCGGACCCAGCCGCGCGGCGCAGGCGGTGGTGCGCAACTTCCCGTTGCAGTGATGCTTGCCTCCGCCGTCCCGGCGTAGAGCCGGGCACCGCCGCTCGACGATCGGAAACATGGATTCCGGCCCTGCCGGCCGGGCGATCAGGTCATTTGACGATCCGCAGGTGGCCGCCGCGCCTGGGCGGCTCGTGCGGGCCGTCCGGACCGTCGTCGTCCGGCGCGGGCGCCTCGCTTTCCGATGCGGGCGAGGCCGCGGCCGCCATCGGCGCCGCCGCCCCGCGCGGATCGTCCGGCAGGGCCATGCCCTGCCCGGTTTCGCGCGCATACACCGCGATTACCGCCTCCAGCGGCACCAGCACCGACTGGCTGACGCCGCCGAAACGCGCGGAGAAGCGCAACGCGTCGTTGTCCATGCGCAGCCCGCCCACGGCACGCTCGGCGATGTTGAGCACGATCCGGCCGTCCTTCACCGATTGCATCGGCACGCGCACGCCCGGCATGCCGGCATCCACCAGCACATGCGGGGTCATGCCGTTGTCGACGATCCACTCGTACAGCGCCCGCAGCAGGTACGGGCGGTGGCTGGTCATCTGCAGGGCATCGTCGCCCATCTCAGGTTTCCGTCATCGGCGCCGTCGTCAAGCGGGCATCTCGCGAAGGTTTTTCTCCTTCTCGGTCAGGCTACGCATGAAGCCCGGGTTGCGGAAGATGCGGTTGCCGTAGTCCTCGATCGCCTTGCCGTCCTTCGGCAGCGGGATGTCGAGCGACGGCAGGCGCCAGATGATCGGCGCCATCGCGCAGTCGGCCAGGCTCATTTCCGGGTTGAGGAAGAACTTGCTGGCCTTGAACAGCGGCACCGAGGCGGTCAGCAGTTCCTTCAGGCGCTTGCGGCCCGCATCGGCCTGCTGCTTGTTGCCCAACTGGATCGCCTGCACCTGCGGCACCCAGTCGTGCTCGATGCGCAGCATGGCCAGGCGCAGGCGCGCCCGCGAGAGCGGGTCGACCGGCATCAGCGGCGGGTGCGGGTAGCGCTCGTCCAGGTATTCGCTGACCACGCTGGCCGCGTAGAGCACCAGGTCGCGCTCGACCAGGGTCGGCACCGAGTGGTAGGGATTGAGGTCGATCAGGTCTTCCGGCGGGTTCTGCGGATCCACCGGGATCAGGTCGTAGGTGACGCCCTTGGCGGCCAGCACCAGGCGGACGCGGTGGCAGAGGACGTCGTCGACCGAGGAGAACAAGGTCAGGGCGTTACGCATGCGCGGACTCACAGCCATCATCAGGACAACTCCTGCGCCCGGACCCCGCCGGCCGCACCCGCGCCGCCTGCACGATGCAGGCGGCCGCAAAGCTTCGTTCCCCGTGTCGCGCGCAACGCTGCGTCAGTGAACGTCCCGCCAGTATTCCTTCTTCAGCAGGTAGGCGATGAAGGTGAAGAAGGCCAGGAACAGGACCGCCCACACGCCGATCCCCTGGCGCTTGATCGCCGCCGGTTCGCCGGCGTACTCGAGGAAGGCCGTGATGTCGCGAACGGTCTGGTCGAACTGTTCCGGCGTCTGCGTGCCCGGCTGGCTGATCGTGAAGCCCTCGACCGGCATTTCGCCCGTCGCGGTCTTCTTGCCGTACACCGGCTGCTGCAGGCCCTGCATCTCCCACAGCGGGTTCGGCATCGAGGCGTTGGCGAACAGCTTGTTGTTCCAGCCGACCGGGCGCGACTCGTCCAGGTAGAACGATTTCAGGTAGGTGTAGATCCAGTCGCTGCCGCGCACGCGCGCGATCACCGACAGGTCCGGCGGCGCCTTGCCGAACGCGGCCTTGCCCATCTGTTCGGTCATCGGCGAGATCACGTGGTCGCCGATCTTGCCGCCGTTGAGGTTGAGGTTCTGCTGCACCTCGTCCTCGGTCAGATCCAGGTCCTCGCCGATGCGCGCGTAGCGCAGGTACTTCAGCGAATGGCAGCCGCTGCAGTTGTTCATGAACAGCTGCGCGCCGCGCTGCAGCGAGGCCTTGTCGTCGAGGTCGGTGCCCGCCTGTTGCAGGCCGGCGGTCTCGTTGGCCAGGGCCACGGTGGACAGCAGCAGGCCGGCGGCGAACGTCGCGGCGCGGGTTGCGAAGTTCTTAGTCATGCATCGTCACCCGTTCCGGCACCGGCTTGGTCTTGTCGAGCTTCGTCCACACCGGCATGGTGATGAAGAAGGCGAAATACAGGAAGGTCAGCACGCGGCCGATGATCGCCTCGACCGGGTCGGTGCCCGGGCCGGCGCCGATCTTGGCCAGCCACAGGAAGCTGACCGCGAACATCAGCAGCATCGCCCAGCTGAGCAGGCCGCGGTAGCGGTACGACTTGACCTTGGACTTGTCCAGCCACGGCACCAGGAACAGCATCACGATCGCGCCGAACATCACCAGCACGCCCCACAGCTTGATCCCGAAGAACGAGGGGATCACGCGCAACATGGCGTAGTACGGGGTGAAGTACCAGACCGGCTTGATGTGCTCCGGGGTGACCAGCGGGTTGGCCTCGGTGAAGTTGTCGTGCTCGAGGAACCAGCCGCCGAAGGTCGGGGCGAAGAAGATGATGAAGGCGGCGATGATCAGGAAGAAGCCGACGCCGAACAGGTCCTTCACCGTGTAGTACGGGTGGAACGGGATGCCGTCGGCCGGCTTGTTCGGATCCCAGCGGTTGCCCTTCGGGCCCTTCTTGATGTCGACGCCGTCCGGGTTGTTGGAACCCACTTCGTGCAGCGCGCCCAGGTGCAGCACGACCAGCAGCAGCAGCACCAGCGGCAGCGCGATCACGTGCAGGGCGAAGAAGCGGTTCAGGGTGGCGTCGCCGGGGTTGAAGTCGCCCATGATCCATTCGGTCAGGCCGGTGCCGACCACCGGGATCGCGCCGAACAGCGAGATGATCACCTTGGCGCCCCAGTACGACATCTGGCCCCACGGCAGCACGTAGCCCATGAAGGCTTCGGCCATCAGCACCAGGTAGATCACCATGCCCAGCAGCCAGACCAGCTCGCGCGGCTTCTGGTAGCTGCCGTACATCAGGCCGCGGAACATGTGCAGGTAGACCACGATGAAGAACAGCGAGGCGCCGGTGCTGTGCATGTAGCGGATCAGCCAGCCCCACTCCACGTCGCGCATGATGTACTCGACCGAAGCGAAGGCTTCCGCCGCGCTCGGCTTGAAGTGCATCGTCAGGAAGATGCCGGTGACGATCTGGTTGACCAGCACCAGCATGGCCAGCGAGCCCATGTAGTACCAGAAGTTGAAGTTCTTCGGCGCGTAGTACTCGGTCATGTGCTTGCGGTACATCGGCATCATGCCGGGCGCGCGCTCGTTGACCCAGTTCCAGGCGGTTTCGACGCCGCGGGTGATCATGTTCGCCATGGCTTAGGCAGCTCCCTTCGGGTCGACGCCGATGACGACGGTGTCGTCGTTCTCGAAGTGGTACGGCGGCACCGGCAGGTTGGCCGGCGCCGGCTGCGCCTTCAGCACGCGGCCGGCCAGGTCGTAGCGCGACTTGTGGCAGGGGCAGAAGTAGCCGCCCTTCCAGTCCGGGTCGAACGGTTCCGGCTTCACTTCCGGCTTGAACTCCGGGGCGCAGCCGAGGTGGGTGCACACGCCGACCAGCACGGAAATCTCCGGCTTGATCGAACGGGTCGGGTTCTGCGCGTACTTCGGCTGCTGGTCGGCGTTGGACGAAGCCGGGTCGGCCAGCATGCCGTCCAGCGACTTCATCACGTCCAGCATCGCCTTCGAGCGGCGGGCGATGTAGATCGGCTGGCCGCGCCAGTTGATCACCATCTGCGCGCCTTCAGCCAGCGCACTGATGTCCTGGCTCACCGGCGCACCGGCGAAGCGGGCCCGCGCACTGGGGCTCCAGGACTTGATGAAAGGCACCGCGGCGAACCCCGCTCCCACCGCACCGACCACGGCCGTGGTCGCGGTGAGGAACCTGCGCCGGCCGGTGTTGACCTCTTCGTTGGCCATCCCGCACTCCGAAAAAAAGCAAAACAACGGTTGCGGAGACTCGCGGAGCGCTGGCGCGCGCTGGCCTGCCGCAAAAGACGGGGAAGTGTAACGGAACGCTTAACGGGCCGACAATCCGCCCGCGCCGAAACTCAGCGTGCGGCGGCCAGGCTGCCCCGGTAGCGCTCGGCCAATACGCCCACCCGGTCCACGTAGCGGCGGGTCTCGCTGTACGGCGGCACGCCGTTGTACTTGTCCACCGCGCCCTCGCCGGCGTTGTAGCCGGCCGCGGCCAGGCTCAGGTTGCCGTTGAAGCGCTTCAGCAGCCAAGCCAGGTATTTCACCCCGCCCTGGATGTTCTGCTGCGGGTTGAAGGCGTCGCTGACCCCGAACCGGCGCGCGGTGGCCGGCATCAGCTGCATCAGGCCCTGCGCGCCGACCCGCGACAGCGCCAGCGGGTTGTAGGCCGATTCGGCATGGATGATGGCGCGGACGATGGCCTCGTCGACCCCGTGCTCACGCGCAGCGGCGGCGATTTCGGCCTGGTAGGCCGCGGTGTTCAGGCGCAGGGTGCCGAAATTGACCCCCGGCTTGGCCGCGCAGGCGTAGCAGGTTTCCATGTAGCTGTACTTGATGGTCCGCATCGCGCTGGCGGACACCCCGCGCGGGCGGGCGCTGCTGTAGTTGCGGACGCCGTCCTTGCCCACGTAGGCATAGACCTGGCCGCGGATCAGCCGGGGGGCGTTGTAGCTGGCCGCGGCGACCGGCGCGCTGGCCGGGGCGGCCTTGGCTGGCGGCGGGCTGATGATCGTGGCAGGCGGGACGCCCATCGCCACGCCCTTCGGCAGGGTCTGGGGCTCGTTCGCCGCGGCGCCTGCGGAGGCGACCGTGGCGGCGGGTTTCGGCCTGGGTTTGGCGGGACGCTGCGCCTTGTAGCTGCCGACAAGCCTGCAACTGGCGCCGGGAACGCGCTTGTTCGAATAGGAGGTCACCCCGTCGCCGGCATCGCAGCGATAGACATTGCCGGCCATCACCGGCAGCGCCAGCGCGGACAACAGCAGCAAGAACGCGGCGCTTCCCCTCATGGCGCGGAGTCTCCCCTCTTCAGGAAACTTTGACAAGTATTTGATTTATATGAACGTGCAGCCTGTCGCATTCAGGCCAAGCGGCCCGATTCGGGCATCGTTACAATGCGCGCCCGGCCCGGATTACCCACCGCGCCCCGGAGAGGACAATGACGGACCTGCACCCCCTGCCCGCGGCCCCGGCCGCGCCGAAGCCGGCAACGCCCGGGGCCAAGAAGCTCTACATCCAGACCCACGGCTGCCAGATGAACGAGTACGACTCGGCCAAGATGGCCGACGTGCTGGCTGCGGCGGAAGGGATGGAACTGACCACGATCGCGGAAGAAGCCGACGTGGTCCTGGTCAATACCTGCTCGATCCGCGAAAAAGCCCAGGAAAAGGTATTCAGCCAGCTGGGCCGCTGGAAGTCGCTGAAAAAGGACGGCAGGCCGGTGCTCATCGGCGTCGGCGGCTGCGTGGCGTCGCAGGAAGGCGCCGCCATCGTCAAGCGCGCGCCCTACGTGGACCTGGTGTTCGGCCCGCAGACCCTGCACCGCCTGCCGGAGCTGATCCGCGAGCGCCGCGCCTCCGGCCAGCCGCAGGTCGACATCAGCTTCCCGGAGATCGAGAAGTTCGACCGCCTGCCGGAACCGCGCGCCGAAGGCCCGTCCGCCTTCGTCTCGATCATGGAAGGCTGCAGCAAGTACTGCAGTTTCTGCGTGGTGCCTTACACCCGCGGCGAGGAAGTCAGCCGCCCGTTCGAGGACGTGCTGGTCGAAGTCGCGCAACTGGCCGCCCAAGGCGTGCGCGAGGTCAACCTGCTCGGCCAGAACGTCAACGCCTACCGCGGTCCGTACGGCGACGGCGAGGTCGCCGACCTCGGCCTGCTGATCCGCGCGATCGCGCAGATCGACGGCATCGGCCGCATCCGCTTCACCACCTCGCATCCGCTGGAGTTCAGCGACTCGCTGATCGAGGCCTACCGCGACGTGCCCAAGCTGGCCAATTACCTGCACCTGCCGGTGCAGGCCGGCAGCGACCGCATCCTGGCGGCGATGAAGCGCGGCTACACCGCGCTGGAGTTCAAGCAGAAGATCCGCAAGCTGCGCGCGGTGCGCCCGGACATTTCGATCAGTTCGGACTTCATCGTCGGCTTCCCCGGCGAAACCGATGCGGACTTCGACAAGACCATGAAGCTGATCGAGGACGTGGGCTTCGACCAGAGCTTCTCCTTCATCTATTCGCGTCGCCCCGGCACCCCGGCCGCGGACCTGCAGGACGACGTGGGCGACGCCGAGAAACACGCGCGGCTGGACCGCCTGCAGAAGCACATCAATGCGCATGCGCTGGGCATTTCCCGGGCGATGGTCGGCAGCGTGCAGTCGGTGCTGGTCGAAGGCCCGTCGAAGAAGGATCCGAACGAGCTCACCGGCAAGACCGAGAACATGCGTTCGGTGAATTTCGCCGGGCCGAAGCGGCTCATCGGCCAGTTCGTCGATGTCGTGATCACCGAGGCGATGAGCAATTCGCTGCGCGGGCGGGTGGCGACCGCCGACGCCGCCTGATGGCGCATCGCGCGCCATGAAGCCTCGCGCATGGCTGGCGCGTCATGCGCTGGGGCTGTGGTTCCTCGGCATCGCCGCGCTCGGCTTCATCCGCTGGTGGATGAAGGTCGGGCGCGAGGCGAGTAGCGCGCAGGCGCCCGATGCCATGCTGTGGCTGGCGGGGTCGATCACGATGGCGACGATCGGCCTGGTCGCGCTATGGCGCAGCCGCTGACGCGGCCTTCCCCGCCTCGTACACCGGCCTGCCGTCCACGTAGGTCGCGCGCACGTCGAGCGTGCGCAGCCGCGCGTCCGGCACCGCCAGCGGGTCTTCCGCCAGCACCACGAAATCCGCGCGCTTGCCGGGCGCCAGGCTGCCGAGCTCGTTTTCGCCGAAGCCCGCGTAGGCGGCGTCGAGGGTGAAGCCGCGCAGGGCTTCGAACGCGTTCAGTTTTTCCTGCGGCATCCAGCCGCCGGCCGGCTTGCCTTCGCCATCGGCCCGGCTGACCGCGGAATACAGGCCCAGGCGCGGATCGACCGATTCCACCGGGAAATCCGAACCGAAAGCGAGGCGCGCGCCGCTGTCGCGCAGCTGCCGCCATGCATAGGCGCCGACGATGCGCTGCGCGCCGACGCGCTCCTGCGCCCACGGCATGTCGCTGGTCGCATGCGTCGGCTGCATCGAGGCGATCACGTGCAGTTGCGCGAACCGCGCCAGGTCGGCCGGCGCCAGGATCTGCGCATGCTCGACGCGCCAGCGATGGTCGCCGGCGACATCCGCGCCGAGCGCATGCGCGTAGGTATCGAGCGCCAGCCGGTTGCCGCGGTCGCCGATCGCATGGGTCGCCACCTGCACGCCGCAGCGCTTCGCCTTGGCGCTGGCGACCGCCAGTTCGTCCGCCGACATCACCAGCAGGCCGCGGTTGCCGTGGTCGTCGCTGTAATCCTCCAGCATCGCCGCACCGCGGCTGCCCAGCGCGCCATCGGCATACAGCTTCACCGCGCGCATCTGCAACCGCCCCGATGGATGCCGGTACAGGCCGTTGCGGCACAGCGATTCCAGCGCGTCGCTGTTGCCGTCGGCCATCGCGTAGATGCGCAGCGGCATCTGCCCGCGGTCGGCCAGGCGTTGGTATCTCCGCAATTCGGCGAGGGTGATGCCGGCATCGTGCACGCCGGTCAGGCCGTGTTCGACCGCCGCCTGCATGCCCAGTGCGAGTGCGCGCTCCGACGTGGCTTCATCGGGCGCCGGCCGCGCGTGTTCGACCAGCAGCATCGCGTTGTCGATGAAGATGCCGTTCGGCTTGCCGGCGGCATCGCGCTGGATCATGCCGCCGTCCGGCTGCCAATTGCCGGCGAGGTCGCGCGGGACCGCGCGCATCGCGGCGCTGTTGGCCCAGCCGGCGTGGCCGTCGACGCGCGACAGCCAGACCGGGCGGTCCGGGAACACCACATCCAGTTCGGCGGCGGTCGGGAAGGATTGCTGCGGCCAGTCGTTCTGGTCCCAGCCGTTGCCGAGCAGCCACTCGCCGGGCTTCAGTTGCGCGGCCTTGGCGCGCAGGCGTTCGATGATCTCGGCCTTGCTCGCCGTGCCGACCAGGTCCGCGCCCAGCATGGCGAAACCGAGCCCGCCGACGTGCGCATGCGCGTCGATCAGGCCCGGCACCACCGTGGCGCTGCCGACATCGAGCCGGCGCGCCTGCGGATAGCGCGCCTGCAATTCGTCCGCGTCGCCCAGCGCGAGGATCCTGCCGGAGGCATCGAAGGCCATCGCACGGGCAAGCGGCCGCGCCGTGTCCATGGTGTGGATGCGCGCGGCGCTGAGCACCGTGGTCTGCGCCAGCACGGGCGCGGCCAGCAAGCCGAGCAGCACCGCCACGATCGACCGTTCCAGCTTGCGCATCGCCACCGCTCCTCGCCCGTGCCCTGCGCGACTGTACGAAAGCGCGCGCCCGATTGCGACCGGCCGGCGGCGCGGTCAGTCCAGGCGCTTGCGGAAGCGCAGGATCGCCAGCGCCATCATCGCGCAGGTGAACGCCGCCAACGCCAGCACGTCCGGCCACAACTCCGTCAACTGCGCGCCGCGCAACACCACGCCGCGGATCAGGCGCATGAAATGGGTCAGCGGCAACAGCTCGGCGATCCACTGCGCGGCTTTCGGCATGCCGTCGAACGGGAACATGAACCCGGACAGCAGGATCGACGGCAGGAACAGGAAGAACGCCATCTGCATCGACTGGAACTGGGTCTTGGCCACGGTCGACACCAGCAGGCCCAGCGTGAGGTTGGCGACGATCAGCAGCATCGCCGCGCCGTAGACGCCGGCCAGGCTGCCGCGGATCGGCACCGCGAACAGCCAGGCACCGAGCAGCAGCACCACGCTGACCTGCACCAGCCCGACCGCGATGTAGGGCAGCACCTTGCCCACCATCAGTTCGCCGCTGGACACCGGCGTGGTGATCAGCAATTCGAGGTTGCCGCGCTCGCGTTCGCGGACGATGGCCATGGCGGTGAACATCACCATGGTCATGGTCAGGATCACCCCGATCAGGCCCGGCACCACGTTGATCGCGGAGATGCGCTGCGGGTTGTACAACGGCAGCACGCTGATCTGCGATGCCGGCAACGCATTGCCGCCATCCAGCGGCAGCATCGCCAGCTGGCGCGCGGTGGCCTGCACCGAGGTATCGCTGCCGTCGACGATCACCTGCACCGCCTCGCGCCTGTCGATGCGGCGGCGCTCGAAGTCGGGCGGGATCAGCACGCCGATCTTGATCTTGCCTTCGCGCAACAGCGCCTGCAGTTCCTGCGGCGTGCGCGCACCGGCGGCCGGACGCACCACGCCGGTGGCGAACAGGTCCTGCACCAGCGCGCGCGAACCGCCGGTATCGGCCATGTCGGCGACCGCGGCGGGTAGATTGCGCACGTCGGGATTGATCGCGTAGCCGAACAGCAGCAGTTGCAGGGTGGGGATGCCGATCATCATCGCGATCGTCATCCGGTCGCGCGCCATCTGCCGGATTTCCTTCAGCATCACCGCGACGAGCCGCTGCAGTTTCATGCCGCGCGCGCCTCCGCCCTGCCCTGCGTGGCCGAGACGAACACGTCCTCCAGGTTGGGCTCGATCGCGGACACTTCGGCCTCGATGCCCTGCGCCTGCAATGCCGCCTGCAGGCGCGACGACGCATCGCCATTGGCGGCGCACAGCACGCGCAGTTCGTTGCCGACCTGGGCCACGCTGAGCACGCCGGGCGCGGCATGCAGCACCGCCTGCGCGCGCCGCGGTTCGCGCGCACGCACGCCGAGCGTGCGCCCGGCCAGTTGCCCGGTCAGCTCGCCGGGCGTGCCATCGGCGACCAGGCGGCCACGGTCGAGGATGGCGATGCGGTGGCAACGCTCGGCCTCGTCCATGTAATGCGTCGACACCAGGATCGTGGTGCCGGCATCGGCGAGGTCGAAGAGTTTTTCCCAGAAATCGCGGCGCGATTCCGGATCCACCGCGCTGGTCGGCTCGTCGAGGAACAGCAGTTCCGGCTCGTGCACCACCGCGCAGGCCAGCGCGAGGCGCTGCTTCTGGCCGCCGCTCATGGTGCCGGCGAGTTGCTTCCCGCGATCCGCAAGGTTGTAGGTCTGCAGCAGTTCGTCCACGCGCCTGCGACGCACATCGCGCGGCAGTCCCTGCACGCTGGCGATGAAATCCAGGTTCTCGCGCACGCTCAGGTCCTCGTACAGCGCGAATTTCTGGGTCATGTAGCCGATCCGCTTGCGCAGCGCCTCCGCCTGTTCGGGGATGCGCAGGCCGAGCACTTCGATCTCGCCGGCGGTCGGCGTCAGCAGCCCGCACAGCATGCGGATGGTGGTGGACTTGCCGGAGCCGTTCGGCCCGAGGAAGCCGTACACGCAGGCGCGCGGCACCGTCAGGTCGACCGCGTCGACCGCGAGCAAGGCGCCGAAGCGCTTGCTCAGGCCGCGCGCGCGGATCGCGATGGCGGCCTCATTCGCCACCGGTCGCTCCGGCGAATTCGACCCGCACCGGCAGGCCCGCGGGCAAATCGGCGGGCTTGTCGAGCACGATCTCGGCGAGATAACTCAGGCGCTGGGCGTCGTCGCCGGACAGGGCGTAATACGGCGTGAAACTCGGCTCGCTGCGCACCATCCGCACATGGCCGGGCAAGCTGCCGTCGCGGCCATCGACGAACACCTGCGCCGCCTGCCCCGGCTTCACCCCAGCGCGCAACCGTTCCGGCACGTAGACGCGTGCGTATGGCGCATCGCCGACCAGCAGGATCGCCAGCGGCGCGCCGACCGGGGCCTGGTCGCCGAGCTTGTACGGCAGGCTCTCGACGCGGCCGGCGCGCGGCGCGACCACGTTGAGCTTGTCCAGCGCAACCGTCTGCACCGCCGCCTGCGCCTGCGCGGCGGCGGCGGCGGCTTCGCCCTGGGCGATGCGTTCGCGGCGGGTGCCGTTGAGCAACTCATCCAGCGCGGCCTGCGCTTGCCGGACCTGCGCATTCGCGCTGCCCGCCGCCGCAACGGCACGGTCCAGGTCGATTGCCGCCACCAGTTTCCGCGCAGCCAGGGGACGCAGCCGCCCCAGCGACGCATTGGCATCGCGTGCCGAGGCCTGTGCGGCGGCCACCGCTGCGCGCGCCTGCGCGATCTGCTCGCTGCGCGGCCCGGCCTGCAATTCCGCAAGCGCGTCGCGGCTCTGCTGCGCCTGCGCCTGCGCGGCGGCCAGTTGCGACTGCGTGCGCGTGAGTTCCAGTTGCAGCAACGGCGCACCGGCGGCGACCTGCTGGCCTTCGCGCACGTCGATGCGCACGATCTTCTCCGCCACCGGCGCCGGCAGGGTGATGCGGTCCCATTCCAGCGTGCCCAGCACCTGCGGCGATTCTTTCGCGCACGCGCCCAGCAGGAGGGCGACGATGACGACGGACATGGATTTGGCGTGCATCGTGCGCTCCTTCAACCGATCCCGACGCCGCGGTCGAGCAGGGCCAGCGTGTGCCGGCGCAGGGTTTCGAAATCGAGGTCGTCGGCCTCGAACAACTTGCGCCAGATCGGCGCGCCGGCGACCGGGAACAGGGTGAGGCCGACCAGCGAGACCATCAGCAGGCGCGGATCGAGGTCCTGGTTGATCTCGCCGCGCGCCTGCGCGGCGGCGAACCGCTGCGCCAGCAGTTGCGGGATCGCCGGTCCGACGCGTTCCAGCAGCACGTTGCGCAAGGCACCGCCTTCGCACAGCACCTCGCGCACCCACAGCGGCGGCAGCCAGGGATGGGCGATGGCGATGCGCCCCACGCCGGCGACGAAGCCGGCGATGTTGGCGGCCACGTCGTCGCCGGCCTGCTGCAGCGGTTCGCGCAGCAGGGCCAGCACCGGCATCAGCCGCTCCTCGACCAACGCCGCCTGCAGCTGCGCCTTGTCGCCGAAGTAGTAGTTGAGCAGGGCCGGGGTGACGTGCGCCTCGCGGGCGATCTCGCGCAGCGTGGTCGCGGCGATGCCCTTGCGCACGAAGCAGGCGACGGCCGCATCCAGCAGTTGCGAGCGCAGGCCGGCATCGGCATCCCGGCGCTTGCCGGCAGGCCGTCCGGGGGCACGCTTGCGGCTGGGCGCGCGCGTCCGGATCCGCGGTTTGCCGGCATCGGGCTCGATCATGCGGTTATTTAATTCGATAGTTAATTAAATATCAAGCCCTGCCCGCGGCGCGTGCCATGCCATGACGGAACCCCGGCTGCGCGCTACCCTTTTCGCATGCAGACACAACGCGACTTCGTGCTCGAACCCGACGACATCGAGCGCCTGGCCAACCTCGCCGGGCCGTTCGATGCGCACCTGCGCCAGATCGAACTGCGGCTGGGGGTGGAGATCGCCAACCGCGGCAATGTGTTCCGGGTGACCGGGGGCGACGCCGAGGCGGTGGCGCGCTGCGAACGCCTGCTGCGCCAGCTGTACGACGAAGCCGCATCGGAAACCCTCGACGAACACGCCATCCACCTGCGGCTCGGCGCATTCGCGGACGACAGCGCGGCTTCCGCGCGGCAGGACTACGTGCCGCAGGACATCGCGGTGCGGGTCAAGCGCGGCACCCTGCGCGGGCGCGGCGACAACCAGCGCAAGTACCTGCACGCGATCGCCACCCACGACATCAACTTCGGCGTCGGCCCGGCCGGCACCGGCAAGACCTTCCTCGCGGTGGCGATGGCGGTGGACGCGCTGAACCAGTCGCGGGTGCAGCGGGTGATCCTGGTGCGCCCGGCGGTGGAAGCCGGCGAGAAGCTCGGGTTCCTGCCCGGCGACCTCACCCAGAAGGTCGATCCGTATTTGCGCCCGCTGTACGACGCCCTGTACGAGATGCTCGGCGTGGAGAAAGTGGCGCGGCTGCTGGAGAAGTCGGTGATCGAGATCGCGCCGCTGGCCTACATGCGCGGGCGCACCCTGAACGACGCGTTCGTGATCCTCGACGAGGCGCAGAACACCACCATCGAGCAGATGAAGATGTTCCTGACCCGGCTGGGCTTCGGCAGCACCGCGGTGATCACCGGCGACATGACCCAGATCGACTTGCCGCGGCACGTGAAGTCCGGGCTGAAGGACGCGGTGGAAGTCCTGCGCGGCGTCGAAGGCGTCAGCTTCACCTTCTTCGAGTCGCGCGACGTGGTCCGCCATCCGCTGGTGGCGCGCATCGTCAACGCCTACGAGGCGCGCGACAACAACGATCCGCAATCGGGTTCGGCGTAAGATCCGCGCATGACCAAGGGCCCGATCCGCCTCGATGTCGCCGTCGGCTACGCAGTGCCGCGCAAGGGCATTCCCGCCGCCGTGAGTTTCCGCAAGTGGATCGCAGCCGCGCTGGCCGGCCGCATCAGGGAGGCCGATCTCGCGGTGCGCATCGTCGGCGCCAAGGAAGGCCGCTCGTTCAACCACCACTACCGCGGCAAGGATTACGCCACCAACGTGCTCAGCTTCCCGGCCGAATTGCCGGAAGGCCTGCCGAAGGGCGTGAAGCTGCCGATGCTCGGCGACCTGGTGCTATGCGCGCCGGTGGTGGCACGCGAGGCCAGGGAACAGGGCAAGACGCTGGCCGCGCATTACGCGCACCTGACCGTGCACGGCACCCTGCACCTGCTGGGCTGGGACCACGAGGACGCGCGCGAAGCCGAGTGCATGGAACAGCTCGAGCGCGAGATCCTGGCCGGGCTGGGACTGCCCGACCCCTACATCGAGCGCTGAATCCCGTCAGCCGCGCGGTTCGCCCGCCTTGTCCGCGGCAGGCGCTTCCGGCACCAGGTCGAGTTCCTTCGCCAGGGCGATGAAGCGTGGGTCCGCCGCATAGCGCGACACGAAGGGCAGGTAGCGGATTTCGACGATGCCCGGGTCGCCGCTGTCCCTGGCCACGTCCAGCCAATGGAACATCGAGGCTTCGTCGTCGCGCTGGGCGTAGATGTCGGCGATCTGGGTCGCCGCGCTGCCGGCCTTGTCCTTGATCAGCGACTGCAATTCCGCATCCGAGCGCGCGCGATCGCCCTTGGCCCAGTACACCATGGCCAGCGCGTAGGTCTTCCACAACGGATCCGGTTCGGCTTCGGCGATGCGCACCGCCTCGTCGACGCGGTTCTGCTGGAACACCGCGATCGCCTGGAAGGCGCGCACCACCGACAGGTCGGGACGCAGCGCCAGGGCCTCGGCGAGGGCATGCTCCGCCTGCGGATAATCGTTCAGGCCAAGATAGACGCCGCCCAGGTGGTATTGCGCGGTCGCCGACAACGGATCGAGGACGAGCACGCGCCGCAGGTTGCCGGCCGCCTGCTGCAGTTGCCCGAACGCCGTTTGCTGGATCGCCAGCGTGTGCAGCAGCTCCGGATCCTGCGGGCTGAGCGCCAGCGCGCGCAGGGTCTCGTGCATCGCGCCGGCCTGGTCGAGCGCGATGCCGCCCATCCAGGCCGCATTCGCCTTGTGCGCTTCGGCGCTGTCCGGCGCCAGCCGCAATGCGGTGGCGGCCTCGCGTCGCGCCTTCTCGCCGTGTTCGCGCAGGTCGCCGGCCTCGGACGGGAACCGCGTGGCCAGCTGGATCCGCGCCAACGCGAGCCGCGCATGCGCCTCGGCGTAGCCGGGATCCAGCGCGGTCGCGCGCTCGTACGCGGCCATCGCCTGGCGCAGGCCTTCGCCATCGCCGCGCAGCTGGCTGGATTCGCCGCGCAGCAAGGCGTCGTAGGCCTGCAGGTCGCCGCTGCGCGGGCGTTCTTCCTGCGCGCCCTGCGGCGCCGGCAGCCGCTTGGCCTTCAAGGCGACGCCCAGCGCGGCGACCACCTCGTCCTGCAGCTTGAACAGGTCCTTGTAGGGACGCTGGTAGTGCTCGAACCACAGCGTGGCGCCATCCTCGACCCGCACCAGGGCGATGTCCATGCGCAAGCCGTCGCCCGAACGCTGCGCAGTGCCTTGCAGCAGGTGGCTGGCGCCGAGCTTGCGGCCGATGGCGCGAACCAGTTCGCCGTTGTCGCGCAACTGGAAGGAGGATGCCGGGGTGATCACCTGGACCCCGGAGTACTGCGAAAGCTCGCCGGCGAAGTACGCAGACAGGCCATCGTTGAAGTAATCGGCATCGGCGTCGGCGTCGCCGCCCTTCAGCGCGCCGATCAGGAATTCCGCGGAAGCGGGATCGGCGGGCTGCGCGGCCGCTTCGCCCGCGCGGGCCAAGGGCAGGACCGCGATGGTGACCGACGGGGCCTGCACCGCGTCCGCCGCGGCCTCCTGCGCCGGCATGCCCGCCGCATCCCGCGGCGCCGGGCGCATGAACTTGCCCCAGCTGAAGTAACCCACCGCCAACAAGGCCAGCACGGCCATCCCCATGGCCACGTACTTGCCGGGCTTGCGCGGTTCCGGCTTGAGCAGCAAGCCCTCGTCGTCATTCGTCATCCGGCGTTTCCCAAGGATGTTCCCGAACCAGTGGCGCCCCCATGCAGGCCGCGTTCGCCCGGCCTGCCGCCGCAGTGTCGGCAATGGCCGGCACCCGTGCAACCCGACAGGCGGCCTATGCCGCCGGGTTCACCGCTCCGCCACGCGACTTCGCTAGACTTCGCTTCCGTTCGCCCCACAGGCACCCGCAAGACCATGTCCGAGGACGACAGTCGTCACGACGCGCCCGAAGCGTCCGAGAAGCCGCGCCGCTCCTGGCTGGACCGCATCAGCGCCGCCCTTTCCGGCGAACCGACCAGCCGCGAAGACCTGATCGAGCTGTTGCGCGACGTGCAGGCCGACGGCCTGATCGGCCCCGACACCCTGCGCATGATGGAAGGCGCGATCGCGGTGTCCGACATGACCGTGGGCGACGTGATGGTGCCGCGCGCGCAGATGGTGGCGCTGCCCGCGGACGCGAAGTTCCTCGACCTGATGAAGGACGTGGTCGAATCCGGGCATTCGCGCTTCCCGGTGCACGGCGAGGACAAGGACGAGATCCTCGGCATCCTGCTGGCCAAGGACCTGCTGCGCGGCGTGGTCGCCGACAACGGCCCCGGCACGATCCACGAATTGCTGCGGCCCGCGGTGCTGATCCCGGAATCGAAGAAGCTCAACGTGCTGCTGCGCGAGTTCCGCCAGTCGCGCAACCACATGGCGATCGTGATCGACGAATACGGCGGCGTCGCCGGGCTGGTCACCATCGAGGACGTGCTGGAACAGATCGTCGGCGACATCGACGACGAGCACGACGAGGCCGAGGACGAATCGAAGCTGATCGCGGCCCAGGCCGACGGCCAGTTCGCGGTCGATGCGCTGACCCCGATCTCCGACTTCAACCAGCGCTTCGGCGCCGACTTCGACGACGACGAATACGACACCATCGGCGGCCTGGTCACCGCCGCGATCGGCCACCTGCCGGAAGCCGGCGAGGAGCTCGCGCTGGGCCGCTTCGTGTTCCGCGTCGCCCGCGCCGACGCCCGCCGCCTGCTGGCGCTGCACGTGGGCGTGCATGCGGACCACTGACGCGCTGCGGCTCGCCATCGCGTTCCTGCTAGCGCTCGCCGCGGGTTTCGCGCATGCGCAGCCCGCGCCGGCGGAGGTCCGGATCGGCGTGGTCACGATGGGCCCGGGCGAGATCTTCTGGGAACGCTTCGGCCACGACGCCATCGTGGTCGACGACCCCGCGCGCGGCGAACCGGTCTCCTACAACTTCGGCTTCTTCGACATGGCCGAGGACGGCTTCATCGGCCGCTTCGTGCGCGGCGAGATGCAGTACATGCTGGTCGCATTGCCGCTGGAACAGGACATGCAGTACTACCGCGACGTCGGGCGCGGCGCGACCCTGCAATGGCTCGCCCTCGACCCGGCGCAGGCGCGCCAGCTCGCAGGCGAGCTGGCCGAGAACGCGAAACCCGAGAACGCGCGCTATCGCTACGACTACTACACCGACAACTGCGCCACCCGCGTGCGCGATGCGCTGGACCGCGCACTGGGCGGCGCGTTGCGGGCGCAATTGAGCGGCCGTTCGGTCGGCGACAGCTATCGCAGCGAATCGCTGCGGCTGGCATCGCCGGCGCCGTGGATGTGGCTCGGCTTCGACCTCGCGCTGGGGCCGTACGGCGATCGTCCGCTGTCGCGCTGGGAACAGGGTTTCCTGCCGCGCCGGCTGGCCGACGACCTGCGCGAACTGAAGCTCGCCGACGGCCGGCCGCTGGTCGTCGCCGAACAGCGCTTGCTGCCGCAACGACAGGCCGCGGAACCCGGCGAACAACCACGCCGGCTGTGGCCATGGCTGCTGGCCGGGCTCGCGCTCGCCGCTTCGCTGCTGGCATCGGCGCGGCGCGCGCCGCGCGCGACCGCGGCGTTCGCCTTCGGCTTCTGGCTGGCATGCGGCATCCTCGGCCTGGTGCTCGCGTTCGCCTGGGGCTTCACCGAACACCGCGCACTGTGGGCCAACCGCAACCTGCTGTTGCTCGACCCGTTGTGCCTGCTGCTCTTGCCCGGCGCCTGGGCCCTGCTGCGCGGGCGCGATCCGTCCGCGCGCTTCCGCGCCTCGCTGCTGGTGGTGGCGGCGATCGCGGCCTCGGCATTGCTGCCGCTGTGGCTGCAGGTGCAAGCGCAGCGCAACGGCAACTGGCTCGCATTGCTGCTGCCGATCCATGCGGCGCTGGCGTGGGCCTGGGCCGGGCGCAAGGCTTGATGGCGATGCCGCGCCGATGCAGGATGCCGCGATGAAGACCGCCACCGCGATGCCCGCCTGCGTAGTGAACTGCGCGGCCTACGACCGCAACGGACAACGCCGCGACATCGACCTCGATGCGATCAGCGACGTGCTGGCGGTGGACGACGGCAGTTTCGTCTGGGTCGGCCTGTACGAGCCGGAAGCCGCCCTGCTCGACAAGCTGCAGGAGGAATTCGGCCTGCACGACCTGGCCGTCGAGGACGCCCAGAGCGCGCACCAGCGGCCGAAGATCGAAGCCTACGGCAGCAGCCTGTTCATCGCCGTGCATACCGCGCAGACCGTGGACGATCACGTGCGCTTCGGCGAAACCCAGATCTTCATCGGCCCGCGCTTCCTGGTCAGCGTGCGCCACGGCGCATCGCTGAGCTACGCGCCCGTGCGGCAGCGCCTGGAACGCGAGCCGGAGGCATTGGCGCGCGGCCCGAGCGTGGCCCTGCATGCCGTGCTCGACTTCATCGTCGACAACTACCAGCCGATCGTGTCCGATTTCGAGGAGGAACTGGACGCGCTGGAGCAGGACGTGTTCGCCGAAGCCTACAAGCGCGGCACCATCCAGCGCCTGTACGAGCTGCGCAAGGAACTGACCCAGATGCGGATGGCGGTGGCGCCGATGCACGACATCCTGTCGCAGCTCATCCGCACCCCCGCGATCGGCATCCCGGACGTGGTGAAACCCTATTTCCGCGACGTGCTCGACCATGTCGCGCGCGTCGGCGACAGCATCGACACCCTGCGCGAGATGGTGACCGCGGCGATGAGCGTGAACCTGTCGCTGGTCACCGTGGCGCAGGGCGAGATCGTCAAGAAGCTGGCCGGCTGGGCCGGCCTGCTCGCGGCGCCGACCTTGATCGCCAGCTGGTACGGCATGAACTTCGAGCACATGCCGGAGCTGCACGGCCGCCACAGCTACGCGATCCTGATCGGCGCGGTGATCCTGTGCTGCGTGCTGCTGTACCGCTACCTGCGCAAGGTGCGCTGGCTCTAGCGGGAAGACGCCCCGTCCCAGCTCGCGCGCCGCCGGTCCTGGCCGCTGCGTCGTTCCTGCTTGGCCGGCTCGAAGCGGATCAGTTCCCTGCGGTCCTCGCGCTTGCGGCGCACGTTGCCAGTGCGTCGTTCCGGCCCAATGCGCGGCATGGGCGGCATGCGCTGCTTCGGCTCACGTGACTCGAACATCGCTGGCTCCGATCGGCGCGCTTCATCGGGACACAACGTAGCGCTCAGCCGGCGCCGGCCAGCGACTTCAGGATCACCCCCAGCAGGTACGCAAGCCCGGTACCCGTCGCATAGCCCAATGCGCCCAGCAGCGCGCCCACCGGCGCCAGCGCCGGGTGGAATGCGGATGCCACCACCGGCGCCGAGGCCGGCCCGCCGATGTTGCTCTGCGAACCGATCGCGAAATAGAAGAACGGCACCCGCAGCGCGCGGCCCAGCAGCCACAGCAGCACGATGTGGATCGCGATCCAGACGATGCCGAGCAGGAACAGCCACGGCCGGTCGAGCAGCGCGAAGATGTCCATCTGCATGCCGATGCAGGCGATCAGGAAATACAGCAGCAACTGGCCGAGGTTGGACGCGCCCGCGCCTTCCAGCCGGCGCGCGCGGGTGAAGCTGAGCGCCAGCCCGAACAGCGTGGACAGCATCACCACCCAGACGAAGGGCTCGTGCAGGCTGACCGTCTTCGCCCATGTCACGTTCGCGCCGAACCACGCCGACAGCGGCGCGGCCAGCGCGTGCGCAAGCCCCACCGCGCCGAACGCGATGCCGACGATCAGCATCAGGTCGGTCAGGCTGGCGATGCGCGAATGTTCTGCCTTGAACGCGGCCAGCTTCGCCTTCAGTCCTTCGATCGCGCTGGTGTCCGCGCCGCTGCGCGCATCGATCGCCGGCGCGCGCGCGGCGAGGAAGATCAGCACCGCCATCCACACGTAGCCCACGCCGACATCCACCACCGCGAACTGGCCGAAGGTGGTGGCGTTGACCTGGAACACTTCCTTCATCGCCAGCATGTTGGCGCCGCCGCCGATCCAGCTGCCGGCCAGCGCGGCCATGCCCGCCCAGGTGTCGCCGGCGACGGTCTCCGGATGCACGGCGCGGAACAGCAGGAAGGCGAGCACGCCGCCGGCCATCACGCTGAGCGACGCGCCGAAGTACATCAGCACCACCTTCGGCCCGAGCCTCAGGATCGCCTTGAGGTCGATGGTCAGGGTCAGCAGCACCAGCGCCGCCGGCAGCAGCACGCGGCTGGCCACCGGGTTGTAGAGCTTGCTGTCGGCGCCGTCGATCAGGCCGAAGCTGTTGTACAGGCCGGGGATCAGGTAGCACAGCAGCAACGGCGGCACCAAGGAATAGAACTTCTTCAACGCCGGTTGCGGCGAGGAGGCGCTCCAGAACACCGCGGCCAGGGTGGCCGCGATGAGCCCGAGGATGACGATGTCGTTGCCGATCAGCGCACTGCGGGCGACAGGCTCCACGTCACTGCCCGATGTGCTGCTTCAGCCAGCCGTTCACCGTGTCATGCCATTGCACGCTGTTCTGCGGCTTCAGCACCCAGTGGTTCTCGTCCGGGAAGTACAGGAACTTCGACTCCACGCCCTTGCGCTGCAGCGCGCTGAACAGCGCGATGCCCTGCTCCACCGGGATGCGGAAATCCTGCTGGCCGTGGATCACCAGCATCGGCACCTTGAAATCCTTGACGTGGTTGGCCGGGTTGAACTTCTGGTAGCCCTGCGGATTGTCGTACGGCGTGCCGCCGTTCTCCCACTCGCTGAACCACAGTTCCTCGGTGGCGTAGCCCATCGCCTGGTTCTCGAACACGCCGTCATGGCTGACCAGGCACTTCCACGGCGACTTGCCGTCCTTGTCGTACCAGTTGCCCTCGATCCAGTTGACCATGAAGCCGCCGTAGCTGGCGCCCAGCGCGCAGGCCTTGCCGCCGTCGAGGAAGGCGTACTTCTGCTGCGCCGCGGCCCAGCCCTTCTGCAGGTCTTCCAGCGGGCGGTCGCCCCAGTGGCCGCTGATCGCGTCGGTGAACTTCTGGCCGTAGCCGGTGCTGCCGTGGAAATCGATCATCACCACCGCATAGCCCTGGCCCGCGTAGGTCTGCGGGTTCCAGCGATAGCTCCAGCCATCGCCGAAGCTGCCCTGCGGGCCGCCGTGGATCAGGAACGCGACCGGGTACTTCTTGCCCGGCTGGTAGTTCCACGGCTTGACCACGTAGCCGTGCACGGTCTCGTTGTTCCAGCCGATGAAGTTGAACTGCTCGTACGCGCCCCAGGCCACGTCCGGCAGCATCTCGCCGGCGCTGGGGGTGATCGCGCGCAGCGGCGCCTTGCCGTCGGCGCTGGTGGTGGAAATCACGTCGCCACTCTTCATCGAGTTGCGCGCGATGGCGAGCGTGGCACCGGCAAGGTCGAACGACGACACGCTGCCATCCTTGACCACGCTTTCCACTTCGCCATTGGCCAGCGACACGCGGAACAGCGGATGCCGGCCCAGCTCGCCCGCCGTGGTGTAGAGCCACTTGCCGTCGGCGGACAGGGTGATGCCGTCGGCGGAGGCATCCCACTTCGAGGCGATTTCATGCGACTTGCCGGAGGCCAGGTCCATCGCCATCAGCGCGAAGCGATCCGCTTCGAAGCCGGGGCGCGCCATCGCGCGGTAGTAGAGCGTCTTGCCGTCGTGCGAGAACACCGGGCCGGCATCCCAGGCGGGGTTCTTCGCGGTGAGGTTGCGCGCGCCGCTGCCGTCCGCATTGACCAGCCAGATGTCGAAGTTGGTGCTCCACGGCTCTTCGCGATTGGCCTGGCGCACGCTCATCGCCACCTGCTTGCCATCGGGCGACCACGCGAAATCGCCCAGGTCGCCGAACGGCTTGGACGGGATATCGCCATGGATATCGCCGCTGAGCAGCGTCGCCGACGTGATCATGCCGTCGCCGCCGAGCTTCGCCGCGAACACGCGATTGAGGCGACCGTCGTTCCACGCATCCCAGTGGCGGATGAACATGCGGTCGAACACCTTGCCGCTGGCCTTGGCCGCTTCGACTTCGTCCAGCTTCTTCCTGGTGCAGCCGAGGTCGGCCTTGCAGTCCGGGAACACCGCCAGCGCCAGCGCGACGCTGCCGCCATCGGGCGACAGCTTGTAGCCGTCGACGTCGATCGCGGTGTCGGTCAGGCGCTTCGGTTCGCCGCCGCCGATCGGCATCGCATACAGCTGCATCGAGCCCGACTTCGCGCTCATGAAATAGACGGTCTTGCCATCCGCCGCGAACGCCGGCGAGTTCACGTTCCAGCCGTCCGGCGTCAGCTGCTGCGGCGGGCGCATGTCGCGCGTCATCAGGTTGCGCGTCCACAGCGAGGTGCTGGACTTGTTGGTCTCCTTGTTCACCACGCGCTTGGCGAACACCAGCACGCGCCCGTCCGGCGACAGCGTCGGCGACGAGTAGCGGTCCAGGTAGGCCATGTCCTGCACGGTGAAGCCGCGCGCCGCATCGGCGACGGCCGGCAGCGACAACGCGAGGGCGAACGGGAGGATGGCGTGGCGAAGTTTCATGGCGTGGGTCCGTGATGCGGGAAGATGACGCGCCCGCGGCGATGCGCGGGCGCGGGTGGATCAGGCGGCGTTCGGGTTGGCCTTGGCGCCGGTGCGGTAGATCAACCAGCCGACGATGGCCAGCACCACCAGGCCGACGACCTGGCCGAAGTGGAACTTCTCGGGCAGCGCAAGCACATCGGCGCGTTCGCTGACCACGATCGGGATCGCGATGGCGATGCCCATCAGCGCCTCGCCGGTGATCAGGCCGGCGGAGAACAGCACGCCCGGGCGGTGCACGCGGTCGCGCAGCGCTTCGTCGTGGGTGCCGACGATGCCGTGGCGCTTCTCGACGAAATGCGCGAGCAGGCCGCCCAGGAAGATCGGCACCATCAGTTCCAGCGGCAGGTAGATGCCGATGGCGGCCGCGAGCACCGGCACGCGGAAAGTGGAATTGCGCGACTTCAGCCAGCCGTCGAACGCGATCACCATCGCGCCGATCACGCCGCCGGCGATGATCATGTCCCATGGCAAATGCCCGCCGAACAGGCCCTGCGCCACCGAGGCCATCAGCGTGGCCTGCGGCGCCTGCAGCGAGCCGGGGCGGGTCGGGTCGCCGATGCCGTAGGCCTGCGCCAGCAGGTTCAGCACCGGCGCCATGATCAGCGCGCAGGAGAACGCGCCGATGCCCAGCATCAGCTGCTGCTTCCACGGGGTGGCGCCGACGATGTAGCCGGCCTTGAGGTCCTGCAGGTTGTCGCCGCCGACCGCCGCCGCGCAGCACACCACCGCGCCGATCATGATCGCGGCCACCGCGCCGATCTTGGAATCGCTGCCCAGCAGCAGCATCAGCACCACCGAGGCGAACAGGATGGTGGCGATGGTGATGCCCGACACCGGGTTGTTCGAGGAACCGACCAGGCCGGCGAGGTACGCGGACACCGACACGAACAGGAAGCCGGCCACGATCATGATGATCGTCATCGGGATGCTCACGCCCCAGTTCTGCACGATCGCCTGGTACAGGCCGAGCAGCGGCAGCACGAACAGCAGCAACGCGATCAGCATCCACTTCATCGGCAGGTCGCGTTCGGTCTCCGGCAGGTTGGCGTCGCCCGAGCCCTTGCGCGCGGCGGCGATGCCGCTCTTGACGCCACTGAGCAGCGAGTTGCGCAGCGAGAACAGGGTCCAGATGCCGCCGACCAGCATGGTGCCGACGCCGAGGTAGCGCACCTTCTCGGCGCGGATCAGGCCGGCGGCGTCGGCCGCGCTGAGGCCGGCGAGCTTGGTCGCGAACACCGGGTCGAAGGAGGCGGCGTATGCGTGGTAGATCGGGATCGCGATGTTGTAGGCGAGGATGCTGCCGGACACCACGACGATGCCGATGTTGAGGCCGACGATGTAGCCCACGCCGAGCAGCGCCGGCGACAGGCCGGTGCCCATGTAGCCGAGGTACTTGCCGAAGAAGCCGGCGCCGGCGGCGTTGTCCGGGATCATGCGCAGGCCGCTTTCCGCGGCCAGCTTGACCAGCGCGCCGATGCTGGCGGAAATGCCGAGGATCTTCAGGCCCGGGCCGGGGTTCTCGCCCGCCTTCAGCACTTCCGCCGCGGCCTTGCCTTCCGGGAACGGCAGCGGATCCTCGACGATCATCGAGCGCCGCAGCGGCACCGAGAACAGCACGCCGAGCAGGCCGCCCAGGCCGGCGATCGCCAGCACCCAGGAATATTTGAAGTCCTGCCAGTAGCCCAGGATGATCAGCGCCGGGATGGTGAAGATCACGCCGGCGGCGATCGAGGAACCGGCGGACGCGCCGGTCTGCACGATGTTGTTCTCCAGGATGGTGCCGCCGCCGAGCAGGCGCAGCACGCCCATCGACACCACCGCCGCGGGGATCGCGGTGGCGATGGTCAGGCCGGCGAACAGGCCCAGGTACGCGTTCGCGGCGGACAGGATCACCGCGAGGATGACCGCCAGCACCACCGCGCGGAACGTGAGCTGCGGCGCTCCGGAACCTGAATTCGACATCGTTTCCCCCTCCCGGGACATGCAATCGACGAAACCTAGCGGCTGGGGCTGGCCAAGTCCAGTGCGGAAAGCCGCTTGCTATGCTCCGCCGACCCTGCGCGGATGCGATCCATGAATGCCAGCACCTACAGCGAGATCCCCGCGCGCGAGGATTTCCTCGGCCATCCCAAGGGCGTGTTCGTCTGCTTCTTCACCGAGATGTGGGAGCGCTTCTCGTTCTACGGGATGAAGGCGCTGCTGCTGCTGTACCTGCTCAAGCACCACCGCTTCAGCGACGACATGGGCTACGACCTGATCGGCGCCTACGGCGGGCTGGTGTACGCGGTGCCGGTGATCGGCGGGCTGATCGCGGATCGCTGGCTGGGCATGCGCAAGGCGGTGGTGCTGGGCGGCGTGCTGCTCTGCCTGGGCCACCTGGGGATGGCGGTGGAAGGCGCGGATGCGCAGGTCGTCAACGGCGTGGTGGTGCGCGACGAGGGCGCGCTGCAGGTGTTCTACCTGTCGCTGGCGCTGATCATCATGGGCGTCGGCTTCCTCAAGCCGAACATCTCCACCATCGTCGGCAAGCTGTACGCGCCCGAAGACCCGCGCCGCGATTCCGGCTTCACCCTGTTCTATGCCGGGATCAACGTCGGCGGCCTGTTCGCGGGGCTGATCTGCGCCTTCCTCGGCGAAACCTACGGCTGGAAATACGGCTTCGGCGCGGCGGGCATCGGCATGCTGGCCGGCCTCGGCATGTTCCTGTGGGGACAGAAGTACCTGCATGGCCACGCCGAACCGAAGGACCCGGCGCTGCTGCGCGAGCGCATCGGCCCGCTGGTGCGCGAGTGGTGGATCTACCTCGGCGCGTTCGCCGGCGTCGCCGTCGTGTGGCAGCTGATCCAGCGCACCTGGACGGTGCACGGCGCGATGCACCTGGTTGCGATCGCCTTCGTCACCTGGTTCGTGTGGTTCCTGCTGCGCCAGTGCAACAAGGTCGAGCGCGAGCAGATGATCGCGCTGCTGGTCACCATCCTCGGCGTGCTGGTGTTCTTCACCCTGTACGAGCAGACCTACGGCTCGTGGCTGACCTTCACCGACCGATTGATGACCAAGGACATGTTCCCGTCGCTGGTCAGCGATGCCAGCGGCACCCTGCCCTGGTCGCTGTTCGTAATGGCCGCCAGCGTGCCGCTGATGGTGCTGGCGTTGCGGGCGAGCGATCGCGGCGACCGCCGCATGGCCGGCTGGCTGATCGTGCTGCTGGTCGCGGGGATGGGCATCGCCTGCTTCCGCGACGTGGTGCTGGTGCCGCAGACCGCCGGTTCGCTGACTTTCCTCGGTTCGTTCTTCATCGTGCTGCTGTCGCCGCTGTTCGCGTGGCTGTGGCCATGGCTGGAAGCGCGCGGGCGCAACCCGGGCAAGCCGCTGAAGAGCGCGATCGGCCTGCTGTTCGCCGCGCTGTCGTTCCTGCCGCTGATCGCCGCGGCCAAGGTCGCCGGCAGCGGCGCGATGGCCAGCGTGTGGTGGCTGGTGCTGGCCTACCTGATCCTCGAGATCGGCGAGATGTGCCTGTCGCCGATCGGCCTGTCGGCGGTCACGCAATTGTCGGTCGCGCGCGTGGTCGGGCTGATGATGGGCGGCTTCTGGCTGGCCACGGCGTATTCGGAAATGCTGGCGGCGCAGTTCGGCAAGCTGGCCTCGCTCGACATTCCGGAAGGCGGCGGCATCGACATGGCGCAGGCCGCCGCGAAATACGGCGAACTGTTCCAGTTGCTGCTGTGGATCGGGCTGGGTTCGGCGCTGCTGTTCCTGCTGCTGGCGCCGTTGCTGCGGCGGATGATGCACGGCGTGAAGTGAGCCGCGCGCGGAGCTGAATTCACGCCGAATAACGGCGCGCAGGCCGCTGCTACACTCGGTCGTTCGATCACCCCGGATAACGACGCATGCCAACGCCGCGCCCGCTCGCCCTTGCCCTGCTCCTCGCCCTCGCCGCCGGCCTTGCCGCACCCGACGGGCATGCCGCGAAGAAACCCGCGGCGAAGAAGGCGAAGGCGCCGGCGGCATCGGCGGCATGCGCGGATTTCTACGCGAACGCGAACGCGGACTGGCTGAAGGCGAACCCGATGCCGGACAGCGGCGCGATCTCGTCGCTGGGCCAGCTCACCGCGCGCGCGCAACAGCAACAGCGCGACCTGCTCGATGCGGCGATGAACGCGCCGCAGGGCAACGTGCAGAAACTGCTGGGCGATTTCTGGGCGAGCGGCCTGGACGAAGCCGCGGTCGAACGCGACGGCGCCAATCCGGTCGCGCCGCTGCTCAAGCGGATCGACGGCATCCGCAAGACCGGCGACGTCGCCCCGGCGATCGCCGCGCTGCACCAGGTCGGCATCCCGGCGCTGTTCAACTTCAGCGCCGACGTCGACCTGCGCGAGCTCGACCGCCATCTCGGCTACTTCGCGCAGGGCGGCCTGGGCCTGCCCGACCCGGCCTACTACACGCGCGGCGATGCCGACACCCAGGCCTTGCTGGCGCGTTACGCCGACTACATCCGCAGGATCCTGACCCTGACCGGGATCCCGGCCAAGGACCTGGAACGCGAAACCGCGCTGGTGCTCGACCTCGAGAAGCGCATCGCCGCAGCCGAACGCCCGCTGGTGGAACTGCGCGACCCGAAGGCGAACTTCGCGCCGGTGGCCACCGCGGGCCTCGGCAAGCAGTACCGCAACCTGCAG
The DNA here is from genome assembly GCF_006337105.1 of Thermomonas aquatica. Classification (NCBI taxonomy): domain Bacteria; kingdom Pseudomonadati; phylum Pseudomonadota; class Gammaproteobacteria; order Lysobacterales; family Lysobacteraceae; genus Thermomonas; species Thermomonas aquatica. The sequence goes on along the minus strand of NZ_CP040871.1, from coordinate 2,618,051 downwards.
CTGGACGCCTTTCTCAAGGTGCAGGGCGTCAGCGACGACACGGTGTCGATCGCCAACCCGGCGCTGTTCGCCCGGCTCGATGCGCTGGTCGGCGGATTGAAGCCGGCGCAATGGAAGACCTACCTGCGCTGGCGGGTGGGCGACGCGATGGCGCCGTATCTCGCCAAGCCGTGGCGCGATGCCTCGTTCGATTTCCGCGGCAAGGTATTGCGCGGCGAAACCCAACCGGCACCGCGCTGGCAGCAGACGCTGGAGGCCATCAACCTGGCCGCCGGGCCGATGCTCGGCCGCGAATACGCCGCACGCTACCTGCCCGACGCCACCCGCAGGCAGGCGGTCGATATCGCCGACCATGTGCGCGATGCGCTGGTGCGCAACATCGGCAACAGCACCTGGATGAGCGATGCGGTCAAGGCGGAAGCGCGCAGCAAGCTCGGCAAGCTGCGCATCGAAGTCGGCACCCCGCGCCGCGACCTCGACTACAGCGTGCAGCCGATGGGCCGCGGCAGCTTCGGCGGCAACATGCTGATCGCCTCGACCTGGCGGCATCGCGAGGAGATGAAGCGGATCGGCCGCGGCAATGCCGACCGCCGCTGGGACGTGCTGCCGCAGCAACCGGCGCTGGCCTACGACCTCGCCCAGAACCGCCTGATCGTGACCGCGGCGATGCTGCAGGCGCCGGTGCTGGATGCGGCGATGCCGCAGGCCGCGCAATACGGCGCCTACGGCGCGCTGGTCGGCCACGAACTGAGCCACGCGGTGGATGCGCGCGGCCGCATGGTCGACGCCGGCGGCGACCTGCGCGACTGGTGGACGTCCACCGAAGCCGCGGCCTGGGATGCGAACGCGCAGAAGGCGGCCGCGCTGTACGACGGCTTCGCGTATCCGCAACTCAAGGGCGCGAAGGTCAACGGGCGCATCACCCGCGACGAGAACATCGCCGATATCGCCGGCCTGGAGCTGGCGCGCGCCGCACTGGTGGCCGCAGGGCCCGCGGGCGGCGCCGATGCCGACAAGGCCTTCTACCGCGGCTGGGCGCAGGTCTGGGCGCAACAGGTGACGGTCGATGAGGCGCAGCGGCGCAGCCTGCAGGACGTGCGCGCGCCGGGACAGTGGCGCAGCAACGGGCCGGTCATGCAGCAGGGCGCGTTCGGCAGCGCCTTCGCTTGCAAGGCCGGCACGCCGATGCAGCCGCCGGCGCAGCAGCGGGTCGGCATCTTCCGCTGAGCCGGCGCGCTGGCCTTCTAGGGAACGATCCGCATCCGCGGCTTCGGCTTCGATCCGCCGAACGGCGGCTGCCCGCGCCAGTAGCGGATCAGCAGCCAGCCGAACAGCATGCCGCCGAGGTGGGCGAAATGGGCCACGCCCGGCTGCAGGCCGGTCAGGCCCACGCCCAGTTCGAACAGGCCATAGACGATGACCAGGGTCCGCGCTTTCATCGGGATCGGCGGGAACAGCAGCATCACCCGCTGGTTCGGGAACAGCATGCCGTAGGCCAGCAACAAGCCGAACACGCCGCCGGAGGCGCCGATGGTCGGGTACGCGACCGCGCCGTTCGACACCGCCAGCGAACCGACCAGCAGCTGGCATAGCCCCGCGCCCACCACGCACACCAGGTAGTAGGCCAGGTAGCGGCGCTCGCCCCAGGTGTATTCCAGCGGCGCGCCGAACATCGCCAGTGCCAGCATGTTGAACGCGAGGTGGAGGATGTTGCCCGGGTCGTGCATGAAGCCGTACGTCACGAGCTGCCATGGCAGGAACGACGGCGCCAGGCCCGCGGATGGATCGTAGGCATCCCCTCCCAGCGGCCACAGCATGAACGGCAGCATGCGTTCCTCGCCCAGCAGCCATTGCAGGGCGAAACCGATGAGATTGGCGATCAGCAGGGCCTTGGTGACGCGTGGCAGGTTGAAGAACGGCATCCTTGCGGGCATCCAGTGTCAGCGGCGGCCCGTTGGCAAGCAGCCTTGTTCGTTGCACCGCATCATAGGGCCTGCGGCGTCAATCCGGCGACCACAGTGCGGCATCCAGCGAGTCTTCGCGCGGCATGCGCACCCGGCCGTTGCGGACGTCCACGCCCTCGGCGCGCAGGCGCCGGCTCTGCTCGGCGTAGCCGGGCGAATCCGCAGGGAACGCGATGCGCCCGTCGGAGCGCAGGATGCGATGCCACGGCAGCTTGCGGTCGCCGTTGCCGCTGAGGATCCGCGCCACCAGCCGCGCCCGCCCGGGCAGGCCGGCGCGGCGCGCGATCGTCCCGTAGCCGGCGACCTGCCCGCGCGGCACCGCGCGGATCGCGGCGAGGATCGCATCGACCGGCGAGGGCTGCGACGGCGGCCTGCCACGGGCGGATATTTCCGGCATCCGGGTTAGCATAGCCGCCTCCCCGCCCGCCGCGTTGCACGCCATGCAGAATTTCGAACAGATCCGCAGCCACCTGGTCGCCTCCGGCTACAGGCTGACCCTGCAGGAACCCTTCGTGCTGTGCGTTGAACTGTCGCTGGCGCAGGGCAAGCGCCACCAGGCGATCTTCCTGTCGGAAATGCAGGACGACGACGGCCGCGAATACCTGCGCGTCAGCACCGCGATCGCGCCGATCACCGGGCTGGATGCGCGGCGCGCGCTGGCGTTCAACTGGGCCAGCCGGGTCGGCTTCCTCGCCATCGGCGAACTGGACGGCGTGCCCTACCTGCAGCTGTGCGAGAACCGCCCGTACGATTGCGTGGATGCCGCCGAGATCGACCGCCTGGTGCTGGAGATCGGCGGCACCGGCGACGAGATGGAGCGGCGGATGTCGGCGGGCGGCGACCTGCTCTGATTCCTGCTCGCCCAGCCGAACGAAAAAGGCCCGCGCGAGCGGGCCTTTTTCGTTCGCGATTGCGGCCGCCCGGATCAGGCCCAGCCCAGCGCCTCGGCCAGCCGCAGCAGCGCGTAGGCGATGCCGCCCGCGGCGGGGATGGTCAGGATCCATGCCCACACGATGCGCTCGATCACGGTGATCTTGAGCTTGCGCGGGTTCTTGCCGAAGCCCACGCCCATGATCGCGGTGGAGATGCTGTGGGTGGTCGAGACCGGCATGCCGAAATGCGCCGCGGTCACCAGGATCGTGGCCGAGGCGGTTTCCGCGGCGAAGCCGTCGATCGGCTGCAGCTTGACCATCTTGTGGCCCAGGGTCTTGATGATGCGCCAGCCGCCGGAGGCGGTGCCGGCCGCCATCACCAGCGCGCAGGTGACCACGATCCAGCGGTCGATGTCGGTCTCGCCGCCGTCCGGGTGCAGGAACTGCGCCCACGCCGGCAGGGCATCCAGGGTGCCGGCGCCCTGCGCGGCGAAGATCGCCAGCGCGATGATGCCCATGGTCTTCTGCGCGTCGTTGCTGCCGTGGGCGAAGCCCATGTAGGCGGCGGAGGCCAGCTGCGCCTTGCCGAAGAAGGCATTGACCCAGCGCGGCCGCGACAGCCGCGACAACGGCCGGCCGGCCTTGCGCAGGGCGGCGATCAGCGCGTACAGCAGGGCCAGGATCAGCACCCCGAGCAGGAAGCCGGCGATCGGCGAGCTCACCATCGGCACCGCGACCTTCCACAGCAGGCCCTTGTTGCTGGTCCAGCCGGCGTCGCTCAGCTTCGACCAGATCAGCGCATGCCAGTTGTTGTGCGAGGCGGCCAGCGCGGCGCCGCACAGCCCGCCGATCAGCGCGTGCGAGGACGAGGACGGCAGGCCCAGCCACCAGGTGATCAGGTTCCAGGTGATGCCGCCGGCCAGCGCGCAGATCAGCACCTGCGAGGTCACCGTGACCACGTCGGTATCGATCAGGCCGGAGGCGATGGTCTTGGCCACCGCGGTGCCCCAGAACGCACCGATCAGGTTCATCGATGCCGCCAGGATCACCGCCTGGCCGGGCGACAGCACCTTGGTCGCGACCACGGTGGCGATGGAGTTTGCGGTGTCGTGGAACCCGTTGATGAACTCGAACACGAGCGCGAACAGGATCACCAGCAGCAACAGGGTCAGCATCGTGCGTCTCCGGCCGCCGGATCAGGAATTCTTCAGGACGATCTCGTAGGCCACCACGCCCGCCTCGCGGCAGCGGTCGATCGCCTTCTCCATGATCTCGAAGAACTCCTTGAGCAGGAACATCTCGCCGGCATCGAGGTTGCCGGAGTAGATGTCGCGGTGCAGCTCGAGGATCAGCCGGTCGGCCTCCATCTCGATCACCCGCAAACGGTCGTTGAGGCTCTTCATCGGCTCCAGCCGCAGGGTGTGCAGTTCGCGCACCATGTCCACTACCACCCCGGCGGCCTGCTCCAGCATCGCCGCGCGCGGGGCGAAGTCGATGCCGGTCAGGCGGTGCTGGGCCAGCGCGTAGCGGTCGGCGAAGCGCTCGACCTGCTTGGGGATCTTGTACAGCGCGGAACCCAGCGCCTCGATGTCCTCGCGCTCGAACGGGGTGATGAAGCTGTCCACCAGCGCCTGGCTGATCTTGTCGCTGGCCACGCGTTCGCGCTGGCGGGCGTGCTTGAACGGCTCCATCGAGGGCTGCCGCTCGCGCTCCTTCAGCATCGCGTGCAGGGCCTTGGTGCTGTCGTAGGCGGCATCGGCCGCTTCGTTGAACAGGGCGTAGAACTGCTTGCCCTGGCCGAAGATGGTCTGCAACGAGAACATTGGATTGCCTGCCGGTCGTGTGGCGTCGGGGCGGAATTATGACCGCTGGATGACGGTTTGCGCAGCCGGGGCGCCGCGCGGCCCTGTTATGATCCCGCTGCGCTCCGGCGCATCCCATGGACGACTCCCCCGAGCCACTGCCATCGACCCCCCGTTCCCCCGCCAGCGGCGCGCCGTGCGGGGGTAGCCGTGGCTGAGCTGCTGGTCGTCCTCGCCCTGATCGCCCTCAACGGCTTCTTCGCGATGTCGGAGATGGCGCTGATGACCTCGCGCAAGCTGCGCCTGAAGCAGCTCGCGGAGGATCCCGAACGCCCCAGCCGCGGCGCGCGCAAGGCGCTGGCGCTGGCCGAGCACCCGGACAACCTGCTGTCCACGGTGCAGGTCGGGATCACCCTGATCGGCATCTGCACCGGCGTGTTCGGCGGCGACGCCATCGGCCTGCAGATCGCCGATTGGGTGCGCCACGTCTGGCCGAACGCGCAGGAATACGCCCGGCCGCTGGGAATCGGCACCGCGGTGGCGCTGATCACCGCCAGTTCGGTGATCTTCGGCGAGCTCATCCCCAAGCGGCTGGCGCTGACCAACCCCGAAGGCATTGCCTGCCGGGTGGCGATTCCGCTGGATGCCCTGTCGACCGCGGCCAAGCCGATCGTGCTGCTGCTCGGCGCGATCAACCGCGGGGTGCTGCGCGTGCTCGGGATCAAGGACGACGCCCGCAACAGCATCACCCAGGAGGAAATCCACCTGCTGGTCAGCGAAAGCCACGAGCAGGGCGTGATCGACCTCGACGAACGCAACATGATGAACCGGGTCATGCGCCTGGGCGACCGCACCGCGGAAAGCCTGATGACCCCGCGCACCGACATCGCCTGGCTGGATGCCACCGGCGCGCTGGCCGACAACCTGGCGGTGATGCAGGAGACCCCGTTCGCGCGCTATCCGGTCTATCGCGGCGGCGACTCCGACGTGGCCGGCATGCTGGAAGTGAAGACCCTGCTCGACGAGCTGGGCAAGGACGCGCCGGAACTGTTCCGCGACATCCGGCCCCCGCTGTTCGTGTCCGAATCCACCCATGCGCTGAAGTTGCTGGAGATCCTGCGCGAGGAACAGCAGTCGCTGGCGCTGGTGGTGGACGAGTACGGCGACATCCAGGGCCTGGTCACCATCACCGACATCATGGATGCCGTGCTCGGCCGCCTGCAGTCGGGCGAACCGCACGACGACGAGGCGCTGGTGGTCGAACGCGAGGACGGATCGCTGCTGGTCGACGGCGGCCTGCACATCGACGAATTGCGCGAGCTCACCGGCGAGCGCCTGGCCGATGCCGAGGAACACGACTACCACACCGCCGCCGGGCTGGTGATCGCGCATTTCGGCCGCATCCCGCATGTGGGCGAGCATTTCCAGCTCGGGCTGTGGCGGGTGGAAGTGGTGGACCTCGACGGGCCGCGGATCGACAAGCTGCTGCTGCAGCGCATGCCGGACGCAAGGGACAGCGACGATGTCGGCGGCTGAGCCGGGCGACCCAGGCCAGCGCCCCCCGCGAGAAGCCGGCACCCGCGCCATCCTCGACACCCTGCTCGACGGCGACCACGCGCAGACCCTCGACTTCAACGCCCTGCTCTCCGGCCTCGGCCGGCGTGCGTTCGGCATGCTGCTGTTCGTCGCCGTGCTGCCGGCCTTCATCCCGATCCCGATCGGCGGCGCGCTCAGCGGCCCGCTGGTGGTGCTGATCGCCGCGCAATTGCTGGTCGGCCTGCGCCGGCCGTGGCTGCCGCGGTTCATCGCCCGGCGCGGACCGAAGCGGCAGGCGCTGGCGCGCTTCGAGCGCGTCGTCGACCCCTGGCTGGGGCGGCTGGAACGGCTGGTGCGGCCGCGCATGGCCGCGATCCTCGACCACCGGCTGGCGAGCGCCTTCACCGGCCTGTTGCTGCTGCTGCTCGGCGTGCTGCTGTCGTTGCCGATCCCGTTCACCAATTACCTGCTCGGCGGGATCATCCTGCTGCATGCGCTGGCCCTGCTGGAACGCGACGGCGCGCTGATGCTGGCGGCCTGGGGCGTGGGCATCGTCGCCCTGAGCACGACCGGCGCGCTGTCCGGCGGGCTGGTCGCGGTGGTGCAGCCTTGGATCGACCGGCTGCTGTAGTGCGCGCAACGCGCTTGCCGCGCGCGGGCGGCGGCAGGCGGCGCTAGCCGGCCAGCTTGGCGAATTCGGCCGCGGTCAGCGGGTGGCCCAGCCAGTAGCCCTGCACCAGGTCGCAATCGCGTTCGCGCAGCAGGTCGTACTGGCCCTGCTTCTCCACGCCCTCGGCGACCACGGTGATCCCCATCGAATGCGCCATCGCGATGATCGCGCTGGTCAGCGCCAGGTCGTCCGGGTCGCGCAGCAGGTCGGTGATGAAGCTGCGGTCGATCTTCAGGCCGTCCACCTGCACGCGGCGCAGGTGGCTGAGGCTGGAATAACCGGTGCCGAAATCGTCCAGCCAGACCCGCACGCCGGTCTCGCGCAGGCGCGCCAGCAGCGCGGTGGCGTTGGCCTCGTCGCTGATCACCGCGGTCTCGGTCAGCTCCACGTGCAGGCGCTCCGGCGACAGCGCGGCCTCGTGCAGGGCCGTGCCGATCTGCTGGACCAGGTCGGTGCTGCGCAACTGGCGCGGGGAGACGTTGACCGAGACGAACGGCGGCTCGCCGGCGCCATCCGGGGTGCGCCAGCGCGCGGCTTCCTGGCAGGCCGCGCGCATCACTTCCGGGCCGATCGACTCGATCAGCCCGCTCTGCTCGGCCACTTCGATGAACACCGCCGGCGAGATCGCGCCGTCGTCGGGATGGTTCCAGCGCAGCAGCGCCTCGGCGCCGACCAGCACGCGGTCGCGGGTGCGGAAGATCGGCTGGTACGACAGGCTCAGCTCGCCGCGGCCCCATGCGCCGCGCAGGTCGTGCTCCATGCGCATGCGCCGCTCCACCGCCTGGTCCATGGTCCGGCTGTAGAAGCGGTAGCAGTTCTTGCCGGCCACCTTGGCCTGGTACATGGCGATGTCGCCGTTCTTCATCAGCAGCGAGGCGCTGCTGGCATCGTCCGGGAACAGCGCCACCCCGACCGAAGACCCCAGGAACACCTGCCGCCCGTGCAGGATCAAGGGCTCGCCCAGGTCGACGACCAGCGCCTTCGCCAGCCGGGTCACCATCGCGCGCACGTCGCCGTCCGGCTCGGCATCGCCGGCCTGCAGCAGGATCACGAACTCGTCGCCGCCGAAGCGCGCGACCATCGCGTCCGCGCCGTCGATGGATTTCACCGCGCGGTCGATGCGCCCGGCGACCTGCAGCAGCACTTCGTCGCCCGCTTCGTGGCCGAGGGTGTCGTTGACCCGCTTGAAGTCGTCGAGGTCGGCGAACAGCAGCGCCAGTTGCCGTCCCGCGCCCTGCAGCGCGCGCAGGCGCTGGTCCAGCGATTCGCGGAAGGCGAGCCGGTTGGAGAGGCCGGTCAGGGCGTCGCTGTAGGCCACGCGGCGGATGTCGCGGTCGTGCTTGGCCACGCTTTCGCGCATGCGGTCGAAGGTGCGCACCAGGTCGCCCAGTTCGTCGTCGCGCGAGGTCTGCGGCACCGGCAAGGTGAAATTGCCGACTTCGATCTCGCGCGCGGCGTCGCCCAGCTGCTTGATCGGCCGCACCAGCACCCGCTGCACCAGGCCGGCCGCGGCCAGGCCCACCGCGCCGAGAGCGACGCAGAGCAGCAGCAGCCAGACGAAATTGCGCCGGCCCACTTCATCGATGCGGCCGCGCAAGCCGCGCATCGACTGCTCTTCGGCGCGCGCCATGCCGGCCATCGAATAACCGATGCGCACCCCGCCGAGCCGCTGGTCGCCGACCAGGATCGGGCTGGACACGTCCAGCACCTGGCCGATCGCGCGGGTGTGCGGACCGGGGGCGGCGATCACTTCCTTGGCCAGCGCGTCGCCCATCGGCTGGCCGTAGGCGGCGATGTCGCCGGAACCGTCGTGCAGGATCCGCCCCTGCGGGTCGTAGACCAGCACGTATTCGACGTCCGACTCGCGCAACGCGGCGCGCGCCAGCGCACCGATCGCATCCAGGTCGAAGTAGTACAGCGGGTTGGTCAGCGCATCGGCGAGCTGGCGCACCTCCGCCTCGCCGTCCACCCGCACCTGTTCCGAGAGCAGGCCGTGCATGGCTTGCCGGGTGACGTCGCTGACTTCGTGCTGGCTGGCCTGCTCGCGCTGCCACATCAGCATCATCACCAGCACCACGATCGCCAGCAGGGCGAGGATCGCGGCGATGAACCGCGACTGCAGGCCGAGCCGCGGCCGCCTCACTCGACCTCCGCGCGCACGCGCGCCACGCCGATGCCGAGCTTGTCCAGCGCGCGCCGGTCTTCGTCGGCGATCGGCACGAACCGCGAGGTGCCGATGAAGCGGCGCAGCACCTCGCCGGCATCGGGATCGGTCGAGGCTTCCATCAGCACTTCGCGCAGGCGGGCCTCGACCTTCGGATCCATGCCCTTGCGGGTCAGCATCAACGCGCGCGGCACGTCCTCGGTCGCCCCGATGATGCGGAAGTCCTGCGCGAACGAGGGCGGCATCCGCTGCGGATTGGCCCAGTCGAGGTTGCTGAACACCCCGGCATCGACCAGCCGCTTGTGCACCCAGGTGGTGATGTTGAGTTCGGTGCGCGCGAACAGGTAGCCCACCGCACCCGGCACCGGCTTGTCCATCGGCGACAGCAGCACTTCCAGCTTCATGCCTTCATCGAGCAGGCGCGCGGCCGGCAGGTAGTAGGCGCTGGTCGAATACGGGTTCTGGAAGGCCACGCTGCGCCCGGCAAGATCCGCCAGCGTCTGCACCGGGCTGTCCCGGCGGACGAAGAACACGCTGTGGTAGCGGGTCGCGCCCTCGCGCTCGGTGACCAGGAAGGCCTTGGCCACGCCGCGGCGCTCGAGCAGGCCGGCGTTGCCCGCGGTCTCGTTGATCCAGTCGACCTGGCCGCGGCGCAGGTAGCTGGTCATCTGCTGCAGGTCCTTGGCCATCAGGATGCGGCCGCTGCGGATGCCGACGCCGGCCAGGCGCGGCACCACGTAGTCGAGCAGCGGCTTGAGCTGGTCGTAGTGGGATTTCGGATCGTCGCTGACCCGGCCGAGCACCAGCACGCTGGCGTCGTCGTCGAGCGGTTGCGCGGGCGCAGCGTCCTGGGCCTGGGCGGACGGCACCCAGGCCATCGGCAGGCAGAACAGGCAGGCCAGCAGCAAGCGCAGGCTTCGCGTCGAGAAGAAGGACAATGTGATGCGCTTCCCAGATCCCCGTGCGGAGCCTACCCGATTTTTCACCCGGCGGAACCCGCCTGCCCGGCCAGCCGGGCCATGCGCTGCGCATCGGCCAGCACCCCGCGCAGCAGGCGCACGTCGGCGCTGTCGAGATTGGCGCGCAGGTACAGCCGGCGCAGCTTGCGCATCGCCGATTCCGGCGCGCGCCCCTTGTGGAAATCGATCTGGTCGAGGGTCTCCGCGAGTTGCGCGAACAAGCCTTCCAGCTCGGCGTGCGACGCCGCGCCTGCGCCGGGCGGCGCGGTGCGCACGGCGTCCTGCCCGATCCCGCCGGCATCGCCCAGCAGCGCGCAGCGCAGCTCGTAGCTCAGCACCTGCACCGCGGCGGCCAGGTTCAAGGAACTGAATTCCGGATCCGACGGGATATGCACCGCCGCATGGCAGAGCTGCAGTTCCTCGTTGCTCAGGCCGGTGCGCTCGCGGCCGAACACCAGCGCCACCGGCCCGCTGGCGGTGGCCTGCACGGCGCGCTGCGCCGCATCGCGCGGGTGCAGCGGCTCCAGCTGGATGCGGCGGTTGCGCGCGGTGGCGCCCAGCACCCAGCGGCAGTCGGCCACGGCCTCGGCGAGGCTGGCGAATACCGGCGCGGCCTCGACCAGGTCGTCGGCACCGGCCGCCATCGCCTGGGTATCGCGGTCGGGTGCCTTTTCCGGCGCCACCAGCACCAACCGCGACAGGCCCATGGTCTTCATCGCCCGCGCCGCCGAACCGATGTTGCCGGGGTGCTGGGTGCCGACCAGCACGATGCGGATGTTGCTGGCGGGGGTTTCGAGCAGGGTCTCCATTCGCAAATGGTAAACTGCGCGCCCCGGCCCCCGCGCCGGGTTCGTTCTTTACCGCCGCTGCCGTCCCTTCCCCTCTTCGATTCGAGGCGCTCCGCCATGCAGAAACCCGTGGTCAATGTCATGGTCAAGGCGGCCCGCGCGGCCGGCAACGTGCTCCTGCGCGGCATGCACAAGCTCGACGCGATCAACGTGGTCGAGAAGGACCGCATGGACTTCGCCAGCGAGATGGATGAAGAGGCGGAGAAGGCCGCGATCAAGGAACTGCGCCGCGCCCACCCGGACTTCGCCATCCTCGGCGAGGAAAGCGGCATGATGGGCAAGGGCCATTCGGTGTTCGTGATCGACCCGCTGGACGGCACCAGCAACTACCTGCGCGGCTTCCCGCACTGGTGCGTGTCGATCGCCCTGGTCGAGGGCGGCGACGTGCAGCACGGGGTGATCTTCGACCCGCTGCGCAACGAGCTGTTCACCGCCAGCCGCGGCAGCGGCGCGGTGCTCAACGACAAGCGCATCCGCGTCTCCGAGCGCAAGGACCTGGCCGGCGCCATGCTCATCACCGGCTTCCCGCTGCGCGAGCGCGAACGCGCGCCTGCGCAGCTGGAGTGCATCCGCGAACTGCTGCGCGACGCCGAGGACATCCGCCGCACCGGCTCCGCCGCGCTCGACCTGGCCTACGTGGCCTGCGGCCGCGCCGACGGCTATTTCGAGGCCGGGGTGAAGCCCTGGGACATCGCCGCCGGCGTGTTGCTGGTGCGCGAGGCCGGCGGCCGCGTCTGCGATTTCCGCGGCGCCGCCACCGGCCCGCTGGACGCGAAGGGCCTGGTCGGGCGCCAGCTGGTCGCCGGCAACCTCAAGCTCAGCGACGCCCTGCAGAAGGGCATCGTGCAATCGGGGTACGCCGCGGTCTTCAAGTAAACCGCACGCCACGGCCGCCAACAAAAAACCCGCGCGATGCGCGGGTTTTTGTTGGCGCGGAGCCGGCTCCGGGAATCAGGGGCGACGCGCCAGCGCCGCCTCGTCCTTCGCCTTCGGCATCAGGTCCTGCTTGGTGACCTTGAGGATGCCCATGGTCAGCAGCGGACAGGCCACGAAGATCGAGGAAACCGTGCCGATCACGATGCCGATCATCTGCGATTCGGCCATCCCGCGCAGCGAGTCGCCGCCGTAGATGTACAGCGCCACCACCGTCAGGAACGCCACGAACGAGGTGATCACCGTGCGCGACAGGGTCTGGTTGACCGACTTGTTGAGCACGGTCACCGGGTCGGCGCGCATGCCGCGGAAGTTCTCGCGGACGCGGTCGAACACCACGATGGTGTCGTTGATCGAGAAGCCCATCACCGACAGGATGCCGGCCAGCACGTTGAGGTCGAATTCGTGCCCGCTGAGCGCGAACCAGCCGGCGCAGATCAGCACGTCGTGCAGGGTGGTGATGATCGCCGCCATCGCGAACTTCTTCTCGAACCGCAGCGAGATGTAGCCGAGGAAGCCGATGATCACGAACAGCACGGCGTACAGGCCCTTCAACGCGAGGTCCTTGCCGACCTGGGCGCTGATCACCGAACTGCTGCGCTTCTCCGCCGGGTTGCCTTCGAGCGAGGCGGCCTTCGCCACCGCGTCGCCGATGCTGGCGGCCTGGTCGGCGCCGCCGGCCTGCCGGCCCTCGGCCTGCAGGCGCACCAGCAGGTCGTTGCCGGCGCCGAAGTTCTGCACCTGCGCGCCGTGGAAGTTCGCCGCGTCGAGTTGCTCGCGGACCTTGTCCACGTTCGGTTCCTTCGCGTAGCGAAGTTCGACGCCGATGCCGCCGGTGAAGTCCAGCGCGAAGTTGAAGCCGCGGGTGGCCATCGCACCCAGCGCGACCACCATCAGCAGGAAGGCCACCGACAGCGAGATCCAGCGCAGGCGCATGAAGTCGATGTTGCTGTCGTACGGGAACACATTGAAAGGTTTCATGGGTCGTGTTTCCTCAGATCGCGATCGACTTCAACTTGCGCTTGCCGCCGTAGATCAGGGTGGCGATCCCGCGCGACACGGACACGGCCGTATAGGCCGAAGTGGCGATGCCGAGCATCGTGGTGATGCCGAAGCCGCGCAGCGGGCCGGTGCCGAACGCCGCCATCGCCAGGCCGGCCAGGAAGGCGGTGACGTTGGCGTCGAGGATGGTGCCGGACGCGCGGTCGTAGCCTTCGGAAATGGCCTTCTGCGGCGGCAGCCCCAATCGCAGCTCCTCGCGTATGCGTTCGTTGATCAGCACGTTGGCGTCCACCGACATGCCCACCGTCAGCGCGATGCCGGCCAGGCCGGGCAGGCTCATGGTCGCCCCCAGCACCGACATCAGCGCGAACACCATCAGCAGGTTGATCAGCAGCGCCAGGCAGGTGATCAGGCCGAACATCCGGTAATAGACCAGGAAGAAGCCCAGCGCGAAGATGAAGGAGAACGCCACGGCCTTGAGGCCGCGCTCGATGTTCTCGCGGCCCAGGCTCGGGCCGATGGTGCGTTCGTCGACGAAGTCCATCGGCGCGGCCAGCGCGCCCGCGCGCAGCAGCAGGGCCAGGTCGGAGGCTTCCTTCATGCTGTCCAGGCCGGTGGTCTGGAACTGCTTGCCCAGCGTGCTCTGGATGATGGCGACCGAAATCACCTGCTCGTTGATGCGGACGCTGCGCACTTCCTTGCCGTCGACCATCCGCACCTCGGGCACGCGCTCGATGTAGACCGCCGCCATCGGCTTGCCGACGTGCTCGCTGGAATACTCGAAGTTGCGCTGGCCGCCGATCGCGTTCAGGGTCATGCTCACCGCAGGCGAGCCGGTCTGCGAATCGAAGAACGCGCTGGCGCTCTGCAGCTGGTCGCCGGAGAAGATGACGCGCTTCTTCAGCAGGATCGGCAGCGGCTTGCCGTCCGGCCCGTTGCGGTTCTGCAGGTACAGGCGCGCATCCGCCGGCGGCGCGACCGCGCCGCTGGCGACGTCGACCGCGTTGCCTTCCTCGGAAACGCCGTGGTACTCGAGGGTCGCGGTGGCGCCGAGGATGCGCTTGGCCTGGGCGGTGTCCTGCACGCCCGGCAACTGCACCGCCACCTGGTCGGGGCCCTGGCGCTGGATGATCGGCTCGGCCACGCCCAGTTCGTTGATGCGGTTGCTGAGGGTGCCGATGTTCTGCTGCACCGCTTCGGTCAGGATCTTGTCCAGTTCCGCCTGCGGGATGCGCACGGTGACCGTTTCGCCGACCGCGTCGACCTGGTAGGTCGGCATGCTGCGGCCGATCAGCTGGCGCGCCTTGGCGTTGTCCTGGCCGGCGCCGAGCCTGGCCACCACGGTATTGCCCGCGGCCGGTTCCACCGAGGTGTAGCGGATGTGGTTGTCGCGCAGCAGGCCGCGGATGTCCTCGGCGGTGCTCTCGAAGCGCTTGGCGAGCGCCGCCTGGCGGTCGACCTGCATCAGGAAGTACACGCCGCCGCGCAGGTCCAGGCCCAGCGACATCGACTTCGCGCCCAGCGCCCGCATCCAGCCGGGCACGGTGGAGGCCTGGTTGAGCGCGACCACGTAACCGCTGCCGAGCTCGGCGCGGATCGCGTCGGACGCGCGGGTCTGGTCGTCGTCGCTGCCGGTGCGCACCAGCAGGTTGCCGTCCTTCTCGATGCTGCTCGCCTTGAACGGCACCGAAGCCTTCTTCAGCGCGGCCTCGACCCGCTGCTGCAGGACGGCGTCCACCTTGGAGCCGCGATTGGCGGTGACCTGCACGGCGGGATCCTGCGGGAACACGTTCGGCACGGCGTACAGGACGCTCAAGGCCAGGACGAGCAGGATGACGAAGTATTTCCAGCGGGCGTATTCGAGCATTGCGGAACCCCGCGCACGGCCCGCGGGGCCGGCGCTTCAAGCAAACGGGAAGGATCAGGCCGCTTTCAGCGTGCCCTTGGGCAGAACATTCGCGATGGCGCCCTTCTGGATGCGCACCTGCACGCCATTGGCGATCTCGACGGTGATGAAGTTCTCGCCGATCTCGGTCACGGTGCCGGCGATGCCGCCGTTGGTGATCACCTCGTCGCCCTTGGACAGCTTGTCGAGCATGGCGCGGTGCTCCTTCTGCCGCTTCATCTGCGGACGGATCATCAGGAAGTACATGATCGCGATCAGGATGATCGGGAACAGCAGGGTCGACATCATGCTGGGGGCGGCGGGCGCGGCGCCGGCGGCCTGGGCATGGGCGACGGGAATCAGGAAATCGAGCGGGTTCATTCGGGAATCCGTGGGTGCAGGAGCGATGGGCTGGCCATGGCCAGCCGGGAATTATGCCATGTAGGCCGGGATCCGGCCTTTCAAGCCCGGCGGGCCGCGTAGAAGGACTCGCGGAACGCCGCGAAGGTTCCCGTTTCGATGGCCGCGCGGATCTGCGCCATCAGCCGCTGGTAGTAGCGCAGGTTGTGCAGGGTGCCCAGCATCGGCGCCAGCATCTCGTTGCAACGGTCGAGGTGGCGCAGGTAGCTGCGGCTGAAGCCGCCCGCGCAGGAATAACAGTCGCAGCCCTCCTCGATCGGGCGCAGGTCGCGCTCGTACTGGGCGTTGCGGATGCGGATGGTGCCGGTCGAGGTGAAGAAGTGGCCGTTGCGGGCGTTGCGGGTCGGCATCACGCAGTCGAACATGTCGACCCCGCGCGCCACCGCCTCCACCAGGTCCTCCGGCCGGCCCACGCCCATCAGGTAACGCGGACGGTCTTCGGGCAATTGCGGCGCGGTGTGGTCGAGCATGGCGTTGCGCTCGGCCTCGGTCTCGCCGACCGCGAGGCCGCCGATCGCGTAGCCGTCGAAGCCGATCCCGCGCAGGCCTTCCGCCGAACGCGAGCGCAGGTCGTGGTGCACGCCGCCCTGGACGATGCCGAACAGCGCCGCGTCGTTGCCCTCATGGGCGATCTTGGAGCGCGCGGCCCAGCGCAGCGACAGTTCCATCGAACGCTCGACCACCCGCTTGTCGACCGGCTGCCCGTCCACGGTCACCGGCGGGCATTCGTCGAAGATCATCACGATGTCGCTGCCCAGCACCTTCTGGATGTGCATGGATTCCTCGGGACCGAGGAACACCTTGCTGCCGTCGGTGGGCGCGGCGAAGGTCACGCCTGCTTCGGTGATCTTGCGGCGGTGCGCCAGCGAGAACACCTGGAAGCCGCCGGAATCGGTGAGGATCGGCCTGTCCCAGCGGGCGAAGCCATGCAGGCCGCCATGCGCTTCGATGACGTCGAGCCCGGGCCGCAGGAACAGGTGGAAGGTGTTGCCGAGGATGATCTCGGCGCCGAGGTCCTCGATCTGGTGCGGCAGCACGCCCTTGACCGAACCGTAGGTGCCCACCGGCATGAATGCCGGGGTTTCGATGGTGCCGCGCGGGAAGGTGATGCGGCCGCGACGCGCGGCGCCGTCCGTTCCCAGCAATTCGAAGTCCATGCGGCTCATGCGGGGAAACCCTGCGTTTTCGATCGCAGGGCGCGCCGACCGGGCACTCCTCCTCGGCTTATGCGAACGTCCATGTTCGATGCGCCGCCGCGCGCCATCCATGGCGCGCTTTCCGGAGTACCCGGTCGGCGCGCCCTGCCCGTCGTGATTGCGTCGCAACTCATGCCTGGCCCTGCGCCGGAAACAACAACATCGCATCGCCATAGCTGAAGAAGCGGTAGCGCTCGCGCACCGCGTGTTCGTAGGCGGCGAACACGCGCTCCTTGCCGGCGAACGCGGAGACCAGCATCAGCAGGGTGCTTTCCGGCAGGTGGAAATTGGTCATCAGCGCATCGATGCTGCGGATGCGGTAGCCGGGGAAGATGAAGATGTTGGTCTCGCCGGCGAACGGCTGCAGCTCGCCATCGACCAAAGCGCTTTCCAGCGCGCGCAACACGGTGGTGCCCACCGCGACCACCCGCCCGCCCGCCGCGCGCGTCCTGCGCACCTGCTGCACCAGCTCCGCGCCGACATTGATCCACTCGCTGTGCATGCGGTGCTCGCGGATATCGTCCACCCGCATCGGCTGGAAGGTGCCGGCACCGACATGCAGGGTGACGTGGCCGAACTGCACGCCGCGTGCGCGAAAGGCATCGAGCAAGGCATCGTCGAAATGCAGGCCGGCGGTGGGCGCGGCGACCGCGCCAATCTCGCGGGCGAACACGGTCTGGTAGCGCTCGGCATCGTCGGCGCCGGGCTCGCGCTGGATGTATGGCGGCAGCGGCAGGCGGCCGGCATGCAGCAGCCAGTTCTCCAGCGGCTCGGCGACATGGAAGCGCAGCTGCCAGAAACCTGCTTCATCGCGCGACAACACTTCCGCCACGCCGCCGGCATCCAGCGCGATGCGGCTGCCGAGTTGCGGCGACTTGCTGACGCCGAGCTGCGCCCGCGCCTCGTTGCCGGGCAGCAGGCGCTCGATGAGGATTTCCACCCGACCGCCGGTGGCCTTGTTGCCGAACAGCCGCGCCGGGATCACCCGGGTGTCGTTGAACACCAGCAGGTCGCCCGGCTGCAGCAGCGTGGGCAGGTCGCGCACGCCAAGGTCGGCGAACGCCGCATCGCCCGGCGGCACCAGCAGCAGGCGGCTGGCCGAACGCTCCGGCAGCGGCGCCTGCGCGATCAGCTCGGCCGGCAACTCGAAATGGAAATCGGACTTCTTCAAGGGCAACGAAACACAAGCGGGGCGCGCATTGTAGCGGCCCGCATCAACGCTCGAACTTGGTCGAGAGGATGATCGAGGTAGTGGTGCGCTCCACCCCGTCGATCGCGCCGATCGCATCGGTCAGCACGTCCATCTCGCCGACGCCGGCGGTGACCGCCAGCGCGATCAGATCGTGGCCGCCGCTGATCGAATACAGCACGCGCACTTCCGGCATCGCCTGCAGCGCACGGGCGACGGTCGGCATCTGCTTCGGCCGCAGGGTGATCAGGATGTGCGCGCGGATCCGGCTGCGCTCGTACTCGTCGTCGACCCGCACGGTATAGCCGCGGATCACGCCCTGCGCCTCCAGCCGGGCGATCCGGTTCTGCACCGTGGTGCGCGACAGGCCCAGCTTGCGGGCGATGTCCGCGGTGGAGGCGCGGGCGTCCTCGCGGAGCAGGGACAGGAGCTGTTCGTCGGCCGGGGTTATGCGCATATCGACGGATTGTAGCGTCGATTCGCCCGGATTGCCCCGTTATTCGGCCGGATCATCCCTATCGAATGGCAGGGGAACGGCGATAATGCTCGTTTCCGCATTTGTGCCCGCACCCAGGAGGCCGCCATGACCCTGCTCGATACCCTCGCCCCGCTGCGCGCCCACGGCAAGACCCGCACCACCGGCCTGGACGATGCCAGCGTGCTCGCCTTCGCCGCCCGCGACCCGCAGCTGGCCGACGCCATCCATGCCGCCGCCGCCGAGTACGCGCTGGTGCGCGCCGACTTCCCGGAACTGCTGGACCTGGATGAAGACGCGCAGCGCGCGCAGGTCCAGTCCGGCTTCGTCAATTTCTATTCGCAGGACAACGCCAACCCGTACGTGGCGCTGACCGCGCGCGGCCCGTGGATCGTGACCCTGAAGGGCGCGGTGGTGTACGACACCGGCGGCTACGGCATGCTCGGCCTGGGCCATGCGCCGGCCGCGGTGATCGAGGCGATGGCCAAGCCGCAGGCGATGGCCAACATCATGACCCCGCACGTCTCGCAGCTGCGCTTCGCCAATGCGATGCGCAAGGAAATCGGCCAGACCCGCGGCGGCTGCCCCTACGCCGCCTTCCTGTGCCTGAACTCGGGTTCGGAATCGGTCTCGCTGGCGGCGCGCATCGTCGATGCCAATGCCAAGACCCTGACCGACCCGGGCGCGCGCCACGCCGGCAAGGCGATCAAGCGCGTCGTCGTGAAGGGCGCCTTCCACGGCCGCACCGAGCGCCCGGCGTTGTATTCGGATTCCAGCCGCAAGGCCTACGTCGAGCACCTGGCCAGCTTCCGCGGCGAGGATTCGGTGATCGCGGTCGCGCCGTACGACACCGCCGCGCTGCGCAAGGCCTTCGCCGATGCCGACGCCAACGGCTGGTTCATCGAGGCGATGTTCCTGGAACCGGTGATGGGCGAAGGCGACCCGGGCCGCAGCGTGCCGGTCGAGTACTACAACCTGGCGCGCGAGCTGACCCGCGGCCACGGCAGCCTGCTGCTGGTCGATTCGATCCAGGCCGGCCTGCGCGCCACCGGCTACCTGTCGATCGTCGACTACCCCGGCTTCGAACAGGCCGAGGCGCCGGACATGGAAACCTATTCCAAGGCGCTCAACGCCGGCCAGTACCCGCTGTCGGTGCTCGCCGTCACCGAAGCCACCGCCGCGATCTACAAGCGCGGCCTGTACGGCAACACCATGACCGCCAACCCGCGCGCGCTGGACGTGGCCTGCGCGGTGCTCGGTGCGATCACGCCGGCACTGCGCAGCAACATCCAGCAGCGCGGCAAGCAGGTGCTGGCACTGCTGGAAGCGCTGAAGGCCGAGACCGACGGCCGCATCACCAAGGTGCAGGGCACCGGCCTGCTGTTCTCCTGCGAGCTGGCCGCCGGCTACAAGGGCTACGGCACCGGCTCCACCGAGGAATGGATGCGCGAACAGGGCATCGGCGTGATCCACGGCGGCGAGAACTCGCTGCGCTTCACCCCGCACTTCGCGGTGAGCGAGGACGAGCTGAAGCTGGTGGTGGCGATGGTCAAGCGCGCCCTGCTGGAAGGCCCGCGCGTGGAGCAGGCCGCCGCGGCCTGATTTGCGCATCTCGCGGCATCGAACAGGGCGGCCAGTGGCTGCCCTGTTCTGTTTTGGGCCCCGCCTGCGCTAGCCTGCGCGGATGAAGACCGTCGAAGTCCGCCATCCGCTCATCCAGCACAAGCTCGGCAAGCTGCGCGACATCGGCACCGATCCGGTGCTGTTCCGCCAGCTGGCCAGCGAGATCGCCGCGATGCTCGCCTACGAGGCCACCCGCGACATGCCGGTGGAAACCCGCAGCGTACCCACCTGGGCCGGGCCATTGGACGTGGCGCACGTGCGCGGCGAAAAGGTCACGCTGGTGCCGATCCTGCGCGCGGGCCTCGGCTTCCTGCCCGGCGTGCAGGCGATGCTGCCGTCCGCCGCGGTCAGCGTGATCGGCCTGCGCCGCAACGAGACCACGCACCAGCCGGAAACCTATTACGAGCGGCTGGCCGACCACATGGGCCAACGCACGGCGATGCTGATCGACCCGATGCTCGCCACCGGCGGCAGCGCGATCGCCGCCATCGACATGCTCAAGGCCGCCGGCTGCACGCGCTTCAAGTGCCTGTTCCTGGTCGCCGCGCCGGAAGGCCTGCGCGCACTCGAAACCGCGCATCCGGACATCGAGGTCTACGTCGCCGCGATCGACCAGCGCCTCAACGACGATGCCTACATCCTGCCCGGGCTGGGCGATGCCGGCGATCGTTTGTTCGGTACGCCGGTGGATTGAGCCGCGCTCAGCGCAGCGCCAGCCACAGGCCCGCCAGGGCCATCAGCAGCAGCGACAGCCAGGTCAGCGAGGTACCCCAGAAGCGCCCGAACGAGTAGCCGCCGTGGCGTGACAACCCGGCGGCATGCAACAGCCGGCCGAGCAGCAGGACGCTGCCGAAGCTCCAAACCCCGACCGCCGGCAAGCCGCACAGCTCCAGCATCGCCAGCAACAGCAGTGCCAACGGCACATGCTCGATGAAGTTGCCGTGCACGCGGATCCTGCGCGCGAGCAGCTTGTCGCCGCCATCGCCCAGGCCGATCTTGTGCGCATGCCGGTACCGCGCGATCGGCACCGCCAGCGCCAGCAACAACAAGGCGTGCAAGGCGGCGAACAACAGGGTGATCTTGGGCATCGTCAGGGCTCAGGCGACAAGTGCGCGGGCATGCAATTCCGCGTGTTCGTGCGTGGTTCCGAACTTGCCCTTCTCGTCGCGGGCGACCTGCGCCAGCGCGCAGCCCGGATCGTGGGTGAAGAACAGATGCACGTTGCGCGCCAGCTTGTCCTCGAGGAAGGCGCGCTTCTCGTCGATCAGCAGCTCGGCGTTGCGGTCGTAGCCCATGGTGATCGGCACGTGCACCCACGGCCGGCCGGGAATGAGGTCCGCGCAGAACACCACGCCGCCGTGCGCTTCGCCATCCACGATTTCGGGCCCGACGATCTCCGCCAGCAACAGCCCCGGCGTGTGCCCGTCGCTGTGGTGGAAGCGCACGCTGTCGCCCAGCGCCCGCGAGGAATCGCCATCGACGATTTCCAGCCGCCCGCTGGCTTCCAGCAAACCCGGCAATTCGGGGATGAAGCTGGCGCGATCGCGCGGATGCGGAGCGCGCGCGCGCTGCCAGTGCTGCGCACCGACGATGTAGGCGGCGTTCGGGAACAGCAGGCGCGGCGGTTCGCCCTCTTCCCATGCCGCCAGCAAGCCGCCGGCGTGGTCGAAATGCAGGTGCGAGAGCACGACGACATCGATGTCCTCATGCCTGAAGCCGGCCTCGCCCAGCGATTCCAGCAACACGTGCCGCGCTTCCTGCACGCCGTAGCGTTCGCGCAGCGCAGGCGGAAAGAACGCGCCGATGCCGGTCTCGAACAGCACCGTCTTCCCGTTCAGCGGTGACGCCAACAGCGCGCGGCAGGCCAGCTCGATGCGGTTGCCGTCGTCGACCGTGGTCCAGCGCTGCCACATCGCCTTCGGCGCGTTGCCGAACATCGCGCCGCCGTCGAGCTTTTGCGAATTGCCGAGGATCGACCAGAGTTTCATGGCGTTCGTCCCTGATTTGCGCTTCCCGCACTTGCAAGGCGGCGGACGCGGGAGTAGTAGGGAATTCCGTGGGCGCGGGCTCACGGGAGGAGCCGATGGGCGCACGGACCTTGCTCTGCCTATTGTCCTGCATTTGCGCGTCTGCGGCCGTGCAGGTCGCCGGCGCGCAGTCGCGAGCGGGCCATTTCGCCGATATCGAACGCATCGCCTGCGCCGCGGGCGCCGAGCGCTACCTGCCAGGCGATTACTACTTCTGCGCGGGCAACAAGGCTCTGCAGGAGGGCAATCCGCGCAAGGCGCGCGCGATGTACGAGGAATCCGCGCGGTGGGGCGACAAGCGCGCCATGTTCAACCTCGGCCTGCTGCTGGTGCGCGGCGATACCTTGGCCCGGGACGAACCGCTGGGGCTAGCATGGCTGGCCCTGTCCGCCGAACGCAAGCAGGACCGGATGCAGCGCGAAGTACTGGCGAGCAGGTGGCGCGAGGCGAATTCCGAGGTTCGAGATGCCGCCAACGCGCTGTGGAACCGCATGAAGTTCGAATACGCCGACCGTTTCGTCTTGCCACGCGCACAGCAACGCTACGAGCGCGAGAGCCGCCAGCTACGCCAGGAACTCCTGCACGATCCGCTTTTGCGGATCCAGATCTCCGGGATCGACCGCCCGATGGGCGGGACCCAGGCCGTCCAACTGCTGGACCAGGCCGCCGCCGAAACCATCCTGCGCCCGCTGCCGGGCGGCGCGCCGGGCGAAGTCACCGTGGGCGACCCCGAAACCATCCGTGAACAGGCCGGACCGACGAAGCCCTGACGCGACCGCCTGCATGGCCAAACGCTAGGGCGATGCCAGCACTTCCGCCTTGCCGACGCCGTTGCGTGGGTCGCTGCCAGCGCTGAGCGAGTTGCCGCGCCTGTCCCACAGCACCGTGTTCATGTTGCCCCAGGCATCGCTGGAACGCCGGCCCTGGTTGTCTTCGCCGGGCACGGTGACGACGTGGCCCATCGCCCGCAGTGCGGCGACCACGTCGGCCGGCAGGGCATCGCGCTCGGTATCGACCACGTCCGGCCACCACTGGTGGTGGTAGCGCTTGAGCGCGGCCACCTGCGGCGCATCCAGGCCGTCCGCGTAGCCGAGCATGCCGAGCAGCACCATGGTGATGATGCGGGTGCCGCCCGGCGTGCCGATCACCGCCACCTTGTCCGCGTTCGACATGAAGGTCGGCGTCATCGAGCTGAGCATGCGCTTGCCCGGCTTGGGTGCGTTCGCTTCGTAGCCCATCACGCCGAAGGCGTTCGGCGTGCCCGGCTTCAGCGCGAAATCGTCCATCTCGTTGTTGAGCAAGACGCCGGTGCCGGAGGGGATCAGGCCCGAGCCGAACAGCAGGTTCACGGTCTGCGTCACCGCGGCGCGGTTGCCTTCGGCGTCGATGATCGAGAAGTGGGTGGTTTCCTCGTCTTCCAGCGGGGTCGGTTCGCCGGACAGCAGGTCGCTGGGGGTGGCCTTGTCCGGATGGATGGTCGCGCGCAGGCCCGCGGCATAGTCCGGATCCATCAGGGTCTTCACCGGGATCTTCACGAAATCCGGATCGCCGAGGTAGAAGGTGCGGTCGCGGAAGGCACGCCGCATGGCCTCGACCACCAGGTGCACGCGCTCCGCCTGCGGCAGCCTGGCCAGGTCCCACGGCTCCAGGATCTGCAACATCTCGGCCAGCGCGATGCCGCCGGAGGACGGCGGCGGCGCGGTCACGATGTCCCAGCCGTCGTATTCGAAGCGCAGCGGTTCGCGTTCCTTGACCCGGTAGCCGGCGAGTTCGTCCGCGGTCCAGTGGCCGCCGGCCTTGTTCACGCCCGCGATCAGTTTCTTCGCGGTATCGCCGCGATAGAAGCCATCGAAACCCTTCGCCGCCAGCAGTTCCAGCGTGCGCGCCAGTTCCGGCTGCTTGAACAATTCGCCTTCCTTCGGCGCATGGCCATTGCGCAGGAACACCTCGCGCGTGCCCGGATAGCGCTGCATGACCTCGCTGCGCTCTGCATAGCCGCGGGCGAAGCGGCCATAGACCGGGAAGCCGTCGCGGGCGATGCGGATCGCCGGCGCCAGCGTCTGTTTCAGCGGCAACCGGCCGTACTGTTCCGCCACGTGCACCAGTGCCGCCGGCAAGCCGGGGATGCCCGCCGCCCACGGCCCGTTTTCGGCGCGATCGCGATCGAGGCCGCCAGTCTTGTCCAGGTATTTGTCCGGGGTGGCCGCTGCCGGCGCGGTTTCGCGCGCATCGACGAATACGTCCTTGCCGGTCCTGGCATCGTGCAGCAGGAAGAAACCGCCGCCGCCCAGGCCGGAGCTGATCGGCTCCACCACCGACAGCACCGAGGACACCGCGACCGCCGCATCGAAGGCATTGCCGCCCTGCTTCAGGGTCTGGATGCCGGCTTCGGTGGCGAGTGAATGCGCCGATGCCACCGCTGCGCCCGGCGGCTTACGCGCGTCCGCCGCGGCGGATTGGGCGAATGCCGAAACCGGCAGCAGCAGGGCCAATACGAAGATCGCGAAACGGTTCATGGCGCGCCTCCCTGCAGTCTCGCCAGCTTGGCCAGCAACTGTTCGTTGGTTTCCGGATGCTCCGGATCGGGATCGATGCATTCCACCGGGCACACCACCACGCATTGCGGCTCGTCGTGGTGGCCGACGCATTCCGTGCACAGGGCGGGATCGATCACGTAGATGTCCGGCCCCATCGAGATCGCCTTGTTCGGGCAGACAGGCTCGCAGACGTCGCAGTTGACGCAGAGTTCGTTGATCTTCAGCGACATCGTGGGGATGGGCCGCAAGGCCCGCCCTTCGCGGCGGAAGGGCGGACCGTCGTGCGCTTACTTGGTCTGGACGAAGACGTACTTCACGCCGGCCGCCTTGGATGCGGCCTCGACCTTCATGCTGTCCTCGGCCTTGCCGACGAACACGACCTTGACGTTCTTCAGCGAACCCGCCGGCACGTGGCCGAAGCCGGTCACCGCCAGCTCGCCGATCTTGGCCGACGACGGCGAGGCGAACACCAGCATGTTGCCCTCGACGATGCCGCGGCCGAGGTCGCCTTCGACCTTCTCCAGCAGGCGTTCGTACTGGCCGCCGAAGCCTTCGCTGCTTTCGCCGGGCAGGAAGTAGACGTACGGGCTGTTGGTGATGCCGTCCATGTTGCGCTTGGCCACGTCGGTGACGTAGGCGCGCCATGCGGCCACGTCGTCGGTGGTCGGCGCGGTCAGCGGCGCGGCTTCGACCACCTTCGGCGCTTCTTCCTTCTTGCATGCGGCGAACGGCAGGGCCAGGCAGGCGATCACAAGCATGCGGGTCATCGTGTTCATAAGCTCTCCCCTCGTTCTACGGTAATGGTGCGTTTTCGCGGTGCTGCGGTTGTGGTGCGCGGCTCAGCCTTGCCTGCCGCGCCATTGCGCCTCGAGCGCCGCGGCGACCGCCACGGGCACGAAGCCGGACACGTCGCCGCAGAGGCGCGAGATCTCGCGCACCAGCGACGACGAAATGAAGCCGTATTGCTCGGCCGGGGTCAGGAACAGGGTCTCGACCTCGGGGATCAGGTGGCGGTTCATGCTCGCCATCTGGAATTCGTATTCGAAGTCGGACACCGCGCGCAAGCCGCGCAGCAGCACCCCGGCATCGCATTCGCGGACGAAATGCGCCAGCAGCGAATCGAAGCCGCGCACTTCCACGTTCGGGCAGCCGGCCAGCGCATCGCGCGCCAGTTGCACGCGCAGCTGCAGCGGCAGCGCCGGCCCCTTGGACGGACTGGCGGCCACGCCGACGATCAGCTTCTCGAACAACGGCGACGCGCGTTCGACGAGGTCCACGTGGCCATTGGTGATCGGGTCGAAAGTGCCCGGGTAGACCGCAACGCGCCTGGCAGTCATGTCGTGGCTGGATCGCCGCCGTTAAGGAACTTGCGCAAGTGTAACGCGCCGGTACAGCGCATAGCGCACCTCGCGGGTGCCGCTTTCGCGATGCAATGCCCATTCCGCGGGCAGCAGGGGCGTATGGTCGGCGGGGCTTTCGAGGTAGAGCCAGGCATCGGCGGCCATGCGTGCCGGCAACAATCCAAGCACCGCCGGCCACAGGTTGGCGCCGAACGGCGGATCGACGAAGGCGATGTCGTAGCGTTCGCCATCGCCCGCGCCCAGCCAGGCCAGCGCGTCGCCTTGCCGCACCTGCACCTCCGCACTAGCACCCAACCGCGCCGCCGTGGACTCCAACGCCTGCGCGAGCTGCGGATCGGCCTCCACCAGGCGCGCCGAGGCCGCGCCGCGCGACACGGCTTCAAGCCCCAGCGCCCCGCTGCCCGCGAACAGATCCAGCACCTTCGCCCCCGGCAGCACCGGCATCAGCCAGTTGAACAGGGTCTCGCGGACGCGGTCGGAGGTCGGCCGCAGGCCCGGCTTGTGCGGCACCTGCAAGCGGGTGCCGCGCCAACGGCCGCCGATGATGCGCACGCTGCCGGCGGCCTCGCCGCGACTTGGCCGGGGTGGTTTGTTCATCGGGGCGGAAGGAAGGCGGGTGCTACCATGCGCGCCATTCTCCGACATTCCCCCGGCCTCATGGTCAGCTGGTTCCGCCGCAAGAAACCCGATGCGCCCGAGCGCGCAGCGGAGGCGACCCAACCCGACGTTTCCACCGCCCCCGCCGCTTCTGACAGCCGAATGGCTGTCCAAGCCGCGCCGGCCGCACCCGAGCTCGAGGCGCCGGCCGGGCACGCCCCGCGGGAGCCGGCAGCAGCGGCCGCCGGCAAACTCGGCTGGATGCAGCGGATCGGCAAGCTGCTGAATACCGACGTGGCCGAGCTGATCGGCCGCAATCCGGTACTCGACGACGACCTGCTCGACGAGATCGAGACCGCGCTGATCACCGCCGACGTCGGCGTGACCGCCAGCACCGAGCTGACCGAAAAACTGCGCAAGCGGATGAAGGCGCGCGAGTTCGCCGACGCGCGCGCCTTGCTCAAGGCGTTGCGCGCGGAACTCGTGGCGATGCTGGCGCCGGTGGCGAAACCGCTTGAGATCGACACCAGCCGCAGGCCGTTCGTGATCCTCACCGTCGGCGTCAACGGCGTCGGCAAGACCACCACCATCGGCAAGCTGGCGCGCCGCTACAAGGACGAAGGCCGCAGCCTGATGCTGGCCGCCGGCGACACCTTCCGCGCCGCCGCGGTCGCACAGCTGCAGGCCTGGGGCGAGCGCAACGGCGTTGCGGTGGTCGCACAGGGACAGGACGCGGATCCGGCCTCGGTCGCCTTCGATGCGCTGCAGGCGGCGAAGGCGCGCGGCACCGAAGTGCTGATCGCCGATACCGCCGGCCGCCTGCACACGCAGCAAGGCCTGATGGCCGAGCTCGGCAAGATCCGCCGCGTGCTGGGCAAGCTGGATGCGGAGGCGCCGCACGAGGTGCTGATGGTGATCGACGGCACCACCGGCCAGAACGCGATCTCGCAACTGCGCCAGTTCAACGCCGCGGTGAACGTCACCGGCCTCGTGGTCACCAAGCTCGACGGCACCGCCAAGGGCGGCGTGGTATTCGCCCTGGCGCGCGAGTTCGGCATCCCGATCCGCTACGCCGGCATCGGCGAGCGCCCGGAGGACCTGCGCGTGTTCGATGCCGAGGCGTTCGTCGACGCCATGCTCCCGGAGAGCCTGGGCGGGTGAACACCAGCGCGACGGAGCCGAGCATCCCGGCCCTTCGCCGCCTGCTGCGGATCACGGCCATCGCCAGCGTCGTCCTGATGCTGCTGGTCGCGCTGCTCGCCTGGTTGATGCAGCCGCCGCGCGCCACCGGCTTCCTGCTGGACAAGGTCGGCGATGCGCTCGGCTTGCGCATCACCGCCTCGGGCGCAGTCGACTATCGCCTGCGCGGCACGCCGCAACTGCTGCTGCACGACGTCGTCGTCCAGCGCCCCGGCGATCCGGCGCCGCTGCTGCGCGCCGAACGCGTGTTCGTCTCGCTGCCGTGGCGCACGATCCGCGCACGCGGCGACGACCTCACCGTGCAACGCGTCGAACTCGATGCGCCGGTGCTGGACGTGCCGGCGCTGCAGCGCTGGCTGGCCACCCGCCCGCCCAGCGAAACCCGCATCCCCACCCTGCGCGATGGCCTGCGCATCGTGCGCGGCCGCATCGTCAACGACGACTGGAGCATCGACGGCATCGACATCGCCCTGCCCTCGCTGTCGCCGACAACCCCGGTGAACACCAAGCTGCGCGGCCGCTACCTCGATCCGCCGACGCGGATCCCGTTCGACCTCGACATCGCCCTCAGCAAGCCGGAGAACGGCGCCGGCATCGCCGCGATCGGCGGCATCACCATCGAAGGCGAGGGCTGGAAGCTGCCGGCGCGGGTGCGGCTGTCCGGGCCGCTGCGCCTTGGCGACGACGAAGTGCGGATGTCGCCGGCGAAGATCGGCATGTCCGCGCGCTATGTCTCGGCCGGCTCGGACCTGCCATTCACGCTCGGCGCGTTCGGCCCGTTGCTGTTCGACGAAGCG
This sequence comes from Thermomonas aquatica, assembly GCF_006337105.1. Taxonomy (NCBI): domain Bacteria; kingdom Pseudomonadati; phylum Pseudomonadota; class Gammaproteobacteria; order Lysobacterales; family Lysobacteraceae; genus Thermomonas; species Thermomonas aquatica. The sequence continues at coordinate 2,589,994 of NZ_CP040871.1, read as the reverse complement.
GTATGGTCGCTGGATCCGGCCGCGCTGGTGCTGGATGGCGAAGGCGCGATCCCGGATGCGCAGGCGCGCGGCGCGCTGGCGCTGGGCCGGCGGCTGGTGCTGCGGCTCGATGGCAGCATCGACGCGTGGCCGCAGCAATGGCCCAGCTTGCCGCCACCGTTGTCGGCATCCACGTCCGCGATGCCGTTCGCGCTGGACTATGCCGGCCGCGTCGATTTCAGCGACATGGCATCGCTGCAGGTGCGCCGCGACGACACCGCGCTCGACGCACGCTTCCGCCTGCCCGTCGTACTGGACTGGATGAATGCCGATGCGGGCGGCTCGCCATTGCCGCCGCTGCAAGGCAGGCTGCGCACGCCGCGCGTCGAGGTCGCCGGCGCGCGACTGGAAGGCGTGGAAATCGAACTGGACGATCCGGCGATCGCGCCGCTGCCCTCGCCGTGAACATCGAACGCGACTACACCGCGCGCCTGCTCGCGTGGTTCGACCGCCACGGCCGCCACGACCTGCCCTGGCAGCATCCGCGCACGCCGTACCGGGTCTGGCTCAGCGAGATCATGCTGCAGCAGACCCAGGTCGCGGTCGTGATCCCGTATTTCCAGCGCTTCGTCGATGCACTGCCCGACCTGTCATCGCTTGCGAACGCAGCGCAGGACGAGGTGCTGGCGCTGTGGTCCGGACTCGGTTACTACGCCCGCGCGCGCAACCTGCATGCGGCGGCGAAACGTTGCGTCGAACTGCACGATGGCGACCTGCCGCGCGATCTCGAGGCGCTGGTCGCCCTGCCCGGCATCGGCCGCAGCACCGCCGGCGCGATCCTCTCGCAGGCCTGGGGCGATGCCGCGCCGATCCTCGACGGCAACGTCAAGCGCGTGCTGAGCAGGTTGTTCGGCATCGAAGGCTGGCCCGGCACGCCCGCGGTCGAGAAGAGATTGTGGGGCATCGCGGCATCGCTGCTGCCGGATGCACGGCTCGCCGACTACACCCAGGCGCAGATGGATTTCGGCGCGACCCTGTGCACGCGCGCCGACCCGGCCTGTGCGATCTGTCCCTTGCAGGATGGTTGCACCGCGCTGCGCGAAGGCCGCGTCGCCGAACTGCCGTCGCCTAAACCGGGCAAGCCGCTGCCGGAACGCTTGGCGCACATGCTCGTCATCGAGGACGAATCGCAGCGCGTATTGCTGCAACGTCGCCCCTCGACCGGCGTGTGGGCATCGCTGTGGTCGCTGCCGGAACATGCCGACATCGCCGATGCGCGGCACTGGTTCGAGCGCCATGTCGATGGCGATTTCGATGCCGCGCGCAGCGGCGACGCCATGGTCCACGGCTTCAGCCACTACCGGCTGCGGATCCATCCGCACCGCATCGCCGGGGTGCGGCCGCGCGACGCGGTCGGCGATAATGGCGATCTACGCTGGGCAGCGCGCGCGGAACTCAAGGCCATCGGCCTGCCCGCACCGGTGCGGCGATTGCTGGAGGAATGACGATGGCGCGGATGGTGTTCTGCGAAGTGGACCAGATCGAAACCGAGGGCCTGGATTTCGCCCCCTGGCCCGGCGAAGCCGGCAAGCGCGTGTTCGCCAGCGTCGGCAAGCCGGCCTGGCAGCGCTGGCTGGCGCACCAGACCATGCTGATCAACGAGAACCGGCTGTCGCCGCTCAACCCGCAGCACCGCGCCTTGTTGGAAGGCGAGATGCTGAAGTTCCTGTTCGGCGGCGGCGCGGAAAAGCCGGCGGGTTACGTGCCCTCCGACGCCTGAGCGCGCAGCGCCGCCTCGGTCGCACGCACCGCCTGCACGTCGACCGGGCGGATTTCCTCGATCCTGCAACTCACCGGGGAACCGTCAGTCAGGATGCGATCGAGCTTCGCCATCACGTACGGACCGGTCGAACTCAACCGCAATACCGGCGACGCACTGCCCCAATCCAGGCACGGGCCAGAGACCTTCATCAGCCAGGTTTCCTTCGGCCGCATGCTGAGCAGGACGTGCTCGTCGTCGATGCGGTCCCAGCCCATCGCGTTGTAGAAGCGGATCTGCTTCACCGGTGCACCCGAATGCGCCTGGTACATGGCCAGGCGATCCGCATCGCTGGCGCGGTTGGTCGCGCAGGCGCCAAGGCCAAGCACGGCGAGCATCGGGATGATCAGGGCTTTCATGGCGGTCTCCGGCAGTGGTGGCGATGATCTTGCTCCCCGCTCGCCCAACGGATGCTTTACCCGGCGCAGCGCGTTCAGCGGCCGTCCGGCTTGCCCTGCCCGGCTTCGCCCCGTATCATGCGCGGCTCGTTTCACCGGCTGCACTGGCCGGGTAGCTCAGTTGGTAGAGCAGGGGATTGAAAATCCCCGTGTCGGGGGTTCGATTCCCTCCCCGGCCACCATTCCGGTGAACGATCGCGAACCCCACCATGTGCGGGGTTTTTGCCTTGTGTCGCATGCGTCGCATGCCCGGTGTATGTTCGCACTCCACGACCACGGAGCCGCCGCATGGACATCCACGACACCGCCTTCGCCCTGTACGTTTCGCTGGCCGGGAAACAGGATCTGTCCAATGCCAGCGACGAAACCCGCGCCGCGCTCGGGCGCGAGGCCTACAGGCTGGCGGAAGCGTTCGTCATCGCCAAGGACACCTACATCCGCGAACTGCCGGCCAGCCAGCTCGATGCGGGCTTCTGAGGTGCGCATCCCGCGTTTCGCCGCGATCGCCACCGTGGCCCTGCTGCTGGCCGGTTGCGGCAGCGGCGGCCCGGTCCGGCGGATCTCCGAGCCTGCGGCCAGCATCCAGCAGCTGACCGTGCGCGCGGATGGCCGCTGGGAGGTGGAAGTGCGGCTGAACAACTTCAGCAGCGTGCCGATGCGCTTCACCGCCAGCAACATCCAGGTCGCCTTCGACAACGGCGCGGCGGCAACCCTGCAGGCGCAGCCGCAGATCGCGATCGGCCCGGAATCGGCCGACGTGTTCACCACCACGGTGTCGCCGCTGGCGGAAGGCCGCGCGCGCATCGCCACCGCGCTGGCCGATGGCCGCAGCCTCAACTACACCCTGGGCGGCACGGTCGATGCAGGCCCCGAAGACGGCAAGCCGCGCAGCTACAAGATCAAGCTCAGCAGCGCCCTGACCCCGGTGCCCGGCCTGCCCGGCGTGCTGCGCTAGCGCAGGCGTGCTGCGCTAGCGCATGGGAATTGCGGGGCGCGAGGGATTGCGCTTACGCGCAAGGGGCTGCGCTGGCGCGCAAGGGATTGCGCTGGCGCGTTTGAAGATTTCACTCTAATCGGGTGGCGCAGACTCGGTGCCATCCCAACGATTGATCGCCGAGGCACCGCATGAGCAGCTACAAGGCCCCGCTGGACGACATCCGCTTCGCCCTGTTCGACGTGCTGGACAGCGAGGCGACCTTCGCCAGGCTCGGCTTCGCCGATGCCAACCGCGAGCTGGTCGATGCGGTGATCGACGAGGCCGCGCGTTTCGCCGAAACCGTGCTGGCGCCGCTCAACAAGGTCGGCGACGAGGTCGGCTGCAAGTTCGACCCGGCCAGCGGCGACGTGGCGGTCCCGCCCGGCTTCAAGCAGGCCTTCGACCAGTTCGTCGAAGGCGGCTGGACCGGCCTGACCAACGAGCCCGAGCACGGCGGCCAGGGCATGCCGGCCGCGCTGGGCGGCGTGCTCACCGAACTGGTGGACAGCGCCAACCTGGCCTGGGGCAATTTCCCGATGCTCTCGCACGGCGCGGTCAAGGCGCTCGAGACCTATGGCGAGGACTGGCAGAAGGAAGCGTTCCTGAAGCCGCTGGTGGCCGGCACCTGGACCGGCACCATGTGCCTGACCGAACCGCATTGCGGCACCGACCTCGGCCTGCTCAAGACCAGGGCGGTGCCGAACGGCGACGGCAGCTACGCGATCACCGGCACCAAGATCTTCATCACCGCCGGCGAGCACGACATGTCCGGCAACATCGTCCACCTGGTGCTGGCCAAGCTGCCGGACGCGCCGCCCGGCGCCAAGGGCATCTCGCTGTTCGTCACCCCGAAGTTCAAGGTCGCGCGCGATGGCTCGGTCGGCGAGCGCAATGCGCTGCGCTGCGGCTCGATCGAACACAAGATGGGCATCCACGGCTCCGCCACCTGCGTGATGAACTTCGACGGCGCGCAGGGCTACCTGGTCGGCGAGCCGCACAAGGGCCTGCAGGCGATGTTCGTGATGATGAACTCCGCGCGCCTCGGCGTCGGCGTGCAGGGCCTGGGCCTGTCCGAGCGCGCCTACCAGAACGCGCTGCGCTATTCGCGCGAACGCCTGCAGTCGCGTTCGCTGTCCGGCCCGAAGAATCCCGACAAACCGGCCGATCCGATCATCGTCCATCCCGACGTGCGGCGCATGCTGCTGTCGCAGAAGGCGCTGGTCGAAGGCGGCCGGCTGCTGTCGCTGCACGCCTATTCGCTGCTCGACGCCGCCGAACACGAAGCCGACCCCGCCGCGCGCGAACGCGCCGACACCCTGGTGAGCTTCCTTACCCCGATCTCCAAGGCCTGCCAGACCGAGTGGAGCATCGAGAACACCTACAACGCCTTGCAGTGCTTCGGCGGCCATGGCTACATCGCCGAGCACGGCATGGAGCAGTACGCCCGCGATGCGCGCATCACCACCCTGTACGAAGGCACCACCGGGATCCAGGCGCTGGACCTGATCGGGCGCAAGACCGCGGCTTCGCAGGGCGCCGGCTTGAAACTGTTCCTCGGCATGATCGAGGAGTTCGCCAAGGCGCACGAAGGCGATGCCGCATTGGCCGAGTTCATCGGCCCGCTGCGCGCCAAGGCCGCCGAATGGGGCAAGCTCACCATCGACACCCTGCAGCGCGCCGCATCGAATCCGGAAGAGCTGGGCGCGGCGAGCTACGACTACCTGTTCTATTCCGGCTACGTGGTGCTGGCCTACTGGTGGGCGCGCAGCGTGGCCGCCGCCGAGGCCTCGCCCAGGTCGCAGGCGTTCAAGGACGCCAAGCGCGAAACCGCCCGCTTCTACTTCGCCCGCATCCTGCCGCGCACGCTTGCGCACAAGGCCGCGATCGACAGCGGCGCGGCGCCGCTGATGGCGATGCCGGCGGAACTGTTCGGCGACTGACCCGCTCCAACCCGCCGGCGGCCGCTCGCCGCCGGCAGCCCGCGACGGGCTTGTACACAAACGGTCACCAAAGGCGTATAAGCTGGTTTCCCGATGGAGACCGATAGCGCAACGCTACGTCCGGTCCTGACCGGATCCCGAACCGCGATCGATGTTGCGGACGGGCTCCTGCCCCCCGCTTCCGTCCTGCGTTTCCCCGGCCTGCGCCTGCTCGGGCTCGATGCCCATGGCCGTGCGCTGGACTGGATGAGCTGGCAGGACGCGACCTGCCTGTACGCGCGCGGCGCGGTGGCCTGGACCCTGGGCGAGCCCTGCCTGGAGATCCACGGCGGCACCTGTCGCGCCAGCGGCGAACAAAGCATCGTGCAGCTGCATCCGATCATCGCCGCGCGCGGGCATGCCCGCCCGCAGGCGCTGGATCCCACCCCCGCGCTGACCAATCCCGCGCTGTTCGCGCGGGACCAGGGCCTGTGCCTGTATTGCGGCCGCGAGTTCCATCGCTCCTCGCTGACCCGCGACCATGTGCAGCCGGTGTCCAAGGGCGGCCGCGACATCTGGGAGAACGTGGTCTCCGCCTGCTTCCACTGCAATTCGCGCAAGGGCAACCGCACCCCGCAGCAGGCCGGCATGCCGCTGCTGGCGGTCCCGTACCGGCCGAGCTGGATCGAACACCTGATCCTGTCCAACCGCAACATCCTCGCCGACCAGATGGCCTTCCTGAAGGCGCAACTGCCGAAGAAGACCCGGCTGTTCGCCTGAGCGCAGGCGCGGATGCCCGGCCCGCGCCAGGCGCGGGCGTTCGCGACGCCGCCATCGGCCTGACGTCGATGCCAAGCGGCGTCCCTCACCCTTGCGGACCAGATGGCGTTCCTGAAGGCGCAACTGCCGAAGAAGACCCGGCTGTTCGCCTGAGCGCAGGCGCGCCCAGATGCAGCCGCGAGCTTGCCCATCGACCCGGCTCCGGTCCCGATGTGACGCTGCGCGCGCGTTGACGTGGCGCGCAGGGTTGGCAACACTTCGGTCTTTCCGCAGCGGACGACGGTCATGGCGCTGACCCTGGGCATCACCGGCATGGACAGCAAGACCGAGGCCGACATGCAGGCCGCGTTCAAGGTGGCCAATGCGGAAACCGGCCACAAATGGACGCTGGTCGGCGGCGACAGCGCCGACTACGTGGTCATCGACATGGACAGCCTGTACGGGCCGATGAGCTGGCTGCGGCTGCATGCCGCGGGCCGCAAGGTGATCGGCCTGACCTCGGTGGAACGCAACCAGACCGATTACCGCCTGCCGCGCCCGATCAGCGCCAGCGACCTCACCGTGCTGCTCAGCGAAATCGCCGGCGACATGCCCCCTGCCGAGGCATCGGCGCCACCGCCGGCCGCCTCCACGCCTGCCCCGGCACCCAGCGACCACATGCCGCCCGCGCAAGCGATGCACGTCGATGCGGTCGAAGACGCGCCGGCCGAAGCCCCGGCAATGGCAGCCGCCCCCATCATCGAACCGCAAGCCGCTGCTCCGGAACCGGAACCTGAGCCGGAGCCCGAGCCGGAACCCGTCGCCGACCTGCCCCCGGATCGTCCGCTGGGCGATTGGCTGGGCGCGAACGGGCTGGCACGCCGGGTTCGCCTGCAACGCGATGGCGGCCCGGTGCTGCTGGTCGATCCGCGCAGCAAGGTCTGGCACGGTCCGGCCACGCTCAAGCCGCTGGTCGCGTATTTCGAAGGCACCCTGCTCATCGAGGATTTCGCCACCCCGGATGCCGCCGCATGGGAAGCCGAAGCCGAAAAGATCGGCGCGGCGCAACCGCTGTCGCGCCTGCAATGGCTGGCCGGCCTGCTGGGCGGGCACGGCGCCCTGCTCCCCGGCAACGACCCGGATGGCCACTATCGGTTGACCAAGTGGCCGCAGACCGAACGCGAGTACCCCAAGCACTTCCGCATCGCCACCGCGATGATGAAGGGCCCGGCGACGGTGGCCGAAGTGGCGGAATCCAGCGGCGTCGCGCAAGAGGAAGTCGCCGACTTCATCAATGCCAACCTGGCCACCGGCTACGCCGAATTCGTGCCGCCGGCGCCACCGGAACCGGACACACCGGCGCAGAAACCCGCTGGCGGACTGTTCGGGCGCATCCGCGGCCGCTGAGCGCACCGGCTTAACGCAATTTCCACGCTGCATCCCCAACGATCCAGTACGGTAGCCGGGCGCGCATGCCGCGCGCCAATTCGCATGGGGAGCAAGCGATGATCAAACGACTCGGCGCCGAGTTCATCGGCACGTTCTGGCTGGTGTTGGGCGGTTGCGGCAGCGCGATACTGGCGGCGAAGTTCGGCGGCGACGGCAACCCGCTGGGCATCGGCCTGCTCGGCGTGGCGCTGGCGTTCGGCCTGACCGTGCTGACCGGCGCCTATGCGCTCGGCCACATTTCCGGCGGCCACTTCAATCCGGCGGTGAGCTTCGGACTGTGGGCGGGCGGACGCTTCTCCGCGAAGGACCTGCTGCCCTACATCGTCGCGCAAACCCTCGGCGCGATCCTCGCCGCATGGATCCTGTTCCAGATCGCCAGCGGCGCGGCCGGCTTCGCCATCGACAACACCGCCGCCGGCGCATTCGCCACCAACGGCTTCGACGCATTCTCGCCCGGCGGCTACAACATGGCCTCGGCCTTCCTGTGCGAGGTGGTGATGACCGCGATGTTCCTGGTGATCATCCTCGGCGCGACCCACAAGAACGCGCCGGCCGGCTTCGCCCCGATCGCGATCGGCCTGGGCCTGACCCTGATCCACCTGATCAGCATCCCGGTCACCAATACCTCGGTGAACCCCGCGCGCTCGACCGGCGTTGCGCTGCTGGTCGGCGGCACCCCGCTGTCGCAGCTGTGGCTGTTCTGGGCGGCGCCGATCATCGGCGGCGTGCTGGGCGGCGTGGTCTACAGGTGGTTGGGCCAGCAGGGTCCGGACATCTCCGGCAGCGCGTAAGCGCGTTCCCCCGCGCCAGCGAAAAGGCCGCGCGAGGCGCGGCCTTTTCGCTGGCGCGGGCGGCGGGATTCAGTCCGGCCTGGCGCGTTCGTACACGTAGACCGTCGCTGGCGGCACGTTGCGCAGCACGAATTCGCCCCGCCGCATCCTCAACCCAAGCGCATCCAGCACCGAATCCGAGACCGGCGACACCGGCCCGTAGGTGAACTGGATGAAGCGCCCGTCCGGGCGCAGGCAGGCGAACGCGCTGCGCAGGATCTTGGTCACCAGTTCGCGATCCATCGCCAGCAGGCCCAGCCCGGAAATCACCGCATCGGCGGGACCGGCGGCAAGGAAACCGGCCTCCGCGGCGAGCCGCGGCAGTTCCACCGCGTCGCCCAGTACCAGCAGTTCCTCGGGGAAGCGGCGATGCAGGTGCGCGTGCAGTTCCTCGTTCAATTCCAGCACCAGCAGCGCATCGCCGGCGATGCCATGGCCGACGATGGCGCGGGTGATCGCGCCGGTGCCGCCGCCGAGTTCGATCACCCGCCGGCTACCGGCCGGCAATTCGCCCAGCATCGCCGCGGCCAGTTCGGGGCTGGAGGGCGCGACCGCCGCGGTCTGGCGCGGGTTCTTCAGCCATTGGCCGATGAAACGCAGTTTTTCCGAATGGCGATGGCGCATGGCGCATGGCGTCCCTTGTCCGGCTCAGTCGCGGCGCACGATCCGCCAGGCGCGGTGGATGCGCGGGTTGCGCGCGAAGTCCGGCGGGATGGTCGACGCGCTGATGTCTTCGACCGCGGCGAACGCGGAAAGTGCGGCCTCGTCCAGCCTGAACCGGCGGAAATTGTTGGAGAAGTAGAGCACGCCGCCCGGCGCCAGGCGTTCGGTGCCGGCGCGCAGCAGCCGCACGTGGTCGCGCTGCACGTCGAAGTCGTCGGCACGCTTGGAGTTGGAGAAGGTCGGCGGGTCGCAGAAGATCACGTCGTATTCGCCACGGTCGGCTTCCAGCCACTTCAGCGCATCGGCCTGGGCGATGCGGTGGCGGGTGCCGCCGATATTGTTTTCGCGCAGGTTGTCGGCCAGCCACTCCAGGTAGGTCGCCGACAGGTCGACGCTGGTGGTCTGCGCCGCGCCCTGCACCGCCGCCTGCACGCTGGCCACGCCGGTGTAGCAGAACAGGTTGAGGAAATGCCTGCCGCCCGCTTCCAGCGCCATCCGCGCGCGCAGCGGGCGATGGTCGAGGAACAGGCCGGTATCGAGGTAATCGAACAGGTTGACCCGCAGCGTCGCAGCGCCTTCGGCGACATGCAGGAACTCGCTGCGCTGGTCGAAGCGGCCGTACTTGGAACCGCCCTTGCCGGTGCTGCGGGTCTTCACCGCCACCCGCTCCTTCGGCACCTCGAACACCTCGCGCGCACCGGCCAGCAATTCGTTGAGGCGCTTGCGGGTGGTCGCCTCGGGGATCTCGGTCGGCGCGGCGTATTCCTGCACGTGCAGCCAAATCTCGTCGTCGGTGGTCGTGTAGACGTCGACCGCGCAGGCGTATTCGGGGATATCGGCATCGTAGGCGCGGAAACAGCTCACGCCTTCCTGCTGCCGCCAGCGCTTCAGCTTGTCGAGGTTCTTGCGGATCCGGTTCGCGACCATCTGCGCCCCTTCGCCGAGCTCGCGCTTCCGGGTTTCCTCGCGCACCGGCAGCGCGACCGGATCGCAGACGATCAGGCTGCATTCGATCGGGCCGTTGAACAGCTGGTAGCGCTTCTGCGCACGCAGGCCGGTGGCGCGCGCCAGCTCGAAGTCGCCGCACAGCAGGCTGGCGCACCAGTTTGGCGTCGCGCGCTTGAGCGCATCGCCCAGTGCGCGGTACAGCGCGGGATCGGCGGCAAGCCGGGCGTCGTAGGGCGGATTGCAGGCGACCACGCCGCGCCGGTTGTCCTGCACCGGCAGATCGGCCACATCGCGCACGGCGAAGGAGATCGCATCGTCCACGCCCGCGGCCTGCGCGTTCTCGCGCGCGGCGCGGATCGCATGCGGGTCGAGGTCGCTGCCGGTGAAGCACGGCCGCAACGCTGCGCGACCCTTCGACTCGCGTTCGATCGCTTCGATTTGCAGGGCCTTCCAGGCTTCCACGTCGAACCCGGCCCAGCGGGTCGGCAAGGCATCGCCCAGACGCATCAGGCCAGGCGCCACGTCCGCAGCCATCAGCGCGCCCTCGATCAGCAAGGTGCCGCTGCCGCACATCGGGTCGAGCAGGTCGCCGCCATCGGCATAGGCCTGCGGCCAGCCGCCTCGCAACAGCACCGCCGCCGCGAGGTTCTCCTTCAGCGGCGCCTCGCCCTGCGCGCGCCGCCAGCCGCGGCGATGCAGCGAACCGCCGCCGAGGTCGATGGACAGCGTGGCCTGGCCCTTGCGCACGACCAGGTTGATGCGCACGTCCGGCGATTCGACATCCACGTCCGGTCGCGCGCCGGTCTTCGCGCGCAGCGTATCGACGATGCCGTCCTTGACGCGCTGCGCGGCGTAGCGCGCATGGGTGATCGCATCGCCGGACACATGCGCGTCCACCGCGATGCTGTGCGCCGGATCGAGGTGCTGCGTCCAGTCGACCGCGGCCACGCCGGCATACAGCGCGTGTTCGTCCGGACAGGCGAATTCGGCGATCGGCCACAGCACGCGGCTGGCCAGTCGCGACCACAGCACCGCGCGCTGCGCGTCGGCCAGTTCGCCTTCGGCATTGGCGCCGGCGACCGCCGCGGTGGCGCGGGTGCAGCCCAGCGCGACCAGTTCGTCGGCCAGCAGGTATTCCAGGCCCTTGCCGCAACTCGCGAAGAACTTCATGCGGACAGGCCTGCGAGCAATTCCGCGAACGCATCCGCGCTCGCTTGCACGTGCTCGGACAAGCGGTGCGAATCGTCGACCAGCAGCAGCCGCGCCTTGCGTGCCTGCGCCCAATCGACCACCTGCTGCGCCGGGATCAGTTCATCGTGCCAGCCGTGGATGATCGAGGTCGGCACGGCCGCCGCGTCCAGCATCGGCGCGGGTCCCATGTGGATCGGCGGCGCCATCAGGAACAAGCCGCGCAGCGGCACGTCCAGCGACACCCGCGCCGAGATCCATGCCCCGAGGCTGGAACCGGCGAGCACCACCGGACCGTGGCTCGCCGCGTCATGCGCGATCTGCTGCAGGCGTTGCAATCGCGCCAACACATCGCCGAATGGACTGACCTCGCGCATGGCATCGAGATCGGTGTAGTCCGGACGTTCATGGGTCCAGCCCAGGCGCTCCGCAGCGTCCGCCAGCGCGGTGACCTTGGTCGCGTCCGGGCCGCTCTCGAAACCGTGCGAGAGGATGCAGTGGCCCTTCATTCGGCCACCACCTCGTCGCTGACGCGGATCGCGCCGCCTTCGAGAATCCGCGCGCACAACCCGCCCATGCCGCGCATCGCGTTGTAGCCGCCCGGGCCCAGCGCGGCTTCCATGCGCGAACACGGATCGCAGGCGTCGGTGCCTTCCAGCAGCACCTCGCCGATGCGGAAGCGACGGCCCTTCAACGCCACCAGCGGGATGCCGGAGACCAGCAGGTTGCGGCGGAACGTCGCGGGCGCGATCTCGGCATGCCCGGACAATGCCGCGATCACCGGCAGGTGTTCGGCCTGGATCAGGGTCACGCCGCGCTTGCCGCTGCCGCCGCTGTAGCGATCCCCTGCGAGCCCGCCGCCGGTTGCGGCTTCGACCATGTCGACTGCCCGCATCGGCACGTCGCGGGCCGGCCGCAGGCCGATCCATTGCACGCGACCGGCGCGCGGAAACTGGCCGAACAGGCGGCCGAGTTCGGAATCTTGGGGGGGTTGGCGCATGCGCGAATGCTAGCATCGCCGCATGCCAGAGCCCCTGATCCAGCGCCAGCCGTTGCCCTATGCCGATGCGCTGACCGCGCGTGACGCGGGCCAGATCGACCTGGTGGTGATCCACTGCACCGAGCTGCCCGACCTCGCGACCGCGCGCGAGTACGGCGAGCGCGTGCTGTACGCCAGCGGCACCGGCAATAGCGGGCATTACTACATCGACCGCGACGGCAGCATCCTCGAGTACGTCGATCCGTCGCGCATCGCCCACCACACCCGCGGCTACAACCCGCGCAGCATCGGCATCGAACTGGTCAACACCGGCCGCTACCCGCATTGGCTGGACTCGCGCCGGCAGGCGATGGACGAGGCCTATACCGAGGCGCAGGTCGAATCGCTGATTTCCCTGCTGGGCGAACTGCAAGCGCGGATCCCGTCGCTGCGCCTGATCGCCGGGCACGAAGACCTGGACCTGGATGAAGTCGAGGCCAGCGACGACCCGTCGCTGAAGGTGCGCCGCAAGCGCGATCCGGGCCCGCAGTTCCCGTGGACGCGCGTGCTGCAAGGCGTGCCCTTGCAACGCGTGGCCTGAACCCCTCGACGACGCGCGGCCCTCGGGCATTTGCGCAGGCGCATTTCGAGCGCCGAAGCGAATGCCCGAGGGCCACGCGTCGGGCGACAAGCCCCGCCTATAATCGCCGGATGAATTCCCACGTCTCCGAACTGATCGAACTGCTCTCGCTGGAGCGGCTGGAAGACAACCTGTTCCGCGGCCAGAGCCGCGACATCGGCACCAAGTACGTGTTCGGCGGGCAGGTGCTGGGACAGGCCCTGTCCGCCGCGCAGGCGACCATGGACTCGGCCGGCGAGCACCGCGACGCGCATTCGCTGCACGGCTATTTCCTGCGCGCCGGCGACATCGAGGCGCCGATCGTCTACAACGTCGACCGCACCCGCGACGGCGGCAGCTTCTCGGTGCGCCGGGTCACCGCGATCCAGCACGGCCAGCCGATCTTCTTCCTGGCCGCCTCCTTCCAGCAGCAGGAGGACGGCGCCGAGCACCAGTTGTCGATGCCGGAAGTACCCAAGCCCGAGGACCTGCACGAAGCGCCTTCGCTGCCGCCGGAGGAACTGGCGAAGTTGCCGAGCAAGGTGCAGCGCTGGCTGGCGCGGCGCGGGCCGTTCGAGTTCCGCCACGTGTATCCGCGCGACGAACTGAACCCGCCCAAGCGCCCGCCGTTCCAGCAGGTCTGGTTCCGCCTGACCGAGCCGGTCGGCGATGCGCCGGAACTGCACCGCGCGCTGCTCGCCTATGCCAGCGATTTCCACCTGCTCGGCACCGCCACCTTCCCGCACGGCATCAGCTACTACCAGCCGAACGTGCAGATGGCCTCGCTCGACCATGCGCTGTGGTTCCATCGCCCGTTCCGCGCCGACGACTGGCTGCTGTATTCGATCGACAGTCCCAGCGCGCAAGGCTCGCGCGGGCTCGCCCGCGGGCAGGTCTTCGACCGCAGCGGGCGGCTGGTCGCCAGCACCGCGCAGGAAGGCCTGATCCGGGTGGTGCCGGCGGACAAGGCCGGCACCCCGTTGCACGCGAAGGGTTGAGATGAGGCAGGTATTCAGCAGCCCGCGCCTGGAGAACGTCGAAGCCGTCGCCGAGTTGCTGCGCGCGGAAGGCATCGAGGTGCGGATCAGCAACGACCGTTCCTACCGCGGCAACCGCCGCAGCAGCTTCAGCTATCGCGACAGCGACGACGCCGGCCCGCAGCCGGCTGTCTGGATCCTCAACGCCGAGGACCAGCCGCGCGGCCGCCAGCTGCTGCGCGAAGCCGGCCTGCTGGAAAGCTCGCGCGCCAGCGAAGGCAGCTACCTGCCGCTGCCGGCGCTGGATGGCGGCGGCACGCGCACGATCGAGGCCGGCAAGCGCGGCCGGATGCGAGTCCGGCTGGTGCTGCTGGGGCTGATCGGGATCGTGGCGGTGATGATCGCGTTCTCGTTGCGCGACAAGCCCGGCGCCGGGCCGGCGACGACCGCCGCCCCCGCCGCCAGGCCCGCGCCGGTGATCGTCCCGCAATCCAGCGAGGAGCTGCAGGCCTTCCGCGTGGACGTGCCGACCGCACTGGCCAGGCTGCTGGTCGAAACCGAGGTCGCCAAGCGCGCGCCGGCGCGGGCCTGCATCGCCATCGACGGCAAGGATCCGTCGCCGCAGTTCATGCAGGGCCTGCGGCACGATGCGAAGACCCGGGTGTTCGCCGCTTCGGCCTGCCCCGATGGCGATGCCTACGACGTCGACGTGCACGACTACATGACCGACGGCAGCGGCAGCGGCAGCGTGCAGTTGATGCTCGACGTCGAGGATGCGCGCACCGTGGACGTGGAGCGCGAAGGCGAGCGCTGGCGCGTGCTGCGGGTGCATTGACGCAAGCAAAAACGGCCCGCATCCATGCGGGCCGTTTGCTTCCAGCGTTGCTTACCGCTTCGGCGGGAACGGACCCGGGTTCGGGTTGTTGCGCGGCAGGCGCTTGCCGGCGCCGCCATGCATCCGCCCGCAGGCCTCGCCCATCCTGTCGAACTCGGCGCGGCTCAGTTGGCCGTTGCCGTCGGCATCGGCCTTGGCGAAGCATTCGCCGCGGCGCTGGGCGACCCGCGCCTGCATGTCGGCGCGATCGATGTAGCCGTCCTTGTTGAAATCCATCTGATCGAAGCGCTCGCCTGCCCTGGCCTGCGCGGCCTGCGCCTCGGCGCGGCTGATGCGGCCGTCGTGGTCGGTGTCCGCGGCGCGCATCCCGCCGCGTCCGCCGCCACGGTGGCGCATGCCGCGCATGTGCCGACGCTCGTCGGCGCTGAGCTTGCCGTCCCTGTTCTTGTCGAGCTGGTCGAACTTCTGGGCCAGCATCGGCGCCTTGGCCGCCTCGGCGCGGTCGATGGCGCCGTCCTTGTTGGCGTCGAGCTGGATGCGCGGCTTGCCGGCGGCAGGGGCCGCGGTCTGCGCGCATGCCGCGGCGGACGCCAATGCGATGGTGACCGCCACCGCCAGCACACCGGAAACGTGGAGCTTCTTCATCGTGATTCCTCTCGCGAACCGGCAGCGGCCGGACTTGCAGAGGAAAACGCCGGCGCGCGCGGGCGGTTGACAAGCCCGGCTTGCGCGCCGCTGAACGGCAGCGGCGGTATGCTCGAACCATGGGCACCGATGCCGACAACGTCCGCATGTTCCGCACCGGCACGCATCCGTGCGGCTACTGGGCCGACCGCCAGGCGCGCGACCTGGTGCTGGATCCGCACGACCCGCGCCTGCCGCAGCTGTACCCGATGGCGCTGGACTGGGGCTTCCGCCGCTCCGGCGACATCGTGTACCGGCCCAGCTGCGTCGGCTGCCAGGCCTGCGTGGCGGTGCGGGTGCCGGTGGCGGGCTTCCGTCCGGACCGCAGCCAGCGCCGCTGCCTGAAGCGCAATGGCGATGTCGATGCGCGCATCGTCGCGTCGGTACGCACCGGCGAGCACCTGGGGCTGTACCGCAAGTACCTGGCCGCGCGCCATCCGGGCGGCGGCATGGACGACCACGGCGCGCCGGAGTTCGAACAGTTCCTGATCGGCTCGTGGAACGAGGGCCGCTTCCTCGAACTGCGCGAACACGGCAGCCACCGCCTGCTCGCGGTCGCGGTCACCGACCTGGTCGATGGCGCGCTGTCCGCGGTCTATACCTTCTACGATCCCGACGACAGCGAGCGCGGACTCGGCACCCTGGCCGTGCTGAAACAGCTGGAATGGGCCGCACGCGACGGCCGCGCGCACCTGTACCTGGGCTACTGGATCGCCGGCCACGCCAAGATGGATTACAAGCGCCGCTTCCAGCCGCTGGAAGGCTTCAACGGGCGCGGCTGGGCGCGCCTGCAGGCCTGAGCCTCAGGCGCCGGGCTTGGCATCCTGTGCCGGCGCGGCGGCGACCGGCGCCGCCGGCGCCAGACCCGGCTCCAGCACCGCGCGCAGCGGCTTGACCCGATTGTAGAAGCCGAATTCCTCGTCGCTGCGCGCGGACACGATCATCCGCACCATGTTGCCGGGCACCATCAGTTCCAGCGCGACCTCGCGGCCCTCGGCGGTGCGGCCTTCCAGGGTCATCTCGATGAAGGCGCCGGCGGTGTCGACCTCGCGGCAGGGCACGTGCGGGCCGGCGGGGCCGTCCTGCAGGTAGGGCTTGATCGCCTCGCCCAGGGCTTCGAGCGCCGGGGCGAAGAAGAACACGGCGTATCCGGTCGTTTCGTTCATGCGCTCAGTCTCTCATTCCTGCAGCAAATCCACCGTCAAGGCCGCGGCGGCCTCGCGGGCGATGCTGCGTGCATCGTCGATATCCGTGCCGCGGGCCAGCGTCACCGCCACCCGGCGGTGCCCGGCCACCCGCGGTTTGCCGAACAGGCGCAACTGGGTGTCCGGCTGGGTGAGCGCGGCTTCGACATTGTCGAACACCGGCACGCCGTGGCCGTGCGCGAGCACCGCGCAGGACGCGGACGCGCCGAGCTGGCGGATCTGCGGGATCGGCAGGCCGAGGATCGCGCGCGCATGCAATGCGAACTGCGACAGGTCCTGCGAGGCCAGCGTGACCAGGCCGGTGTCGTGCGGGCGCGGGCTGACTTCGCTGAACCAGACCTCGTCGCCCTTGACGAACAACTCGACGCCGAACACCCCGCACCCGCCGAGGTCGTCGGTGATCGCGCGCGCGATGTCCTGCGAACGCTGCAGCGCCAGTGCCGACATCGGCTGCGGCTGCCAGCTCTCGCGATAGTCGCCGTCCTTCTGCAGGTGGCCGATCGGCTCGCAGAAGCCGGTACCGCCGGCATGGCGCACGGTCAGCAGGGTGATCTCGTAATCGAAGTCGATGAAGCCCTCGACGATGACGCGACCCGCGCCGGCGCGGCCACCGGTCTGCGCGTAGTCCCACGCCGCATCGACGTCGGCTTCGCCGCGCACCAGCGACTGGCCGTGGCCGGACGACGACATCACCGGCTTCACCACGCAGGGGATGCCGAGCGCGGCGACCGCAGCGCGGTAATCCTCGACGGTATCGACGAAGCGGTACGGCGAGGTCGGCAGCCCCAGCGTTTCCGCGGCGAGCCGGCGGATGCCTTCGCGATCCATGGTCAGGCGCGCCGCGCGCGCGGTCGGGATCACCCGCTGGCCCTGCTCCGCTTCCAGCTCGACCAGGGTCTGGGTGCTGATCGCCTCGATCTCCGGCACCACGACATGCGGGCGTTCGCGTTCGATCAGCGCGCGCACCGCCGCGCCATCCAGCATGTCCAGCACATGGCTGCGGTGCGCGACCTGCATCGCCGGTGCATTCGGGTAGCGGTCGGCGGCGATCACCTCCACCCCGAAGCGCTGCAACTCGATCGCCACTTCCTTGCCCAGTTCGCCGGAGCCGAGCAGGAGCACGCGGGTTGCGTGCGGCGAAAGCGGCGTGCCGATTCTGACGGGGCTCGTCCGGGTCATGCGGGGTTCCGGTGCGTGGGGAAGCCGCGATTTTAACGGAGGCAACGGCCGGGACTGTCGCCGCGGCGCGGGTCCATGCCATCCTCCGCGCATGCCGATCCACCCACGACTGCGGCTGCCCGCACTCGCCGCGCTCTGCCTGTGCGCGGCCGCGTGCTCGCCGCCGTCGCTGCCGTTCGCGCGGCTGGCGGGGCTGATCACCAGCGGCGACCTGGACGAAGTCAGCGGGCTGGCCGCCTCGCACGTGCACGACGATGTGCTGTGGGCGATCGAGGACAGCGGCAACCCGGCGCGCCTGTACGCGATGTCGCGACGCGGCCGCGTGCTGGCGCGCTACAAGGTCGAAGGCGCGAAGAACACCGACTGGGAAGACATCGCCAGCTTCGACCTCGACGGCAAGCACTATCTGATGGTCGCCGACACCGGCGACAACGGCGGCCTGCGTCGCAACTTCGTCCTGCACGTGTTCGAGGAGCCGAAGACGCTGCAGAACGGCACCCTCAAGCCGGCATGGTCGATCCGCGCGCGCTGGGCGGACGGCCCGCGCGATTGCGAGGCGGTGGCGGTGGACGCGGCGGCCGGCAAGGTGCTGCTGGTATCGAAGAAGCGCAAGCCGCCGGAGCTGTTCGCCCTGCCGCTGGCCGATCCGCATGGCGAGTGGCGCGAGGCACGGCGGATCGGCCGCCTGGCCGGGGTGCCCGAGGCCGATGCCGACCTGCAGCGCAGCGATCCCAAGCTGGCCAAGCTGTCGCCGCAGGTGACGGCCGCCGACCTCTCGCCGGACGGACGCACGCTGGCGGTGCTGACCTACGGCAGCGTGCTGTTCTATGCCCGCAAGGCCGGCGAGGACTGGGGCGAAGCGGTGGCACGGGCGCCGGAAGCGCATGACGTGCCGCTGATCCCGCAGGCCGAAGCGCTGGCCTGGAGCAAGGGCGGCGGCGGCCTGTATGCCAGCGGCGAGTTCTCCCCGGCGCCGATCTTCTACCTCAGCCCGAACCGCTGAGATCCCCGACCGTTCGTCGGCCGGCGCTTGGCAGACAGATATCATTTTGATATCAATATCTCGCCCACCCATTCCGGGTGGTTTCGAGAATCGTCATGAAAGAGACCCCGATCCGCTCCCTCCCCGGCATCCCGATGCTGCTGGCCTTGCTGGCCGCGATTGTCCTCTGCGCCTGGATGGTGATCTCCGGCGTCCAGATCGGCGCCCCGCTGCAAGTCGTCGCCGGCATCGTGCTGGGCACCGTCGCGGCGTTCTGCCTGCTCGGGCTGTACATGATCGAACCCAACCAGTCGGCGGTGCTCAGCCTGTTCGGCAAGTACGTGGGCACGGTCAAGGAGAACGGCCTGCGCTGGAACAACCCCTTCCTCGCCAAGAAGAAGGTCAGCCAGCGCGTGCGCAACTTCGAGAGCGGCAAGCTCAAGGTCAACGAGCTGGACGGCAGCCCGATCGAGATCGCCTCGGTGATCGTGTGGCAGGTGGTCGATGCCTCGGAAGCCGTCTACAACGTCGACGACTACGAAAGCTTCGTGCACATCCAGGCCGAATCCGCCCTGCGCGCGATGGCCACCAGCTATCCCTACGACCAGCACGAGGACGGCCAGCTGGCGCTGCGCAGCCACGCCAGCGAAGTGGGCGAGCACCTCAAGCAG
The DNA here is from genome assembly GCF_006337105.1 of Thermomonas aquatica. Taxonomy (NCBI): domain Bacteria; kingdom Pseudomonadati; phylum Pseudomonadota; class Gammaproteobacteria; order Lysobacterales; family Lysobacteraceae; genus Thermomonas; species Thermomonas aquatica. The sequence continues at coordinate 2,570,935 of NZ_CP040871.1, read as the reverse complement.
GAACTGCAGGAGCGCCTGGCCGATGCCGGCATCGCGGTGCTCGACGCGCGCATCAGCCACCTCGCCTACGCGCCGGAAATCGCCCAGGCCATGCTGCAGCGCCAGCAGGCCAACGCGATCATCGCCGCGCGCACCCGCATCGTCGCCGGCGCGGTGGGCATGGTCGAGATGGCCCTGGCCGAGCTGCAGAAGAACGGCGTGGTGCACCTGGACGAGGAACGCAAGGCGCAGATGGTCAGCAACCTGCTGGTCGTGCTGTGCGGCGAGCGCAGCACCCAGCCGATCGTCAACACCGGCTCGCTGTACTGAGCCCGGCGGCGACCGTGAGCGAGAAGAAGGCCTATCCGCTGCGCATCAACGCCGAGGTGTTGGCGGCGGCGCAGCGCTGGGCCGACGATGAACTCCGCAGCCTCAACGCGCAGATCGAGTACGTGCTGCGCGAGTCGCTGCGCAAGGCCGGGCGGCTGCCGAAGGCGCCCGCCGACAAGCATGAAGGGGAAGCGAAATGAGCAAGCGCTGGTCGTACAAGGTGGTCGAGGTGAAGCCGCAGTGGCTGGGCATCAAGCCGAAGCAGCTGGAAGAGACGCTGGCTGCGCTCGGGCAGCAGGGTTGGGAATTGGTCTCGGTGACCACCAACGGCATGAACGCGATGCTCTACCTGAAGAAGGAGATCTGACGTGCTGCATCTCATCCACCTGCTCGAACGCCGTTTCGGCGCGCAACGCGCCTCGCACATCGGCATGCGCCTGCTGCTGGCCTCCGCCTTGTTGCTGATGCTGGGCCTCGGCCTGTTGCTGTCCGGCCGCGCCGCCGCGCAGGCTGCACCGGTCGATGGTGCCGGCATCGCCACCCGCTTGCTCGACCACCTCGACGCCGGCCGCTATGCCGATGCCGAAGCGATGTTCGGCCCCGAGATGGCCAAGGCGGTGCCTGCCGACAAGCTGAAGGCGGTATGGGAATCGCTGCCCGCGCAGGCCGGCGAAGCGCAGGGGCACGGCGACGTCGCGACGATGATGCAGGGCGACGCCACGCTGGTGAAACTGCCGCTGCATTACGCCAAGGCCGAGCTGGTGGCGAAGCTGGCGATCGGCGCGGACGGCAAGATCGCCGGTTTCCTGATCCAGCCGGCGGAAGCGCCGGCCGTCGCCGCGCCCGTCGCCGCAGACGCGAATTTCAGCGAACGCGAGTTCAGCGTCGGCGCAGGCGAACGCGCCCTGCCCGGCACGCTGGCGATGCCCAAGGGTGATGGGCCGTTCCCTGCGGTCGTCCTCGTCCATGGCTCCGGCGCGCACGACCGCGACGAAACCATCGGCCCGAACAAGCCCTTCCTCGACATCGCCCGTGGCCTGGCCGCGCAGGGCATCGCGGTGCTGCGCTACGAGAAGCGCAGCAAGGCGCGCCCGCAGGACTTCGCCGGCGGCAACTTCGGCGTCGACGACGAAACCACCAACGACGCCGTGCTCGCGGTCGATGCGCTGCGCAAGGCCGAAGGCATCGATCCCAAGCGCGTGTTCGTACTCGGCCACAGCCAGGGCGGGATGATGGCGCCGCGCATCGCCGCGGTCTCCGGCCATGTCGCCGGGCTGGTGCTGATGGCCGCGCCGGCGCGGCCGTTGCTCGACATCGTGATCGAGCAGAACCGGCGGATGGCGGTGCTGGACGACGGCAAGACCAGCGATGCCGAACGCGATGCGATCGCCGTGCTCACGGAACAGGTTCGCCAGACCCGCGATCCGCTCACCGATCCGGCGACGAAGACGGTACTGGGCCAGCCGGTCGGCTACTGGCGCAGCATCGATGCGGTGGACGCGGTCGCCGACGCGCAGTCGGTCGCGCTGCCGATGCTGGTGCTGCAGGGCGCGCGCGACATCCAGGTGGTCGATGCCGACTGGGGCCGCTGGCGCGGGGCGTTCCACGCGGACAAGCGCGTCGAATTCAAGCTGTACGAGAAGCTCAACCACCTCGGCATCGCCGGCGAAGGCGACGGCAACCTGGCCGAGTACAACGTGCCGGGCCATGTCGACGCGACCCTGGTCGACGACGTGGCGAACTGGATCAAGGCGCACTGACGGAGACGACACGACATGGCAAGCCCGCAAGCCCGCGAATTCCCGGTTGCGCCCTTGCAGCCGATGGTCTGGCCGATCGCGATCCTGCTGACCATCGTGCTGCCGCTGGCGATCACCGCCGCGGTCGTGTTCGGTTCGCAACAGCGGCCGCTGCCGGGCGCTGCGATGGCGACGCTGCTCGGCGTGCTGCTGCTGACCGCGCTGGTGCTGGCGATGCTGGGGCGGCGGCGGATCACGCTGGAAAACGGCATGCTGGTCGTCGCCGCGGCGTTCTACACGCGCAAGGCGCCGGTGGCGAGCCTCGACCTTGCGCATGCGCGGATCGCGAGCCTCGACGAACGCACCGAATTCCGCCCGGGGCTGAAAACCAATGGCTATGGCCTGCCCGGCTTCCAGGCCGGGCATTTCCGCCTGCGCAACCGGGCCAAGGCCTTCTGCCTGCTGACCGGCCAGCAGCGGGTCCTGATCCTGCCGCAGCAGGACGGCGCATTCCTGCTGCTCAGTCCCGAGCAGCCGCAGGCGTTGCTGGATGCCCTGCGCGCCGCATGACCGTCCTGCAGGAGGTTGCCCGGATGAAGCCGTTCACCCGCATCGCCGCACTGCTGCTCGCCGTGGTCGCCGTGTTGCAGGCGACCCGCTTCCTGGCCGGATGGCCGGTGACCATCGACGGCTTCGCCGTGCCGGCATGGGCGAGCGGGTTGGTCGCCGCCATCGCCGGCCTGCTCGCGTTCATGCTGTGGCGCGAGTCGAAGCGTTGAATCAGGGCGGCTGCGCTAAGCTGCGCGCATGCCACGCCTGCCGCCGGTTCCGCTGAAGATCGCGCTGCTCAACACGCCGGAGATCGAACTCTGGCCGGCCGCGCTGTTGCGCGCGCGCAGCAACCACGATGCCCGCGCACTGTCGCGCGCCAGCCGCGTGTTGCGGCGCAAGCGCGATGGCGCCTATCTCGCCGCCGACCTCGCCGAAGGCCTGTTGCCGCTGCTGCCGAACCTGCGCCGCGAACCCGGTCTCGACGCTGCGCTGGATGCGCTGGAATCGGCGCCGATGCATGCGCGCAGCGGCCTGGAGCATGTCGGCGAGCTGCCGCTGCATCGCCTGCAGGAACGGCTGGATGCGCTCGGCATCGATGAAGCCGACTATGCCGATCGCACCGGCCTCGGGCTGGTCGCCGAACCCGACTGGCTCGCGTTCGCCGGCTTCGACCGTTATCGCCGCCCGCTGTGGCTGCGTGTCGATGCCGCGCGCGCATGGCTGCGCATGCGCGACGAAGCACGGCGCGACGGCGCGCTGCTGGAAGCGATCTCCGGCTACCGCAGCCACGACTACCAACTCGGGATCTTCGGGCGAAAATCCGCGCGCGGCCTGTCGCTCGACGACATCCTCGCGGTCAACGCCGCCCCCGGCTTCAGCGAACACCACTCCGGACTGGCGTTGGACATCGGCACCATGGACGAACCGCCGGCCGAGGAAAGCTTCGAACGCACCGCGGCGTTCGCCTGGCTGCGCGAACATGCCGGCGAACACGGCTTCGCCATGAGCTACCCGCGCAATAACCCGCACGGCATCGTCTACGAACCGTGGCATTGGCGATACGCAGGGGCATGACCGCGCCCACCATCGCCACCGCTTGGGCCGGGCAGCGCAACAACTTCAACCTGATGCGGCTGGTCGCGGCGTGGATGGTGATCTACGGCCATGCGCATGCGATCACCGGCATTCCCGGCAACGACGGCATCGCCTGGCTGACCCAGCTGCGCGGCGCGGGTGCGGTGGCGGTCGACATGTTCTTCGTGATCAGCGGCTTCCTGATCGCCGCCAGCCTGGAGCGCAACACGGCGCGCGGCTACCTGGTGTCGCGCGGCCTGCGCATCCTGCCGGCGTTGCTGGTGTGCGTGGCGCTGACGACCTTCGTGCTGGGCCCACTGCTCACCACCGCGGCGGACTACTGGCGGCAGCCGGCCACGTGGAATTATTTCCTGGTCAACGCCACGCTGCTGCTCAGCCGCTTCCAGCTGCCGGGTGTGTTCGCAGGCCATCCGCTGGACGTGATCAACGGTTCGCTGTGGACGCTGCCGAACGAGGCGAAGCTCTACATCCTGCTGCTGATCGCGTGGCTACTCGTATTGCTCGCGCCGAGGCGTTACACCCCGCTATGGGCGCTTGTGATGCTGGCCGGATACGCGCTCGCGCGGCATTACTGGCCCTTGCCCGACCATATCCAGAAATACGGCGAGTGCACCGCGTTCTTCATCACCGGCACCCTGCTGTGGGTGAACCGCGAACGCATCCGGCTGTCGGGCTGGGCGGTCCTCGCGTTGGTCGCCATGTTCGCGGCGTTGCGAGGCACCGGTTGGTCGCACCTGCCCTACTTCGGCCTGCTGACCTACGGCACGTTGTGGCTGGGCCTGCGCGCGCGCCTGCCGATGATCCGCCACACCGATCTCTCGTACGGGCTGTACCTGTACGGCTGGCCCGCGCAGCAACTGGCGTGGATGCTGCCGGCGGGCAAGACCATCGCCGGCAATATCGCGATCGCGACCGCGATCGCCATGGCATGCGCGGCATTGTCCTGGTTCCTGGTCGAACGTCCGGCCCTGCGGCTGAAGAGGCGTTTCGTGGCGCGCGGGCCGGAGGCGTCGCCGGTGGCGGCGCAGGCCTGAACCTCAGCGGGACGGCGCCAGCGCTTCCAGCGTGCGGCGCAATCCATCGCGCCACTGCGACGGTTCGACGCCGAAGTCATGACGCAACTTCGCGGTGTCCAGCACCGAATAGGCGGGGCGCCGCGCCGGCGTCGGATAGTCGGAGGTCGGGATGGCGACGACGCGCGGCTTGCGCGCGATCAGGCCACGGGCATGCGCATCGTCGATGATCGCCTCGGCGAAACCGTGCCAGCTGGTGGCGCCGCCGGCGGTGAGGTGCCAGGTTCCGGATTGAGCGACCCCAGCGCGAATCAGTGCCGCGGTGGCATCGGCGATCCACGCGGCCGGCGTCGGTGCGCCGACCTGGTCGGCGACCACGCGCAGTTCGTCGCGTTCACTCGCCAATCGCAGCATGGTCAGCAGGAAGTTCTTGCCGTGCGATGCATACACCCAGGCCGTGCGCAGGATCGCGTGGCGCGCGCCGCTGGCGCGGATGGCGGCTTCGCCGGCGAGCTTGCTGGCGCCATAGACGCCCAGCGGCGAGGTGGCATCGTCCTCGCGGTACGGCCGGGTGGCGCTGCCATCGAAAACGTAGTCGGTCGAGTAATGCACCAGCAATGCACCGGATGCGGCGCATGCACCGGCCACTGCAGCCGAGGCTTCGGCATTGATGCGGAACGCCGCATCGGCATCGCTTTCGGCCTTGTCGACGGCGGTATAGGCGGCGGCATTCACCACCACATCCGGCGCGACCCGTGCGATCAATGCCGCCAGCGATTCCGGCGCATCGAAATCCGCGATCGCGTCGGCTTCGGCGCCATCGCGGGTGGCGACCACGATCTCGCCCAGCTGCGGCAGGCTGCGCCGCAGTTCGCGGCCGACCTGCCCGTTGCCGCCGAGCAGCAGCAGTTTCATGCGATGTAGAGCGGCAGGCGTTCGGCCGGCATCTCGGCCAGCAACGGCGCGATGGCGTCCTTGCCCGACAGCGAGACCTCGGCCAGCGGCCAGTCGATCGCCAGTTGCGGATCGTCCCAGCGCAGCGAATTGTCGCTGGCGCGGTCGTAGGGCGCGGTGCACAGGTAGGTGAACACCGCGGTCTCGCTCAGCACCAGGAATCCGTGCGCGAAGCCTTCCGGAATCCAGAAATGACGCTTGTTGTCCGCGCTCAGGATCGCTGCCGCATGCCGGCCGTAGGTCGGCGAACCGCGGCGGATGTCGACGGCGACATCGTAGACCTCGCCTTCCAGCACGCTCACCAGCTTGCCCTGCACGTTGCCGGGCCACTGGTAATGCAGGCCGCGCAACACGCCGCGCTGGGAGCGCGAGACGTTGTGCTGCACGAATTGCGTGGGCAGCCCGTGTTCGGCGAAGCGCGCGGCGTTCCAGCCTTCGTAGAAATGGCCGCGCTCGTCGCCGTACACCGCCGGCTCGATCATCACGCAGCCCGGCAAGCCGGTTTCGATCAGTTTCATGCGTTTGGGCTCACTCGATGCGGCCGTGCTCGAGCAGGCTCAGCAGGTACTGGCCATAGCCGTTCTTGGCCAACGGCATCGCCAACGCGCGCAGCTGCTCGGCGTCGATCCAGCCGTTGTGGAAGGCGATCTCCTCCGGGCAGCACACGCGCAGGCCCTGCCGTTTCTCGATGGTCTCGATGTAGGTCGAGGCCTCGACCAGCGACTCGTGGGTGCCGGTATCCAGCCAGGCGTAACCGCGGCCCATCTTCTCCAGCTGCAGCGAATCGTCGTCGAGGTAGCAACGATTGAGGTCGGTGATTTCGAGCTCGCCGCGCGGCGACGGTTTCAGCCCGGCGGCGAAGTCGCTGGCGCGGCCGTCGTAGAAGTACAGGCCGGTGACCGCATAGTTGGACTTGGGTTTTGCCGGCTTCTCTTCCAGCCCGACCACCTTGCCGGAGGCATCGAACTCGGCCACGCCGTAACGCTCGGGATCGCGCACCCAGTAACCGAACACGGTGGCGCCCTGCTCGCGCGCATCCGCGCGTTGCAGCAGTTCGGTCAGGCCGTGGCCATAGAAGATGTTGTCGCCGAGGACCAGGCAACTCGGGCCGCCGGCAAGGAAGTCGCGGCCGATCAGGAAGGCCTGCGCCAGCCCGTCCGGGCTCGGCTGCGCGGCGTACTCGATCTTCATGCCCCACTGCGAACCATCGCCCAGCAGGTTGCGGAACAGCGCCTGCTCGTGCGGGGTATTGATCACCAGCACTTCGCGGATGCCGGCCAGCATCAACACGCTGAGCGGGTAATAGACCATCGGCTTGTCGTACACCGGCAACAGCTGCTTGCTGATCGCCTGGGTGATCGGATACAGCCGGGTGCCGGAACCGCCGGCGAGGATAATGCCCTTGCGTTGCGTCGCGCTCATGCGGCGGCTCCGATCCGCTCAAGGCGATACGAACCGTCGAGCACGCGCTTCACCCAGTCCTGGTGGTCGAGGTACCAGTCGATGGTTTCGGCGATGCCGCGCTCGAAATCGTATTTCGGCTCCCAGCCCAGTTCGTCGCGCAGCTTCGATGCATCGATCGCGTAACGGCGATCGTGGCCCGGGCGATCGGCGACGTAGGCGATCTGCGATTCGCGCGGTTGCCCGTCCTCGCGCGGGCGGCGCTGGTCGAGCAGCGCGCAGATCGCCTTCACCACCTCGATGTTCTGCTTCTCCGCATTGCCGCCGACATTGTAGGTCTCGCCCACGCGGCCCCTGGCCAGCACGGTGCGGATCGCCTCGCAGTGGTCGCTCACGAACAGCCAGTCGCGCACCTGCTTGCCGTCGCCGTACACCGGCAGCGGTTCGCCAGCCAGCGCCTTGGCGATCACCAGCGGGATGAGCTTTTCCGGGAAGTGGTACGGACCGTAGTTGTTGCTGCAATTGGTGGTCAGCGTGGGCAGGCCGTAGGTGTGGTGGAAGGCGCGGACCAGGTGGTCGGACGCGGCCTTCGATGCCGAGTACGGCGAGTTCGGCGCGTACGGGGTGGTCTCGCTGAACTTGCCGGTTTCGCCCAGCGTGCCGTAGACCTCGTCGGTGGAGACGTGCAGGAAACGGAACGCCTGCTTCGCCTCGCCTTCCAGCGACTTCCAGTGATCGCGCACCGCCTCCAGCAAGGCCAGCGTGCCGACCACATTGGTCTGGATGAACGCCGCCGGGCCGTCGATGGAACGATCGACATGGCTTTCCGCGGCGAAATTCACCACCGCGTCCGGGCGATGCTCGGCCAACAGCTTCGCCACCAGCGCGCGATCGCCGATGTCGCCGTGCACGAACACATGGTTGGCGTCGCCATCCAGCGAGGCCAGGGTGTCGCGGTTGCCGGCATAGGTCAGCGCATCCAGGTTCACCACCCGGATGCCGTCGCCCACCGCGCCCAGCACGAAATTGCCGCCGATGAAGCCGGCGCCGCCGGTGACCAGCCAGGTCGTCATGCGTCAGCGTCCCTGCGAAATCGCGATCAGAACGGAATGTCGTCGTCGAACGGCACGTCGTCGAAATTGGCCGGCTTGGCCGCTGCCGGGTCGCGACGCTGCGCCGGGGCACGCTGCTGGCGATCGCCGCCGCTGCCGTAATTGCCGCCACCGCCGCTGCGCTGCTGGTAGCCGCCGCCTTCGCCGCCGCCGCGCTGGCCATCGCCGCCGCCGAGCATCTGCATGTCCTCGCCGATGATGTCGGTGGTGTAGTGCTTGACGCCGTCCTTCTCGTACGAGCCGTACTCGATGCGGCCCTCGATGTAGACCTGGCGGCCCTTCTTCAGGTATTCGCCGGCGACTTCCGCGGTCTTGCCGAACAGCTTGACCCGGTGCCACTCGGTCTTTTCCTGGAACTGGCCGTCCTTGTCCTTGCGCGAGTAGGTCGTGGCCACGCTCAGCGTGGCGATGGCCATGCCGCCCTGGGTGTACTTCACGTCCGGGTCGTTGCCCAGGTTGCCGAGCAGGATCACCTTGTTGACGCCGCGTGCCATGTCGTTCCTCGTTTCTTTCGCATCGTCCGGAGCGGACGACCAGCAGTAGATGATACCAGCGCCCCCGCGGGCAGCCGGATTGCACCGGACCGCGGGGTCGGGGGATTCCCCGCCCCCGGGCCGGAAATCGCGCGCAGCCTATAATTCCGCATTCCCCTGATCCCCTGCCCCATGCCCGACAACGTCGTTTCCCCCGCATCCCGGCTCGACCTGCCCGCCATCCAGGCCCTGGCCGCGCCGGAAATGGCGGCGATGGACGCCCTGATCCGCCGCCGGCTGGCCTCGGACGTGGTGCTGATCAACCAGGTCGCCGAATACATCATCGGCGCCGGCGGCAAGCGGCTGCGGCCGATGCTGCTGCTGCTCACGGCCGGCGCGCTGGGGCATCGCGGACCGGACGCCCACCAGCTGGCCGCGGTGGTCGAATTCATCCACACCGCCACCCTGCTGCACGACGACGTGGTCGACGAATCCGACCTGCGCCGCGGCCGCAAGACCGCCAACGCGGTCTGGGGCAACGCGGCCAGCGTGCTGGTCGGCGACTTCCTGTATTCGCGCAGCTTCCAGCTGATGGTCGAACTGGACCGGCTGGAGGTGATGCGGATCCTCGCCGACACCACCAACACCATCGCCGAGGGCGAGGTGCTGCAGCTGCTGCACGTGCGCAACCCGGACACCGACGAAGCCGCCTATTTGCGCGTCATCGAGCGCAAGACCGCGGTGCTGTTCGCGGCGGCCACGCGCCTCGGCGCATTGCTCGCGGGTGCGGATGCGGCGACCTGCGACGCGCTGCATCGCTACGGCATGGCACTGGGCTACGCCTTCCAGATCGCCGACGACGTGCTGGACTACGCGTCCGACGCGGAAACGCTGGGCAAGAACCTCGGCGACGACCTGGCCGAAGGCAAGGCGACGCTGCCGCTGATCCATGCGATGCAGCACAGCGACGCGGCCACCCGCGCGGTGCTGCGCGAGGCGATCGAACAAGGCGATACCGACGCGCTACCGCAGGTGCTGGCGGCCATCCATGCCTGCGGCAGCCTCGACTACAGCCGCGAACGCGCGCTGCAGTACGCGCGCGATGCCGAAGCGGCCCTCGCGACCCTCGGCGACAACGCGCATGCCGCCGCGTTGCGCGGCCTTGCGCAGTATTCGGTCAGCCGCGACCACTGATCATTTCGCCGCGAACCGCTCGCGGAAGAAGTCGTCCATCATCCGGTAGGCGCGCTTCGCCGCGCGCGCGTCGTAACGGCAATTGCTGGCCGGATCGTTGCCGGCGGACGGCTCGGCGAAGCAATGCACCGCACCGCTGAAGTCGACGAACTGCCAGTCGGCCCTGGCGGCGTCCATTTCCTTCTCGAACGCGAGGATGTCCGCGTCCGGCGTGGCCTTGTCGTCGGCGCCGTTCAGCACCAGCACCGGCGCCTTGATCGAAGCCGCGGTCTGCGATTTCGTCCCGGGCGCCAGACCACCGTGCAGGCTGACCACGCCGGCCACGTCGGCACCGCTGCGCGCGAGTTCAAGCACGGTGGAACCGCCGAAGCAGAACCCGAATGCACCGAGCTTCGACGCATCCAGCGGCGCCTTGCCGGCCTGCGCCTTGAGCGTGGCCAGCGCCGCCTCGATCCGTGCGCGCAACGGCCCGCGATCCTCGCCGCGCAGCGCGCCGGCGAACTTGCCCGCTTCGGCGCTGTCCTTCGGTTGCTTGCCCTTGCCCCAGACGTCGGCGACCAGCACCACGTAATCGTCGCCGGCGATGGCCTTGGCGCGTGCGACTGCGTCGTCGGTCACGCCCATCCAGTTCGGCACCATCACCAAGCCGGGGCGCTTCGCCTTCGCTGCATCGTCGTAGACCACGTAACCGCTGAAACGCTCCTGGCCCACGCTCCATTCGACCGGCTTGGCCTGCATCTTGGCGAAGACGGGCGTGGCGGCGAACAGCAATCCGATGGCGAACACGAGGCGACGCATGACGATCTCCTTCGATGTGGTGCGCCCACGCTACCCGGCGCAGGTTCAACCTGTGTGAATCAGGCAATGCCCATCCCGGTGATGCCGGAAATAGCCTCCGGATCGAAGCCGGCCAGCTGCGCGAAATGCCGGCCGCGCGCCACGTAATCCTTGTACGCACCGAAGCTGGGCGCGCCCGGCGAGAGCAGCACCACGCCGCCATCCGGGAGCGCCGCACGCGCCTGGTCCATCGCGTCGGCAAGGTCGTTCGCGGCGCGCAGCGCGAAACCCGTGGTCGCGGCGACAGGTTCCAGCAATGCATGGATGCGCGGGCCGTTCTGGCCCATGGTGACGATCGCGCGCGGCACCTGCGTGCGCATCGCCACGGCGAAGTCATCCCACGGCAAGCCGCGGTCGTGTCCGCCGATGAGCACCGCCACCGGCCGGCTGCGATACAGCTCCAGCGCCGCCAAGGTCGCATGCGGCGTGGTGCTGATCGAATCGTTGACGTAGAGGAAGCCGTCGCGTTCGCCGACCGGTTGCAGGCGGTTCGGCAGCGGCTGGAACGTCGCCGCATGCGGCGCCAAGGCCAGCGCATCCAGGCCGAAGGCTTCCAGCGCGGTCAGCACCGCGCACAGGTTGCTGCGGTTGTGCCGGCCCGGCAGCGGCAGCGTGGCCGTGTCCATCACGAACGCGTCGCCACGATGCAGCGCATCGCCGCGCAGGTGCCAGCCACGCGCATCGCCGTACCAGCGGATGTCGCTGTCGGGCAGCTGCAATGCGGCGAGCCGAGGGTCGGCGGCATTCAGCACGGCGACATGCGGCTTGGCCTCGGTGACCAGTGCCAGCTTGTCCTCGATGTAGCGCGCCTCGCTGCCGTGCCAGTCCAGGTGTTCCGGGAACAGGTTGGTGACGATGGCGATGGCCGGCCGCGCGCCGGACGCTGCCACGTCGCGGGTCTGGTAACTGGACAGCTCGACCGCCCAGGCGTCCGCGCGCGCGTCGAGCAACTCGAGCAACGGCAGGCCGATATTGCCGGCCAGCGCGGTGCGCAGTCCCGCGGCACGCAGCAGGTGCGCCAGCAGCGAAGACGTGGTGCTCTTGCCCTTGGTGCCGGTCACGCACAGCGTGCGCGCCATGGTGCCGTCGCCGGCATGTTCGCCGAACCAGAGCGCGGTGCCGCCGATGAAGCGCGTGCCGCGTGCCGCCGCGAACAAGGCGTCAGGCTTGTTGGGACTGATGCCGGGCGACTTCACCACTATCTCGAATGCCGCCAGACGTTCGCCGCCGGCCTCGTGTTCGATGGCGAGCAACGGATCGCCGAAGGCCATGGCATCCGCGGCTTCCTCCGCGCTGCAAAACAGGGTCAACGGCTGCTGCGGCAGGCGCGCGCGCAGCGCGTTGTAGGCAGCGCGGCCTTCGCGCCCCCAGCCCCACAGGGCGACGCGCTTGCCTGCGAGCGACGCCAGGTCAAGCGGCGAACTGGTCACGCAGCTTCTGCCACAGCGCGGGCGGGATGCGATGTTCCTCGTCGATCACCAGCAACGGTTCGACACGCAGTTCGGATGCGTCGAGCTGCGGCGCGATCTCGCGGCGGAAGCGTTCGACCAGCGCGTCCTCGCGCCACTCCGGACGCGCGGCCAAGGCCGCCATCGCCGCGCGCGATTCGCGGCCCTCGCCGACGCATTCGAACGGCTTGTGGTCCTGGTACTCGAGCAGCGCATCGAAGCCGGCGGTCTGCTCGACATCGTCCAGCAGGTTGCGGCCGATGATCCCGACCAGCCGCGTCTTCGGCATGAACGGCGCCAGCGCGAGGAACACGAAATGGCACTTCGGGCAGACCCCGCACCAGCGGCTGGTCGGGCGCTCGCCCATGATGTGGAAATTGCGGTTGCAGCTGGAAAAATGCGCGTCGTAGCGGCTGACCTTGGCGAACTGCCGGGCCACCGCCAGTTCGCTCATCGGCCGCAGCAGCGAGTAGTAATGCAGGTCGGCGGCGACGTGCTGCTGCAGCCAGTCGCCCAGCGCGGATTCGAAGGCCCAACCCTTCGACCACTGGTGGTTCACTTCGCCGGTGCCCGGGATGATCGACCCGTAACTGGCCGAACGCTCGTTGGAGAACACTACCTGATCGACGCCCAGCAACACCGCGGCGAAGGCCATGATCGCGGAGTTCACCGCGGTCACCGGGATATGGCCGTTCCATGCGCCGAGGCGGTTGAACTCGAACAGCAACGGCGACAGCTGGCGGCCCAGGTTGAGCGTGGGCAGGCCGGTATGCGCGGCGCAGGCGGCGATCAATTGCGAGCCGCCGATCCAGGTCACGGTCTGTTCGACGCCGGCATTGCGCAACGCCTCGATGCTGACCAGCGAATCCTTGCCGCCGCCGATCGCGACCAGCGCGTGTTCGCACAGGCCCAGCGCCGGCGCCGGCGCATCCGCCGTCGCTGCCGCCGGGAACTTGATCCGGCCGTGCAGGTTCAGGCCGTTGCGATAGGCGAACTCGCCGAGTCCGTTGAGATAGACGCTGTCGAGGAAGGCCGCGGTTCCGGCATCGATGGCATAAGACTCGATGCGGATGGCCTCCGGCACCGCCGCCTTGTAGTAGCTGACGCCCGCGATCAGGTGCAGCAGGCGCAGCGCGCGCTCCGCCGCAGCCGCGCGCGCATCGTCCAGGACGAACGGCGCGCCGGGCACGCTGACGGTTTCGACCAGCTCCGGGCCGTCGTCGAAGGCGTACACCAATTGCGCGACGCCGGTCTGCGCATCGAACGCGCAGCGCACGAAACGGAACGCGCGGATCGCATCGCGCTGGAACATCCACTCACTCATTCAAGTACGTCCTCTGCGGGCAGCGCGCGCAGGTTGTATGCGTTGGACATGCAGAAGCCATAGGCGCCGGCATCGGCCACCAGCATCACGTCGCCGGGCACGGTGGTCGCGGGCAGCTTGACCCGCTGGCCGAACACGTCGCTGGATTCGCAGATCGGGCCGACCACGTCGAAGTCGACGTCGCAGGCGGCGTCGAGCTGCGACAGGTTGGCGATGTCGTGCCAGGCGTCGTACAGCGCGGGGCGGATCAGCGCGTTCATGCCGGCATCCAGGCCGACGCGCTGCACGCCGTCCTTCTCGATCACTTGCGTGGCATGCGTCAGCAGAACGCCGGCTTCGGCGACCAGGAAGCGGCCGGGCTCGATGGCGAGTTTGAACGCCGGGTGCAGGATCTTGATCGCGGCAAGTCCGGTCGCCCAGGCGTCGAGGTCGAAGGGTTCGTCATCGTCGCTGTAGGCGATCGGCAGGCCGCCGCCGATATCGATGACCTCCACGCTGCCGATCCGCCGCGCGAAACCGGCGAGCTCGTCGACCACGACCTTCCAGTGCGCGCTGTTGTCGATGCCGCTGCCCAGGTGCGCGTGCACGCCGGTGATGCGCACGTCCAGCGCGCGCGCCGCTTCGACGAATTCCTCCACCCGCTGCGCGGACAGGCCGAACTTCGATGCCTTGCCGCCGGTATTGACCTTGGCGTGGTGGCCGTCGCCGTGGCCGAGGTCGATGCGCAGCCACAGCGCGCGGCCGCGGAACACCCCGGGCCAACGCCGCAACAGTTCCACGTTGTCGACGGTCACGGTGATGCCGCGCGCGAACGCGGTTTCGTATTCGCCGATCGGGGCGAAGCTGGGGGTGAACAGCACGCGCGCCGGGTCGAAACCGGGCACGGCGTCGAACACGCGCTCGACCTCGCCCTGCGACACGCATTCCAGGCCGAAGCCCTCCGCGGCCAGCGCGCGCAGGATCGCCGGATGCGAATTCGCCTTGATCGCGTAGTAGCGACGGTCGACGGCAGCGATCGCCTGCAGCTGGCGCGCGCGTTCGATCACCGTCGGCAGGTGGTAGGCGTAACGCGGGGTGCCGTGGCGGGCGAGTTCGAGCAGGCGCGTGCGTTCGTGCGGCGCACGCCACCACGCCGCCGGGCGCGGACGCACGCTGCCGTTGATCTCGCGCCAGCGCGGGCCGAACACCTGGGTCTCGTACACCGGCATCGCGCCGCTGTCGATCAGTTCCGCATGCAGCTTGTGCAACATGCCGTCGGCGGCGGCTTCGTCGACCACGAAGGTGAGGTTGAGGTCGTTCGACGACTGCGAGATCAGGTGCACCCGTTCGCGGCCGAACATCTCCCAGACCTCGGACAACTTGTGCAGCAGCGAACGCATGCCGCGGCCGACCAGGGTGATCGCCGCGCAAGGCACGATCACCTTGACCCGGCACACCTGCGCCAGGTCTTCGGAAAGGCGGCCGAGCACGTCGGTACTGACCAGGTTCTCGGACGGATCCAGCGACACGGTCACGTTGGTTTCGGACGAACCGATCAGGTCCACCGACAGGCCGTGGCGCTTGAAGCGCTCGAACACGTCGGCGAGGAAGCCGACCTGCTGCCACATGCCGATGCTTTCCATCGACACCAGCACGATGCCGTTGCGGCGGCTGATCGCCTTGACCCCGGGCACCGCGGCCACGCTGCCTTCGATCCGCGTGCCCGGCAGTTGCGGGCGGCTGGTGTCGAGGATGCGCATCGGCACGCCGACATCGCGGCAGGGCTTGATCGAACGCGGATGCAGCACCTTGGCGCCGGTGGTGGCGATTTCCTGCGCCTCGGCGTAATCGAGCCGGGTCAGCAGGCGCGCGTCCGGCACTTCGCGCGGGTTGGCGCTGAACATGCCGGGCACGTCGGTCCAGATCTCGACGCGCGATGCGCCCAGCAGCGCGCCGAAATACGCCGCCGAGGTATCCGAACCGCCGCGACCGAGGATCGCGGTGCCGCCATCGCCATGCCGTGCGATGAAGCCCTGGGTCAGCAACAGGCGCGCGGGCTGCGCGGCGAAGCGTGCGCGCAGTGCGGCGTCGGCTTCGAAGCGGCAATTGACTGACAGCCGCTGCGCCCACTCGCTGGCATTCGGCAGCGACACCGCATCCAGCCACTCGCGCGCATCGCACCAGCCGAAGTCCAGCCCCTGCGCGCGCAGGTAAGCCGCACCGAGCGAGGACGACAGCAGCTCGCCCTGCCCCAGCACTTCGGCCTGCCAGTCGAGCGCACGCGATGCCGCGCGCGGGTCGTCGCGCAAGGCTTGCAGCGCGCGCAGGCGTTCGCCGAGCGCGGCATCGGGATCGATCCCAAGCTCATCCGCGCAGAATGCGCGGTGGCGGGCGATGAGCGCGGCGATGCGGCCGGCGATGTCCTCGCCATTGGCGATCGCCTGCAATTCGTTGGTGACGCCGGAGAGCGCCGACACCACCACCAGCACGCGGGCGTGCTCGAGGCTGGCGCGCTCGTCGGCCAGCCGGCCGATGGTGTCCCAGCGCTCGCGTTTGGACACCGAGGTTCCGCCGAATTTCAGCACCAGCCAACGCCCGGCATGCGTGGTGGGTGCGGAGGTGGTGGCGTCAGGCGCGGTGGCGATGGACATAAGCCCTTTCGGAATGAGGTGGGGGATGCCCGCGTGCGGGCCGTGGTGCATTCTAGCGGCCCCGTGGGCTGTGCCGGGCGCCATCGCAATGCCAAGACGTTATGTGCAACTGGATGTGTTCGCCTCCCGGCCCGGCACCGGCAATCCGCTCGGCGCCGTGCTCGATGCCGAGGGCCTCGACACCGCCTCGATGCAGGCCATCGCCGCGTGGCTCAACCTCTCGGAAACGGTCTTCTTCCTGCCGCCCGATGCCGGCGCCGACTACCGGATCCGCATCTTCACCCCCGGCAGCGAGCTGCCGTTCGCCGGCCATCCCAGCGTCGGCGCGGCGTGGCTGGCGACCACCCACGGACTGGCCACGCCGCGCGACGGCCGCCTGGTCCAGCAATGCGCCGCCGGCCTGCTGCCGGCCGAAGTCCACGGCGATCCGTTGCGACCGGGGATCCGCTTGCGCAGCCCGCGCGGGCGCCTGCTCGATGCGTCGCCGGGAACACTGCCTGCGGAACTGGCCGCGATCGCGCAGGCCGGCCACGCCGTCGAACTGTGGAACAACGGCCCATCCTGGTGGCTGGTCGAAGCCGCTTCCGCGGAACAGTTACGCAGCTTGAAGCCGGATTTCGGCGCGATTGCCGACTGGACGGACGCGACTTCGGCTACCGGCGTCGCGCTGTTTGCATTCGAAACAGCGTCCGAACATGAGCTTGCGGTGCGCGCGTTCTGCCCGGGCGACGCAGTGAACGTCCCCGAAGACCCGGTCACCGGCAGCGCCAATGCGCTGATCGCGGCACGCCTGCATCGCGAGGGCCGGTTGCCCGGGCAGGATGGCCGCTATGTCGCCAGCCAGGGCCGCGAACTCGGCCGCGACGGCCGGGTGGCACTGCAGGTCGATGCCGAGGGCGATGTCTGGATCGGCGGCGAGGTACAGCAGGTCATCGCCGGCACGCTCGATTGGTAAGCTGCGCGCCCCACTCCCGCGGCATCCCCATGTCACAGCGTCGTTACGTGCAACTCGATGTGTTCGCCTCGCGCGCCGGCGCCGGCAATCCGCTGGCGGTCGTGCTGGATGCCGAAGGCCTGGACGATGCGCAGATGCAGGCCATCGCCAAATGGACGCGCCTGCCGGAAACCACCTTCGTGTTGCCACCGGTCTCCGACGATGCGACCCATCGCATCCGCATCTTCAGCCCACGCCGCGAGGTGCCGTTCGCCGGTCATCCCAGCGTCGGCACCGCGCATGCGTTGCTTGATGCCGGGCTGGCCGCGCCGCGCGACGGCTTGCTGGTGCAGGACGGGATCGCCGGCAAGCTGCCGCTGAAAGTCGTCGGCGAAGGCAGCGAACGCACCATCGCCGTGCGCACGCCGCGCGCGCGGGTGCAGGAGATCGCCACGCCCGATGATCCGCGCCTGCGCGATGCCCTGGCCGGACTGCAGCTGGGCACCTTGCCGCCGGTGCTGATGGACGGTGGCCGCCGCTGGTGGCTGGCCGAACTCGCCAACGAAACCGAACTGCGCAATGCGCAGCCGAACTGGAACGCCATCGTCGAACTGGCCAATGCCACCGAGAGCATGGGCCTGTTCGTCTACGCGCGCAGCGACGACCCGGTCTATTACTACGCGGTGCGCGCCTTCGTCGGTGCGCCGGCGCAGTTCGAGGATGCCGCCTCCGGTGCCGCCAATGCGACCCTTGCGGCGTGGCTGGCCGAACGCGGCGCTCTGCCCGACCTGCCCGGCGGCTTCTACCGCGTCAGCCAGGGCCGCGAGGTCGGGCACGACGCGATCATCGAGCTGAGCATCGATGCCGATGGCGATGTGTGGTCGGGTGGGCGCGCGGTGGCGGTGGTGACCGGCACGCTGGACTGGCCCGGATAGCGGATCGCCACGGGGAGTCGCCAGACCGGAAACGACGAAGGGGCCATTCGGCCCCTTCGTTTCGTTCATGACGGCCGCCGCTTACTGCGGCGACACGTCCACGCGTACGCGCACGCGCTCGCCCGGGTTGTAGTCCATGCGCCGGGTGTAGCGGCGACCGTTGTATTCGTAGGTCACGTCGTAGGCGCTGGCGCGGCCGTCGCCGGTGCGGCTGTAGCCGCCGTACCCGCTGTTGCCATACACGGGTTCCGGATCGCAAACGGTGACCACGCCCGGCCGCACGTAACGGTTGCGCTGGGTCTGGTCGTAGATCTGGCGGCCAGCCATGCCGCCGACCATCGAGCCCACTGCGGTGCCGACATAGCTGCCGGTACCGCTGCCGACCTTGCTGCCCAGCACCGCACCGGCGATGCCGCCGACGACGGTGGCGATGTTGCGGCCGGCACCGCTGCCGTACTGGTCGCGGTAGTAGCCGTCATCCCGATAGCCATCGTTGCGGTAGCCGTTGTTGCCGTAGTAGCCGTCGCGCTCGTAACCGCCGGCGGTGGTGCTCTGGTAGCAGCGCTGGCCGTTGCGGCCGTAACTCGACGTCGAGGAATAACGGCCATCGAGCACCGGATCGACGCGGATCACCCGCGCGTAGTCGGAATAACTGTCGCCCTGTTCATAGCCGTTGTAGCCATTGCCGGACGGGTAGTAGCTGGACTGCGCGAACGCGGCGCTGCTGGAGGCAAGGCCGAAGGCGACAAGCAGGGCAGCGGTAAGGCGCTTCATGGTGGACTCCCGGTCGCCGGGAAAGTGGATTGGCCGGCGCGATGCGAACACTGCGGCCATGCTGGTAACGCGAGGCTGAATGCAGCCGGCAACGGCAAAACCGTTTAGCGCGGCGACAGCTAGCCGCCGCGCCCGTAACCGTTCTCAGCTCGCCAGCGTCGCCTGCAAGCCGACCGGCACCGCCAGCGCGCGCGAAATCACGCAGCCGGCCTTGGCCGCCTCGGCGATCTGCTGGAATTGCGCCGCGTCGATGCCCGGCACCTTCGCCTTCACGACCAGGGTGACGCCGGTGATGGTCGGCCCCGGGTCCATGCCGGGTTCCATCGTGGCTTCGGCCCGCGTTTCGATGCTGTCGGGGACGAAACCCGACTTGCCCAGCACCGCCGACAGCGCCATCGAGAAACAGCCGGCATGCGCGGCGGCCAGCAACTCTTCGGGATTGGTGCCTTTGTCGTCGCCGAAGCGGGTCTTGAACGAGAAATTCTGTTCGGCGAACAGCCCGCTCTGCGGCGTGCTGATGCTGCCCTTGCCGGATTGCAGGTCGCCGTTCCAGCGGGCGTCGGCGTAGCGCTTGAAGGCCATGGCACATCTCCAAGGGGTCGGAAGCGCACGAGCATACGACGGCGCGCGTTTCCGCGGCGTTACCATCGGGGCTCCCACCCCGACGAGCGGAAACGATGGCACAAGGCACCCAGCACGCTGCGGACGATCCGCGCAACGCCGAGATCCGCATCTGGATCAACGGCGCGCTGCATCACCGCGACCAGGCGTTCGTCTCGGTATTCGACAGCGGCTTCGTGCTGGGCGACGGCGTGTGGGAGGGCCTGCGCGTGGTCGATGGCCAGCCGGCCTTCCTCGATGCCCACCTCGACCGCCTGTACGAAGGCGCCAGGGCGATCATGCTCGACATCGGCATGGATCGCGCCGCGCTGGCGGCGGCGATCCGCGACACCCTGGCCGGCAACGGCATGCAGGCCGCCAGCGGCGTGCACATCCGGCTGATGGTCACCCGCGGGGTCAAGCGCACGCCCTACCAGGATCCGCGGGTGACCGTGGGGCCCGCGACCATCGTCATCATCCCCGAGTACAAGACCGCGTCGCCGGAAAACGCCGAGCGCGGCATCACCCTGTTCACCGTCCATGTGCGCCGCGGCTTCCCCGACGTGCAGGACCCCAAGCTCAATTCGCACAGCAAGCTCAACTGCATCACCGCCTGCATCCAGGCCTATACCGCCGGCGCCGACGAGGGCCTGATGCTGGATCCGCACGGCTTCGTCGCCACCTGCAACTCCACCCATTTCTTCATCGTCCGCAAGGGCGAGGTCTGGACCTCGACCGGCGACTACTGCCTGGGCGGGATCACCCGTTCCAACGTGATCGCGATCTGCCGCGAGGCCGGCATCCCGGTCCTGCAGAAGAACTTCAGCCTGACCGATGCGTACGGCGCGGACGAGGCATTCGTCACCGGCACCTTCGCCGGGGTGGTGCCGGTGCGCAGCATCGACGGCCGCGCGATCGGCGACGGGCGCGGGCCGATGGTCGAACGCCTGCAAGGCCTGTATCGCGCATGGCTGGCGCGCGACATCGCCGCGCGCAAGGCGATCGCGGGCGCATCGTCGTGAGCGCGCCGCTGCGGATCGCGATGTGGTCGGGGCCGCGCAACATCTCCACCGCGATGATGCGTGCCTGGGAGAACCGCGAGGACTGCGCGGTCAGCGACGAACCGCTGTACGCGCATTACCTGGCGCAGACCGGGCTCGACCATCCGGCTCGCGACGAGGTGATCGCCGATGGCGAGACCGACTGGCGCAAGGTGGTCGGCGCGTTGACCGGAGCGGCGCCCGGCGATGCGCCGGTCTGGTACCAGAAGCACATGACCCACCACCTGCTGCCGCACATCGACCACGGCTGGATCCGCGGCCTGCGCAACGTGCTGCTGATCCGCGACCCGCGCGAGGTGGTGGCGTCCTACGTCAAGTCGCGCGCGCAGGTCGAAGCCGACGACATCGGCCTGCGCCAGCAGGTCGCGCTGTACGCGGAACTCGCCGCTGCCGGCGATGCGCCGCCGGTGATCGACTCCGGCGATTTCCTGCGCGCACCGGAAGCGCACCTGCGGGCGCTGTGCGGCTGGCTCGGCATCGGCTTCAGCCAGCGCATGCTGCACTGGCGCGCCGGACCGCGCGCCAGCGACGGCATCTGGGCGCCGCACTGGTATGCGCATGTGTGGGCGTCCACCGGCTTCGAGGCCCCGCCAGCGCGCGAACTCGCGCTGGATGGCGCCGCCGCCGCGGTCGCCGAGGCCTGCATGCCGCATTACCGGCAGCTGCACGCGCTGAGGATGCGCGTGGACTGAACCCCGCCTGCGGATGCTGCACCGCAAGACATGGGCCGGCGTTTCCGCGCTAAGGTGCATGTCCGCCATGACCGCCCGCCGAGCGCCCCCGCTCCGGCGCGAAGCGCGGACAGCCATGACGCCACGTCCACCCACTGCACAGGGAGAAACGGGCTCATGTCCTACAGCACACAACAGATCCGCAACGTGGCCCTGGCGGGCCACCCCGGCGCCGGCAAAACCACCCTCTTCGAAGCCCTGCTGCATGCCGGTGGCGCGATACAGACGGCAGGCACGGTCGAACGCGGCAGCACGGTCTCCGATTTCGACCCGATCGAGAAGGAACGCGGCCATTCCATCGACGCCGCCATCGCCAGCACCGACCATGCCGGCATCCACGTGAACCTGATCGACACCGCGGGCTACCCGGATTTCCGCGGCCCCACCTTGTCCGCACTGTCCGCGGTCGAGACCGTCGCGGTGGTGGTCGATGCCGACGCCGGGATCGGCTACGGCACCCGCCGCATGATGGACCACGCCAAGGCGCGCAAGCTGTGCCGCGCGATCGTGGTCAACAAGATCGACCACGCCGGCCACGACCTCGGTGCATTGCTTGAGTCATTGCGGGCCGAATTCGGTCCCGAGGTATTGCCGCTCAACCTGCCCGCCGATGGTGGCGCACGGGTAGTGGACTGCTTCGGCAGCAAGGACGGGGATTCGGATCTCGGCGCGGTCGCCGACTGGCACCAGAAGATCATCGACCAGGTGGTCGAGATCAACGAGACCGTGATGGACCATTACCTCGACCTGGGCGAGGACGGCCTGTCCGGGCAGGAATTGCACGATGCGTTCGAGCAATGCCTGCGCGAAGGCCACCTGGTCCCGGTCTGCTTCGTGTCCGCGCGCAGCGGCGCCGGCGTCAAGGAACTGCTCGACGTCGCCGAGAAGCTGTTCCCGCATCCGGGCGAGGCCAACCCGCCGCCGTTCGTGAAGAGCGCGGGCAGCGCGGCCGAACCGATCGAAGCGCGGCCCGATCCCGCCGCGCACGTGATCGCCGACGTGTTCAAGATCGTCAACGATCCCTTCGTCGGCAAGCTCGGCATCTTCCGCGTCTACCAGGGCACGGTCAGGAAGGATTCGCAGCTGTTCGTCGACGACGGCAAGAAGCCGTTCAAGGTCGCCCACCTGTTCAAGCTCAAGGGCAAGGAGCACGTCGAGGTCGCGCAGGCGATCCCCGGCGACATCGCCGCGGTGGCCAAGGTCGACGAGCTGCATTTCGACGCGGTGCTGCACGATTCGCACGACGAGGACCAGATCCACCTGGCGCCGATGGCCTTCCCGAAGCCGATGTTCGGCCTGGCGGTGGAACCGGCCAGCAAGGGCCAGGAGCAGAAACTCGCCACCGCCCTGCACAAGCTCGACGAGGAAGACCCGGCATTCGCGGTGGAACACAACACCGAGACCAACGAGACCGTGATCCGCGGCCTCTCCGACCTGCACCTGCGGGTGATGCTGCAACGGCTGAAGGACAAGTACGCGGTCGAGGTGAAGACCCATCCGCCGCGCATCGCCTATCGCGAGACGGTCAGCGGCAAGGCCGAGGGCCATCACCGCCACAAGAAGCAGACCGGCGGCGCCGGCCAGTTCGGCGAGGTGTTCCTGCGCATCGAACCGCTGCCGCGCGGCGGCGGCTTCGAGTTCGTCGACGAAGTGAAGGGCGGCACCATCCCCGGCCAGTTCCTGCCGGCGGTGGAGAAAGGCGTGCGCCAGGTGCTCTCCGGCGGCGCGGTGGCCGGCTATCCGATGCAGGACGTGCGGGTGATCGTGTACGACGGCAAGCACCATCCGGTGGACAGCAAGGAAGTCGCGTTCATCGCCGCCGGCAAGAAGGCCTTCCTCGACGCGATCGGCAAGGCGCGACCGCAGGTGCTGGAACCGATCGCCGACCTCGAGGTCACCGCGCCCGAGCAGCACATGGGCGACATCAGCGGCGGCCTGTCGAGCAAGCGCGCGCGCATCAGCGGCACCGATTCGCTGCGCGGCGGCGAGATCGTGGTCAAGGCGCAGGTGCCGTTGTCGGAACTGGAAGGCTACGCGGCGGAACTGAAGTCGGTGACCGCCGGGCGCGGCCGTTACGCGCTGGATTTCAGCCACTACGAGCCGGTGCCGGCGCAGGTGCAGCAGAAGCTGGTCGAGGCCTACAAGCCGCACCACGAAGAAGACTGATAGCGGCGCCACACGCCGGCTTCACCCGGGCGCGGCATCGTGGACGCCAATCCACGATGCCGCAGGCCGATGAAGCAGCGCACGCCACGCAAGATCGCCGGCCGGCTGGCGCTCGCCGTCCTGCTGGCGGCGGTTGCCTGTTCGTGGAACGGCCCGCTGCTGCGGGCGTTGCCCGATGCGTACCGCTTGTGGCGGATGCCGCCGGCCGCGCGGGTGGCGGTACCGGTGCAAGGCATCCGCGCGCGCGACATCGCCGACACCTGGGGCGGTCCACGCAGCGGCGGGCGCCGGCACCAGGGCACCGACATCTTCGCCGCGCGCGGCACGCCGGTGACCAGCGCGACCCGCGGCATCGTGGTGCGGATCGGCGATTACGGCATCGGCGGCAGGCACGTCTGGGTGCTCGGGCCGGGCGGCGAGCGCCACTACTACGCGCACCTGGATGGCTGGGCATCGGGCCTGCATCGCTACCAGGTCGTGCGCGCCGGCGACGCACTCGGCACGGTCGGCGATACCGGCAATGCGCGCGGCACCCCGCCGCACCTGCATTACGGGATCTATGGCGCGTCCGGCGCGGTCAATCCGCACCCTCGCCTGCGCGACACCGCGGCCAGGTGACGCGCACGACGCGCGGCTAACCGCGGTTCACCGCAACGCGCTAAGGTGCGCGCAAGTTTTCATCGGAATGCCGCCATGCGCCGTCTTGCCGCGATCCTCGCCCTTGCCGCAGCCATGCTGCTGGTCGCCGCGTGTTCCACGCTGGACGGCGCCGCCGCGCTGCTCGGCCGCGACATCAGCTTCACCGCGCCGCAGCTGCAGGCGCAGCTGGACCGCAAGTTCCCGCGCGACTACAAGAAGCTCGGAGGGCTGGTCAGCTTCAGCCTGCTCAACCCGCGCCTGAGCCTGCCTGGCGGCGGCCGCCTGAAGCTGGATTTCGACCTCGGCATCGGCGCGATGGGAAATGCCTCGCGCAACCCGTCCGGGCATTTCGCCCTGGAAAGCGGCCTGCGCTTCGATCCCGGCACCCGCGGCCTGCACCTCGACAATCCCGAGATCGTTTCGGTCGACGTGCCCGCGCTCGGCGGGGTGATGAACGACTCCGCGCGCGCCGCGCTCAACAGCTGGCTGCTGGACTACGCGCGCGAAGAACCGGTATACCGCCTCGACGACAGCACCTTCGGCCGCATCGCCTCGCGTCGGATCGAGCGGGTGAACATCGACAGCGGCCTCATCACCCTGCAACTGGATTGACCATGCACGCATACCGCCTCGCGCTCCTGATGTCCTGCTGCTTGCTGGCGGCCTGCGGCGGCGACAAGGCCGGCACCGATGGCGCCCAGGGCGAGGACGGCTTGCCCAAGCCCGCCGCGGCCGGCGGCTCGGTCACCGGCATGCCGAACCCCGGCGTCGCCGAGGCGCGCCCCGCGGCAAGCGCGGCGCAGCAACCGGACATCGTCGAATTCCCGGAACCGGTCGATGCGGGCGATGTCGCGCCCGCCGATCCCGCCGAAGCGCCCGCACCCATCGGGAATCCGGTACCGGTACCGGAATCGACCATGCCCGTGGATCCGAATGCGCCGCCGGCACCGCCCGCCGAGGCCACCGAAGTCCGCGTGCAGGACGACAAGCAGAAGTGAACCGCGGCCTGCTGCTCGCCTGCATCGCGAGCGCGCTCGCCTGCGCGTGTTCGCCCGCGCCGCAGCCCGCGCCGGCCCCCAAGCCGCAGGCAACCCCGGCGCCAGTAGCGCCGCCACCTGTTCCGCCCAAGGCGGAAGTGGCGCCAAAGCCCGTCGCGCAACCCGAAACCTGGGAGCTGCCCGGCGGACTCGGCCCGCTCACCACCCGACGTGAACTCGACGCGCGTTTCGGCAAGGCCAATGTGCGCGAGGACACCTTCGCCGGCGCCGAAGGCATCGGCACCTATCCGGCACTGGTGATCTTCCCCGACGATCCGCGCAAGCGCCTGGAACTGGTGCTGGACGCCGACGATCCCGATGCCCCGATCCGCGAACTGCGGGTGCGCTCCACCGATTCGCTCTGGCACGACGCCTCGGGGTTGCGCGCGGGCATGAGCCTGGCGGAACTGGTCGCGCTCAACGGCGCGCCGGTCAGCTTCTACGGGCTGGGCTGGGACTACGGCGGCACCGTGCAGGACTGGCACGGCGGCAAGCTGGCCAATGCCGTCGGCGACCCATTGTTCCACCGGGTCACGCTGTCGGCGCGCAAGGACGCGGACGATGCCGCATTGCCCGCGGGCGACGCCACCTTCCGCAGCGACGACGCGAAGTGGCCGGCGATCGGCAAGGACCTGGTCGTCGACGAGCTCGGCATCAGCTGGCCGAGCGATGGCGACGAATGAGCCTCACAGCTCGAAGCGATAGGCCAGCTTCACCACCAGCTGTTCGTCGTCGCGCAGGCTGAAGGCATCGTTGAACTGGTCGAACGCGCCGACGGCATGCGGGTCGTAGCCGAAGCCGCCGCGCCCGTACACCACGTACAGGTTCGACAGCGGCGCGAGTTCGTAGCGATAGCGCACCTGGAAGCCCATGTTGCGGAAGCTGAAGGGCTGCACCGGATCGTTGCTGCGCATGCCGCGGCCATCCGCGCCCACCCGCCACGCGATCGGATCGTCGGCATCGAAGCCCAGCGCCTCCAGCTTCACCCGCAGTTCGTGCCGGGTGCCGATGTTCCAGTTCAGGCTGGCGTTGAGGTCGTAGCGGTTCATGTGGAAACCGCCGACCACGTTCTCGTAGCCCGGCCCCAGGTCTCCGCCCTGCCAGATCAACATTTCCTGGTCCGTCACGTGGCCCAGCCACAGCTCGATGTTGAGCGCGTCGCTGATGTAGTAGGTGCTGCTGAGCGAGGCGCTCCACGCATACGGCGTGTCCTGGCGCAGGCCGCTGGCCAGGCCCAGGCTCGCATCGACGCCGAATTGCCATTTCCCGCGCCGCGGGAAACCGCGATTGATGTAGGCGCTGCCGCCGTTGCGCACGTACATCGGGTTGTGGCCGCGGGTGATCTGGTCGTCGTAGGCGGGGCCGCGCAGCTGGAAATTCCAGTTGAGGTTGCCGCCGTCCTTGCGCTGGCTGTTGACGTTGAAACGGAACTGCTTCTGCAGCCACAAGCCGCCGTTGTTCTGCAGCCCCTCGATGCGGGTGCGGATGTTGTGCGATGAGAACGCGGAGCCTTCGGGCAGCTGGGTGATGCGCTTGCCCACTTCGAACTGGCCGTAGTTGAGGTCGTTGCGGCCCAGGTAGCCGGCATCGTTGACCTCGAAATCTTCGCCGTAGTGGATCAGCAGGCCGGTCAGGCTCCAGCCCTTGTCCAGGGTCTTCTGCGCCATCGAGGTGAAGGCGAAATCGCGGGTGTGCTGGCCTGCGACCTCGACATCGCTGCCGACCAGGGTCGAGGCGACGGTCAGGCTGGCATCCGGCTGCCAGCGATGGTCGAAGCCGATCACGTTGGCGCTGCGGTCGAGGAACGGGCGGTCGACATTGGTCAGCATCACGCCCAGGTTCTGGGTGCCGAACGCACGCTGCAGGCGCAGCGCGCTGAAGCGGCGGCCGGCATCGCCGCGCTCGTCGGCGACGAAGGCGCCGTACTGGGTGGCGCCGACGCTGCCGTTGAACTTGACCGCGCCCATGATGTCGCCGGGGCCGCTGCCGTCGTCCGCCATCGCGCCGACGCGGCGGGTGTACAGCAGCTGGCTGTTGTCGAACAGCAGGCCGAAGTCGAAGAAACCCTGGTTCTCGGTGAAGAACGGCCGCTTGTCGCCGAAGAAGGTCTCCTCCGCGCTGAAGTTCACCACCAGCGAATCGCTTTCCACCTGGCCGAAGTCGGGGTTGATGGTCGCGCTGAGCTGGAACTGGCTGTTCGGCTTCCAGAAGATGTCGGCGCCGGCATCGAACTTGTTGTCCTTCGCCACCAGGTCCTGCAGGCCGACCACGTACGGGGTGATCGCCAGCAGCGACTGCGAATACGCCGGGATCTCGATCTTCTCGAACTGGTTGAGGAATTGCGGCCGCTCGAAGCTCACCGCCGGCCAGGCCATGCGCTCGTTGATGCTGCCGACCACGCGGTCCAGGTACACCGCCACCGTGCGCTTGTCGCCGGCCGCCTTCTTCATCGGCGCGGTATGCCAGGGGATCAGCAGCTCGGCGGTCCATTCGCCCTCGCCATCGACCACCGCGTGCTGCCAGCTGCCGTCCCAGTCGCTGCTGAAGTTGCCGCCGCTGGTGATGGTGGAATCCTGGATGCCGTCGCTGGCGGTCAGGGTGAAGTCGTAGCCGCTGCGGCCGTCGCCATCGAAGTCCAGCATCACGTTGACCCGGTCGATCGCCACGTCCTGGTCGCGCGCGCTGCGCTGGCGCGGGGTTTCCACGCCGGCCAGCTTGGCATTGCGGAACGCCACCGCCAGGCCTTCCGGCGTGGCCAGGATCCAGGCTTCGGTCGGGTGCCGGGTCGCGGCCTGGGTGAACGGCTGCACCATCCTGAAATCGGTGACGTGGCGGGCGCCCTGCCATTCGGCAGGATCGATCACGCCGTCGATCTTCACCTGCGCGCCGGCTTCCTGCGCGAACGCGGGCGAGGACAACGCGGCCAGGACGGCAAGGGGCAGCAAGGATCTTTTCGGGGACAGGCGCATGGGCGTCGTCGAGTGGCAGCAACTGCTGCGATGACGCGCACGGTAACGATGGCGTTAACCGTTACCGACTGGCACAAGTCATGTAAACCTTCGGCAGGGATGCGGCATCCGGCCCGCCCCTGGTGTCCGGCGCGATGCCGGATCCGCGTTACCGCTTCGGCTTCAGCATCGTCCCGGTGCACTTTTTCGAGCCGCAGCGGCAGGCCCAGATCTTCTTCAACCGCGGGGTATGGCGCTCCGCCAGGGTGATGCCGTAGTCGTAGGTCAGTTCCTCGCCCGGCTTGATCGCGCGGATCGCCTCGATGAACACCCGCGAGCGCTTCGGGTCGGCTTCGTTTTCGTCGAGGATCGCCTCGCAGTTCGGATCGCAGCTGTGGTTGATCCAGCGCGCGTCGTTGCCCTCGAAGTTGGCGTCGATCACCCACTGGTCGTTGAGGGTGAACAGGAAGGTGTGGCCGGAATCGACGTCGCCGCTGTCGCCGGCGTCCACGTCCTCGTGGGTGCGCCGCTGCCCCTTGTATTCGATCAGGCGCTCGCCTTTCCTGATCTGGGCGGCGGCGAACATGCCGTTGCCGTGGATGGCGGAACGGCGGGTGACGATCTTCTTCGGCATCGGGCAAGCCAGCATGGGGAGCCGCCATTGTGGCGCAGGCGCGTACCGTGCGTCACCGCCATGGCCGCTGCCGGTGGGTGGCCGCGTTCCTGTACCCAGCGCGAACCCCGCCTGCGAATGAGGATGGACCGACCATGATGCGATCCGCCTGCCTGTCCCTGG
Source organism: Thermomonas aquatica (assembly GCF_006337105.1). NCBI lineage: Bacteria > Pseudomonadati > Pseudomonadota > Gammaproteobacteria > Lysobacterales > Lysobacteraceae > Thermomonas > Thermomonas aquatica. The sequence continues at coordinate 2,542,233 of NZ_CP040871.1, read as the reverse complement.
CCATCCTCGGCCTTGCCGCATGCTCGGCACCCGATGCCATCGAAACCAGCGCGCAGGCGCCGGTGGCGGGGCCCTCCGATGCCGAACTGCTCGCCCGCGGCGACTACCTGGTGCGCATCGCCGGCTGCAACGATTGCCACACCCCGGCCTACGGCGAGCGCGGCGGCAACGTGCCGAAGCAGGAATGGCTGGTCGGTTCGCCGCTCGGCTTCAACGGCCCCTGGGGCACCACCTACGCGGCCAACCTGCGCATCAAGGCCGCGGAAATGGACGAAGCCGGCTGGCTGAAATACACCGGCGCACTGCACACCCGCCCGCTCATGCCGGACTTCGCCCTGCGCGCGATGTGCGAGGACGACCGCCGCGCGATCTACCGCTTCATCCGCTCGCTGGGCGCGGGCGGCGCCAAGGCGCCGGACTACCTGCCGCCGGGCAAGGCCCCGCCGCTGCCGTACATGCAGATGGTGTTGCCGCCGATGCCGCAGCCGGCGGCAGCGGCCGCTCCCGAGGCCGGCTGACGGCAAGCCCGCGCGCTTCAGCGCGAGTAGAACCAGAGCGCGCCGCCGCTCCACCAGAACGCCATGGCGATGCCGAACATCGCCCAGAACAGCTTCTTCAGGCCGCGCGCGAAACGCCACAGGGCGAACACCGCCAACGCGACCAGCAGCCAGCGCACGAGGCGCGAACGCTCGGCGCCCGGCCCCGCGGCGGTGGCGCGTTCGACCAGTTGCCCCAGGCTGGCCTGCAAGCTGTCGTTGAAGGCGGAATGCGGCTTGGTCTGCGTGTGCATGGCGTTCTCCACCGTCCGGATCGGACATGGCGCATTGTCCGCGGCGCAGCTTCCTGAACCATTGGCCATCGTCAGCCATCGGCGATGACAACCATCACGTCGGCGGCGTCAACCGCGGTGCGCATGCCCGCGTTGCCTGCGATACCACCGCAGACGACGACACGACCGACATGCGCAAGACGCCACTGCTCACCCTCCTGTTGTTGTCCCTTGCAGCCCTGGTCGCGATGCCCGGCGCCGGCGCGCAGCAACGCCTGCGCCAGCTGATCGAGCAGCGCCGCGAAGCCAAGGCATCCGCGGCGCTCCCCGCCGGCACCCGCGTCGAGCGCGACATCGCCTACGGCGCGGACCCCGCGCAGCGCTACGACGTCTACCTGCCGGCGCACGCGAAGCCCAATGCGCCGATCCTGTTCATGGTCCATGGCGGCGGCTGGCGGCGTGGCGACAAGGCCTATGCCAACGTGGTCGAACACAAGGCCGCACATTGGCTGAGCAAGGGCTATGTATTCGTCTCCGCCAACAACCGCCTGCTGCCGCAAGCCGATCCGCTGCAACAGGCGCGCGACGTGGCGGCGGCGGTCGCCTCGATGCAGAAGCGCGCACGGCAATGGCGGGCCGACCCGCAACGGCTGGTGCTGATGGGACACTCCGCCGGCGCGCACCTGGTGGCGCTGCTCGGCGCGTCGCCCGCGCTGCTGGCGCAGGCCGGCGCGACCCGTCCGCTGGGCGTGGTGGCATTGGACAGTGCAGCGATGGACGTGCCCGCGCTCATGGCCAAGCCCCGCCACCCGCGGCTCTACGACGATGCCTTCGGCAGCGATCCGGCGTTCTGGCGCGCCGCGTCGCCCTACCAGCAACTCGGCCGCGACGGCCTGCCGATGCTGATCGTCTGCTCCAGCCAGCGCCGCGATTCCTGCCCGCGGGGCGATGCGCTGAAGGCCAGGGCCGCCGGCCTGGGCGTGCCGATGCAGGTGCTGCCCGAGGATCTCAGCCATGGCGAGATCAACCAGCGACTCGGCGAGCCATCGGCCTACACAGGCGCCGTGTCGGACTGGATCGACCGCTTGCTGAACTAGGCGCCATGGCCCGCTTGGCCCGGCGCGGGTTAAATCGTACAATTCCGGTACGTTTTCACGGCCAGCCATCGTAAGCCATGCTCCGGGTCACCAAACTCACGGATTACGCCAGCGTGGTGCTGACCGTGCTGGCCAGCGATCCCGCCGCCGTGCTCAGCGCCAGCGAACTGGCCGAGCGCGCCGGGCTGGAAGCGCCCACCGTGGCCAAGGTGCTCAAGCCGCTGGCCCAGGCCGGGCTGGTGGACGGCTTCCGCGGCGCCAACGGCGGTTACCGGCTGGCGCGCGACGCCGCCGAGATCTCGCTGGTCGAGATCGTGGAAGCGATGGAAGGCCCGCTCGGCATGACCGAGTGCAGCCTGCACGCAGGCCAGTGCGGCATCGAGAGCTCCTGCGGCGTGCGCGCCAACTGGCGGCGGATCAACGACGTGGTCGCCGATGCCCTGCGCGGCGTGTCGCTGGCGCAGATGCTGGGCCCGGCGCCGCGCACCGCGCGCAAGGGCATTCCCGTGCAGCTGGCGAACGCATGAGGACGCAGCGATGAGCGAACAACAGAACGCGCAGATCCACGCCCAGCTCGGCCGCAAGTACGAAGCCGGCTTCATCACCGACATCGAAGCCGATTCGCTGCCGCCCGGTCTGTCCGAAGACATCATCCGCGCGCTGTCGGCGAAGAAGGACGAGCCGGAATGGATGACCGACTGGCGGCTGGCCGCCTACCGGCACTTCCTGACCATGCCGATGCCCGACTGGGCGAAGCTCAAGATTGGCCCGATCGACCTGCAGGCGCTGTCGTACTACTCCGCGCCGAAGGCCAAGTACAAGTCGCTGGACGAGGTGCCGCAGGAACTGCTGGACACCTACGACAAACTCGGCGTGCCGTTGCACGAACGGGCGAAGCTGGCCGGCGTGGCGGTCGACGCGGTGTTCGATTCGGTCAGCGTGGGCACCACCTACCGCAAGGAACTGGCCGACAAGGGCGTGATCTTCTGCTCGATGAGCGAAGCCATCCGCGAATACCCGGATCTCGTGCAGAAGTACCTCGGCAGCGTGGTGCCGACCGGCGACAACTATTTCGCCGCGCTGAACTCGGCGGTGTTCTCCGACGGCAGCTTCGTGTTCATCCCCAAGGGCGTGCGTTGCCCGATGGAACTGAGCACCTACTTCCGCATCAATGCCGGCCATACCGGCCAGTTCGAACGCACCCTGATCGTGTGCGAGGAATCGGCCTACGTGAGTTACCTCGAAGGCTGCACCGCACCGATGCGCGACGAGAACCAGCTGCACGCGGCGGTGGTGGAACTGGTCGCGCTGGACGATGCCGAGATCAAGTACTCGACCGTGCAGAACTGGTACCCGGGCGACGAGAACGGCATCGGCGGCATCTACAACTTCGTGACCAAGCGCGCCGAATGCCGCGGCGCGCGCAGCAAGGTCACCTGGACGCAGGTGGAAACCGGTTCGGCGATCACCTGGAAATACCCGAGCTGCGTGCTGCTCGGCGACGACAGCGTCGGCGAGTTCCATAGCGTGGCGCTGACCCACCACCGCCAGCAGGCCGACACCGGCACCAAGATGATCCACGTCGGCAAGCGCACCAAGTCGAAGATCGTGAGCAAGGGCATCAGCGCCGGCCGCGGCCAGAACAGCTACCGCGGGCTGGTGAAGGTGGCGGCGGGCGCGGACGGCGCGCGCAACCACACCCAATGCGATTCGCTGCTGATCGGCAAGCAGTGCGGCGCGCACACCTTCCCCTACATCGAAGTGAAGAATCCCAGCGCCACCGTCGAGCACGAAGCGACGACATCGAAGATCAGCGACGACCAGCTGTTCTATTGCCGTTCGCGCGGCATCGGCGAGGAAGACGCGGTATCGATGATCGTCGACGGCTTCTGCAAGTCGGTGTTCCGCGAACTGCCGATGGAGTTCGCGGTGGAAGCCAAGAAACTGCTGGATGTCTCGCTCGAAGGATCCGTCGGCTGACGGCCCCGCCTCATGGAAACCGCAACAATGCTGAAGATCGACAACCTCCATGCCCGCGTCGCCGGCAAGCAGATCCTCAAGGGACTCTCGCTCGACGTGAAGCCCGGCGAAGTGCACGCCATCATGGGTCCGAACGGCGCCGGCAAGTCCACGCTGGGCAATATCCTGGCCGGCCGCGAGGGCTACGAGGTCACCGAAGGCTCGGTCGAATTCGAAGGCAAGCCGCTGCTGGAATTGGAGCCTGAGGAACGCGCCGCCGCCGGCGTATTTCTTGCCTTTCAGTACCCGGTCGAAATCCCCGGCGTGAACAACACCTATTTCCTGCGCGCGGCGCTCAATGCGCAGCGCAAGGCGCGCGGCGAACCGGAACTGGATTCGATGCAGTTCCTGAAGAAGGTGCGCGAGAAGCTGGCCGTGCTGCACCTGAAGGACGAGCTGCTCCATCGCGGCGTCAACGAAGGCTTTTCCGGCGGCGAGAAGAAGCGCAACGAGATCTTCCAGCTCGCCCTGCTGGAACCGAAGCTGGCGATCCTCGACGAGACCGACAGCGGCCTCGACATCGACGCACTCAAGGCGGTCGCCGACGGCGTCAACGCGCTGCGCGACGCCGGCCGCAGCTTCCTGGTCATCACCCACTACCAGCGCCTGCTCGACTACATCCAGCCGGATTTCGTGCATGTGCTGGCCGATGGCCGCATCGTGCAGAGCGGCGGCCCGGCGCTGGCGCTGGAGCTGGAAGCGCACGGCTATGCCTGGCTGAAGGATCGGGTCGCGCCCGAAGCGGCGGCCTGAGCATGAGCGCCCTGCTCGATTCGCTGGCGGCCGGTTTCGAGGGCGATGCCGCACGCCGCGCCGCGCTGGACGAGGCGCTGCGCGACGGCTTGCCCGGCCCGCGCACGGAACGCTGGAAGTACACGCCGCTGCGCGCGCTGGAGCGCCGCAGCTTCGCCGCCGCCGAACCGGCATCGGTCGATGCCGGCCTGCTGGCGGCGATCCCGGCGCCGCGCATGGTGTTCGTCAACGGGCGCTTCGATGCCGCGCTGAGCGACCTGTCCGCGTTGCCGGACAGCGCGACCCTGCAGACCCTGCCGCAGGCATTGGCCGACCCCGATCCGCGCGCCGCCAACTTCATGCAGCGCCGCTACGGCCACGCCGACGAAGTGTTCGCGCGGCTCAACGCCGCGCTGGCCGGCGACGGCGCGGTGCTGCGGCTGGCGGAGAACGCGCGCCTGGCCGCGCCGCTGCACCTGGTGTTCGTCGGCGCGCCCGCCGCCAGCGACCAGGCCTGGCACCTGCGCCATTTCATCGAGCTGCGCCGCGGCGCCGAAGCGACCGTGGTCGAGCACCACCTCGCCGCCGGCGAGCACGCGCACCTCGGCAACGCGATCGTCCACGTGCACGTGGCCGCGGGTGCGCGCCTGCAGCACCTGCGCCTGCAGGACGAGTCCGCGCGCGCCACCGCATTCGCGCGCACCGACGCCGTGCTGGCGCGCGAGGCCGTCTACCAGCGCATCGACCTCGAACTCGGCGCCGGCTTGTCGCGCCACGAACTCAACGTGCGCCTGGAAGGCGAGCGCGCGATGCTGCAGGCCGACGGCGTGCTGCTGGCCGAAGGCCGCCGCCACGTCGACACCCGCCTCGGCATCGACCACATCGCCCGCGATAGCGCCTGTGCATTGAACTGGCGCGGCCTGGCCGGCCAGCGCGGCAAGGCGGTGTTCCACGGCGGCATCCTGATCCGCCAGGGCGCGGACGGCACCGCCGCGTCGCTGTCGAACAAGAACCTGTTGCTGTCGCGCGACGCCGAGATCGACACCCAGCCGGTGCTGGAAATCCACGCCGACGAAGTGCAGGCCGCGCACGGCGCCACCGTCGGCCAGCTCGATGCGACCGCATTGTTCTACCTGCGCTCGCGCGGGCTGCCGGAGGCCGATGCGCGCGCGCTGCTGACCGGCGCGTTCTGCCGCGAGATCGTCGCCGGCATCGACGACGACGCGACCCGCACGCTGTGCGACGCCGCGCTGGAACGCGCGCTGGCGAGGCTGGGCGCATGAACGCTCCTGCCACCAACGCCATCGACTGGAACGCGGTGCGCGCCGATTTCCCGCTACTGGCACGCGAGGTCAACGGCAAGCCGCTGGTCTACCTGGATTCGGCCAATACCAGCCAGAAGCCGGCGGCGGTCATCGAGACCGTCGACGATTTCTTCCGCCGCCACAACGCCAACGTCAGCCGCGCGGTGCACACGCTCGGCAGCGAGGCCACCGAGGCCTACGAAGGCGCGCGACGGACACTCGCCGCGTTCCTCGGCGTGCGCAGCGACGAGCTGGTGCTGTGCAGCGGCACCACCTTCGCGATCAACCTGGTCGCGTATTCCTGGGCATTGCCGCGCCTCAAGCCCGGCGATGCGATCCTGCTGTCGCGGATGGAGCACCACGCCAACATCGTGCCGTGGCAGCTGGTCGCGCAGCGCACCGGCGCGACGATCAAGGTCGCCGAACTCCACCAGGACGGCACCCTCGACCTGGATGCGCTGCATGCGGCGATGACGCCGGAGGTGAAACTCCTCGGCATCACCCACGTCAGCAACGTGCTGGGCACGATCAATCCGATCGCCGCGATCTGCCGCGAGGCGCGCAAGCGCGGCATCGTCACCGTGGTCGACGGCTCGCAGGCCGCGCCGCACATGCCACTAGACATCCCCTCGCTGGGCTGCGATTTCTACGCCATCACCGGCCACAAGATGTGCGGGCCGACCGGCACCGGCGCGCTGTGGGCGCGCCGCGAACACCTCGAGGCGATGCCGCCGTTCCTCGGCGGCGGCGAGATGATCAAGGAAGTGCGCTTCGACGGCACCGTGTTCAATGACCCGCCGCATCGCTTCGAGGCCGGCACCCCGAACATCGCCGGCCACATCGGCCTGGGCGCCGCGGTCGATTTCCTGTCGTCGCTGGGCATGCAGGACATCGCCGCGCGCGAACACGCGCTGCTGACGCATGCCACCGAGCAACTGCTGAAGATCGACGGCCTGCGCATCATCGGCACCGCACCGGAGAAAGCCGCGGTGATCAGCTTCCTGGTCGATGGCGCGCATGCGCACGACCTCGCCACCCTGCTCGACCTGGAGGGCGTGGCGGTGCGTTCCGGCCACCACTGCGCGCATCCGCTGATGCAGTTCTACGGCGTGCCGGCGACCTGCCGCGCCTCGTTCGCGTTCTACAACACGCACGACGAGGTCGATGCGTTCGTGGCGGCGTTGCGCAAGGTGCGGCGCCTGCTAGGCTAGCCCGCGAAGGGGGCGACATGAGCGACGAATCCGGCACGACCGAGTTGTTGCGCGAGATCCGCGACAACCAGCGCGAGGCGCTGGCGCTGCAGCGCGAACACATCGCGATGTACCAGCGCCAGCTCGAGCGCATCGAACGCATCAACGACCGCGCCGAAGCCCTGCAGGGCCGTGCCGGCGCGTCGGTGAAATTCATCCTGTGGGTCGCCATCCCGTTGTTGGTCTTGCTGCTGGCCCTGATGGCCTGGCCCTACCTGCGCTACATGCTTCCATGACCCAGCCCAGCTTCCGGGCCGCGACCGCGGCCGACATCGACCCCATCGTCGCCCTGGTCGAATCCGCCTACCGCGGCGATGTCAGCCGGCAGGGCTGGACCACCGAAGCCGATTTCCTCGGCGGCCGACGCACTGGCGCGGACGACGTGGTCGCCTGCCTGGAACGCGCGCGCAGCCGCATCGTGCTGGCCGAACGCGACGGCCAATTGCTCGCCTGCGCGCACGTGGCGGAGGAGGACGGCGCCGGTTACTTCGGCATGTTCTCGGTCAAGCCCGACCTGCAGGGCGGCGGCATCGGCAAGCACGTGCTGGCCGAATGCGAGCGGATCGCCCGCGACGAATGGCGGCTGCCGGCGATGCGGATGACCGTGATCGACATCCGCGACGAGCTGATCGCGTTCTACGAGCGCCGCGGCTACCGCCGCACCGGCATCACCAAGCCGTTCCCGTACGGCGACGCGCGCTTCGGCCTGCCCACCCGCGACGACCTGCGCTTCGAGATTCTGGAAAAGGACCTGCGCCATGGGTGACTGGGTGTTCGTCTGCGCGACCTCGCAACTGCTGCCCGGCGAGATGACCACCGCCTGGGACGGCGATACCGCGATCGCGGTGTTCAACCACGACGGCGCGTTCTACGCGCTCGAGGATCGTTGCTCGCACGAGGATTTCGAGCTGTCGGCGGGGGCGTTCGACCCGGCGACCGGCAGCATCGAATGCGTGCTGCATGGCGCCCGCTTCGACGTGCACGACGGCCGCGCCCTATGTGCGCCCGCCTACGAACCGGTGGCGAAATTCCCGGTCAGGGTCGACGACGCCGGCATCTGGACCCGCGACGACCGCGATTGATTCTCTTTCAGGAATTGATTGCGATTGCGAATAATTCTCATTAACATGGCAACCCGAAGCGGCCCCTAGCGCCGCATGTCATGCCGATGAGGATCTGATGCGCTCTACCCCCCATGCTCCATGCGCCCTGGCGCAATCGCCGCTGGCCATTGCATTGTTGATGGCGCTGTCCGTGCCCGCGTTTGCCGCCGATGGCAACGATGCGGCGAACGAGCAGGCCAAGACCCTGGACGGCGTCACCGTGATCGGCCAGCGCTACCTGCCCGACTACAGCGCGCGCAAGACCCGCAGCGCGACCAAGACCGACACCCCGCTGCTGGACGTGCCGCAAGCGGTCACCGTGGTCACCGACAAGCTGATCGCCGACCAGGCGATGACCGGCCTGACCGACACCCTGCGCTACATGCCCGGCGTCGGCATCGCCCAGGGCGAAGGCAACCGCGATACCCCGGTGCTGCGCGGCAACAGCACCACCGGCGATTTCTTCGTCGATGGCGTGCGCGACGACGTGCAGTACATCCGCGACACCTACAACGTGGAGCGCGTCGAGGCGTTGAAGGGCCCGAACGCGATGATCTTCGGCCGCGGCGGCACCGGCGGCGTGATCAACCGCGTCACCCGCCAGGCCGATGGCGGCAGCCACCGCAGCGGCGCCGTGCAGTTCGGCTCGGGCAATCGCAAGCGCGGCACCCTGGACTTCGGCGCAGGCATCGGCGATGGCGGCAACAATGCCGGCTTCCGCATCAACGCCCTCTATGAAGACTCCGAAAGTTTCCGCGACGGCTTCGCGCTGAAGCGTTACGGCATCAATCCGAGCTTCGGCACCGACCTTGGGGCCAATACCCGCCTGAACCTGTCGTACGAGCGTTTCCACGACGAGCGCGTGGCCGATCGCGGCGTGCCCTCGCTGGGCGGACGCCCGCTCGACGTCGATCCGTCCACGTTCTTCGGCAACGCGAAGCAGAGCCCGGTGGAAGCGACCGTGGATGCGTTCGCTGCGGTCATCGACCACGATTTCGGCAACGGCCTGAGCCTGCGCAACCACCTGCGCTATGCCGATTACGACAAGTCCTACCAGAACGTGTTCCCGGGCGCGGTCAACGCCAGCGCGCAGACGGTGGCGATTTCCGCCTACAACAACGCCACCCAGCGCAAGAACCTGTTCAACCAGACCGACCTGGTGTGGAAGACGACGGCAGGCGGCATGCCGCACACCGTGCTGGCCGGCGCCGAGTTCGGTCGCCAGGAAACCGACAACCTGCGCATGACCGGTTATTTCGGCGCAACCGGCAGCACCGCGACCAGCGTCAACGTGCCATTGGCGAATCCGACCAGCACCACGCCGGTCGAGTTCCGCCCCAGCGCCACCGATGCAAGCAACCACGGCGTGGCGAAGGTCGCGGCGCTCTACCTGCAGGACCAGATCGAACTGTCCCGGCAGTGGCAGGCGATCCTGGGCCTTCGCTACGACGATTTCCGCGTGGACCTGCACAACAACCGCACCGGTGCGGACTTCCGCAGCGACGATGGCCTGGTTTCGCCGCGCGCCGGGCTGGTGTTCAAGCCGGTCGACAACGTCTCGCTGTACGCCAGCTACAGCAAGGCCTACCAGCCGCGCGCCGGCGACCAGCTCGCCTCGCTGAGCGCCAGCAATGCCGCGCTGGATCCGGAAACCTTCCGCAACCGCGAGATCGGCGCGAAGTGGGACATCCGCCCGGAGCTGCAGGCCAGCATCGCCGTGTACAAGCTGGATCGCGGCAACGTGGCGGTCACCGATCCGGCGGATGCCACCCGCATGATCCTGGTCGACGGCCAGACCGCGAAGGGCGTGGAGCTCGGCATCGCCGGCCGCATCACCGATGCCTGGCAGCTGATGGGCGGCTATGCCTGGCAGACCGGCGAAATCACCACCACGCAATCGGCCACCGCGATCGCCGGCAACCGCCTGGCCCAGCTGCCGAAGAACACCGCCTCGCTGTGGAACCGCTACGATTTCAACCCGACCGTCGGCGTGGGCCTGGGCATCATCCATCGCGGCGCGATCTTCGCCAGCGTGGACAATGCCGTGGCCCTGCCTGCGTTCACCCGCTTCGACGCCGCCGTCTACTGGACCCTGAACCCGGCCCTGCAAGTGCAGCTCAACATCGAGAACCTGGGCGACAAGCGCTATTTCGCCAGCGCGAACAGCAACAACAACATCAGCCCGGGCGCGCCGCGCAGCGCGTGGGTTAGCATCAACTACCGCTACTGAGCCGCATCGACCGAAGCCGGCCGCATCGCGGCCGGCTTCGGCTTTCGCGTGACCAGCATCGAGTCGCTGTCGCGGCGCCGGGCCCACGCCTGACGCCATCGCCAGCCTTCGCTACACGACCCCTGCCCTGCCATTCGCACACGACCCCTTCGCATGAGCCCGAGCACGCACCGCCCGCACCGTTTCCGCAACGTCAGCTACCGCTGGATGCGCCAGATCCACCTGTGGATCGGTGCCTGGGGCGCATTGGCCACCGTCGTCTACGGGTTCACCGGACTGGTCCTCAACCACCGCTTCGGCGACGACGCCTGGCCGCAGGGCGACAGCAACGAAGTGGCACGGGTCGAACTCGCCGTTCCGGCGACCGCGCGCACCTCGGCCGAGGCCTTGTCGCTGTGGTTGCGCGACACCCAGGGCCTGGATGCGCAGACGATCCGCAAGGGCGCACCGGGCGGCGAGCGCGGCAAGAGTGGGCAGGCCGGCCAGCGTCGCGGCGGCGACCAGGGCGGCAACCGTGCAGGCAGCGACAAGACCGGCGGCCCCGCGCCGAAATGGAACCTGTCCGGCGGCACGGCGCGCAGCTCATGGGCGCTCGAATACGTCCCGGGCAGCGACACTGCGGAACTGAAGAAGAACCGGCAGACGCCGCTGGCCGGCCTGAACCGCCTGCACAAGGGCGTGGGCGGCGGCTGGGCATGGATCCTGCTGGCCGACAGCTTCGCCATCGGCATGCTGCTGCTGGGGATCTCGGGTTTGTGGATGTGGGCGCGCGGGCGCGGGGTGAAGGAAGTCTTCGTCAGCGTGCTGGCGGTCGGCCTGGTGGTGTGGCTGGCGGTGTTCCTGCCGGCGATGGCCTAGTCAGCGCGGCGCGATCCGGATCAACAGCACTTCGCCACCGCCATCCAGCACATAGCGCTGGCGCGCGTCGCCGGCGACCAGCACCGCGGTATCGCCGCGGTTGACCTCGCCCAGCGCCGAATCGTCGGCGAAGCGCGCCTGCCCGGCGAGCGAGTGGATGGCCCAGGTCTCGCCGGGTTCGACGAACAGCACCATCGTGCCCACCAATGGCCGGTGCCAGAGCTGCGCGTCGACCACGTCGCGCTTCCACATCAGGTTGAAATCGCGGGTCGGGCCATCGACCAGTTCGCCGAAGGCGGCACGTTCGCCGGCGAAGCGCAGCCTGTCGTGCGGCGGCAGCAGCTCATGGGTTTCGCCGTCGTCGAAGCGCAGGCGCAGGCCGTTGCCGCTGAGCAGGACCAGTTCGCGGTCCACCCCCGGGAAGGCGGAGAACGGCGCGTCGGTTTCGATCTCGGCGACCGACAGCCGCCAGTCCCAGTCGTTGGTGTCGCGCTCGTCGCTGCCGTGGACCTTGAGGATCTCCGAGGTCCAGCCGGCGCCGTTCTTCCAGCGCATGCGCGCATAGCCGCTGGCGCGCAATATCGAAGACGACTGCGGCGATGATCCATTCATCGCCGCAGTGTATCGCCGTGCCGGCTGCCGATCAGCGGCGTGCGACCTGCTTCGGCATCGGCCTGGCGGCCGCGGCGGCAACCGCCTTCGGCGCCGGGCGGGCAGCGCCCAGGGCGATGCGGTCGCGGTTCTTCTCGACCGTCTTCAGGCCGATGCCCTTGACCATCGCCAGCTGCTCGGCGCTGCGGAAGGCGCCGTTGGCCTTGCGGTAGGCGACGATCGCATCGGCCTTGGCCGGGCCGACGTTGACCAGCACGCGGTCGATGGTGGCGGCGTCGGCGGTGTTGATGTTGACGGTCTCGCCGGCGATGGCGGCGCCGGCCAGCGCCAGCGAGAGGATCAGCGAGGAGAACAGGGTCTTGAAGGTGTTCATGGCAGGCTCCTGGGTGGTTTCGGTTGGCTGTTTCGAATCCGCGACCGCTGGCTGCGATCCGGTGAACACAGGTTGCCGATGCGGCCTGCCCGCCCGTATCGGCATCGCCCGCATGGACGCCTCCCGGTTCGACCCGGCCACGGGTAGGAAACCCCCTACCGCCGACGGGCGGTAGAATTGCGCTTTCCGCAGCAAGGCAAGGCCGTACCCCGATGGATGCCAGCAAGATCAAGACCTTCGTCGATGCCAAGTGGGACAGCGAGATCGTCCCCCAGCTGGTCGAGTACATCCGCATCCCCAACAAGTCGCCGATGTTCGATGCCGACTGGGTGAAGAACGGCCACATGGATCGCGCGGTGGCGCTGATGGAGGCCTGGGCCAAGGCGCAGGACGTGCCCGGCATGCAGCTGGAGGTGGTGCGCCTGGAAGGCCGCACGCCGCTGATCTTCCTCGACATCCCGGCCGCCAACGGCGGCAGCAATGACGACTGCGTGTTGCTGTACGGCCACCTGGACAAGCAGCCGGAGATGACCGGCTGGGACGAAGGCAAGGGCCCGTGGCTGCCGGTGCTGGAAGGCGACCGCCTGTACGGCCGCGGCGGCGCCGACGACGGCTATGCGATCTTCGGTTCGCTGACCGCGATCATGGCGCTGCAGGCGCAGGGCGCGGCGCATGCGCGCTGCGTGGTGCTGATCGAGGCCTGCGAGGAATCCGGCAGCTACGACCTGCCCGCCTATGTCGACCATCTCGCGGATCGCATCGGCCGGCCCTCGCTGGTGGTCTGCCTCGACTCCGGTTGCGGCAACTACGACCAGCTGTGGTGCACCACCTCGCTGCGCGGCCTGGCCGGCGGCAACCTGACGGTCAAGGTGCTGGAGGAAGGCGTGCACTCGGGCGATGCCTCCGGCATCGTGCCCTCGAGTTTCCGGATCATCCGCCAGCTGCTGTCGCGCATCGAGGACGAGAAGACCGGCAAGGTGCTGGTCGACGGCCTGCACGTCGAGATCCCCGCCGAACGCCTGGCGCAAGCCGCGAAGGTCGCCGACGTCCTCGGCGACGAGGTCTACGACAAGTTCCCGTTCCTGCCCGGCATGACCCCGATGAACCCGGATCTGACCGAACTGGTGCTCAACCGCACCTGGCGGCCGGCGCTGTCGATCACCGGCGTCGACGGCATCCCGCCGCTGGCCTCGGCCGGCAACGTGTTGCGCCCGTTCACCTCGCTCAAGCTCAGCCTGCGCCTGCCGCCGACTCTGGACGGCAAGCGCGGCGGCGAACTGCTGCAGGACATCCTGCTGCGCGATCCGCCGAACGGCGCCCAGGTCAGCCTGCACCTGGAGAAAGCGAGCACCGGCTGGAACGCGCCGGCGCTGGCGCCGTGGCTGGAAAACGCCATCGACGCCGCCAGCCGGGAGTTCTTCGGCAAGCCGGCGATGTACATGGGCGAAGGCGGCACCATCCCGTTCATGGGCATGCTCGGCGAGAAGTTCCCGGGCGCGCAGTTCATGATCACCGGCGTGCTCGGCCCGCATTCCAATGCGCACGGCCCCAACGAGTTCCTGCACATCCCGATGGGCAAGGGCGTCACCGCCTGCGTGGCGCGGGTGATCGCCGAACACCAGGCGGCCAGCCGGCGCGGCGAGACCGCGGGGGTGGCGGCGGTGGCCGGCGGCGAGCAGCACGGCGAGCACGGCTGCTGCTGATCCGGCCGGTCGAAGCGGGCTGCTGCAGCGCAACGCGACGCCCGATGCGGGACTGCTAGGATGGCCCGGCAGTCTCCATCAACCACCGATCTCCGGAGGAAAGCAGCATGGGCGGCATCCTGTACACGATCCTGATCGGCGCCGTGATCGGCGCACTCGCCCGACTCATCAAGCCGGGTGCAGACCCGATGGGATGGATCCTGACGATCCTGCTCGGCATCGCCGGCGCCTATGCGGGCAGCTGGCTGGGCCCGATGATCGGGATCGCCGGCGGCATGCTCGGCTTCGTCGTTTCGATCGTCTGCGCGATCGTCTTCCTGTTCGTCTACGAAGCCCTGCGCAAGAAGAAGGCCTGATCCCTTCCCGCGGCATCCGACGCCCCGCCCCGTGCGGGGCGTCTTCGTTCCGGCAGGCTGCATAAGCGCATAACCAGCCCTCCTTTCTCCGCGCGCGGGCGCAGGCCTAGCCTGCATGCAGGTTCCCCCACTGCATCGCCATGTCCTCCGCCGCCCTTGCCCTGTCCACGCCCCTGTCCAGCGAACGCAGCGCCCTGCTCGCGCAGTTCGCCGCCGGCACGGATGCGCCCGGCCTGCTGTGGGCCTCCGGCTACCTGGCCGGGCTCGCGCGTTCGCTCGAGCTGCCTGCGCACCCGCCCGCCGCCAACGCCGCGGTCACTCCGGCCACCATCCTGTACGGCAGCCAGACCGGCAACGCCCGCCGCGCCGCGGAAGCCCTGCACGCCAGGCTCGAAGCCGCCGGCCTGCCCGCGCGCCTGCTGCGCGCAGATGCCTATCCGCTGCGCGAGCTGAAAGACGAGCGCCTGCTGTACATCGCGATCAGCACCCAGGGCGACGGGGATCCGCCGGACGACGCGCTGGGCTTCGTCGACTTCCTGTCCGGCAAGCGCGCGCCGCAACTGCCGCAGCTGAAGTACGCGGTGCTCGCCCTGGGCGATTCCAGTTACCCGCAGTTCTGCGCGGTCGGCCAGCGCCTGGATGCGCGCCTGGCCGGGCTCGGTGCGAGCCGCATCGCCGAGGTGGCCAATGCCGATCTCGACGTCGAGGCGGTGTCCGCGCCATGGATCGCGACGGTCGCCGAAGCCGCGCAGGAGCTGCTCAAGCCGGCCGCGCCGCTGGCGACGGTGGTTCCCCTGCGCCCGCACGCGGTACCGCAGGCGCACGCGCGCGAACGCCCGTTCGCCGCCGAGCTGCTGGCCAACCAGCGCATCACCGGCCGCGGCAGCGCGCGCGACATCCGCCACATCGAGCTATCCCTCGAAGGTTCCGGCCTGCACTACGAGCCGGGCGACGCGCTGGGCGTGTGGCCGCGCAACCCGCCTGCGCTGGTCGACGCGCTGCTGGCGGCGCTGGAGTTCGATGGCGATGCCCGGGTCGCGCATGCCGGCAGCGAACTGCCGCTGCGCGAGTGGCTGGCCGGCAAGCGCGAGATCACCCGCCTCTCGCGCCCGTTCATCGCCAGCCATGCGGCGCAGGCCGGCGACGCCGCGCTCAACCGCATGCTGGCGCCGGAGAACGCGGCGCAACTGGCCAAGCTGCTCGGCGAATCGCAGCTGATCGACCTGTTGCGCACGACTCCCGCAGCCTGGACCGCGGAGGATTTCATCGCCGCCTTGCGCCCGCTGCAGCCGCGCCTGTATTCCATCGCCTCCAGCCGCAAGGCGGTCGGCGAGGAAGCGCACCTCACCCTCGCCCACGTCGAATACGACAACGGCCACGGCCTGCGCTGGGGCGCGGCCTCGCACTTCCTCGCCAGCCGCGGGAAGGCGCGCGCGCCGATGTCTTCATCGAAGCCAACGAACGCTTCCGCCTGCCCGCCGACGCCTCGCGCGACATCGTGATGATCGGCCCCGGCACCGGCGTGGCGCCGTTCCGCGGCTTCGTGCAGGAACGTCGCGAAACCGGCGGGAGCGGCCGCAACTGGCTGCTGTTCGGCAACTCGCATGCGCGCAGCGAATTCCTCTACCAGACCGAGTGGCAGCAGGCCTTGAAAGACGGCAGCCTGCATCGCCTCGACCTCGCGTTCTCGCGCGACCAGGCGGAGAAGGTCTACGTGCAGCAGCGCCTGCGCGAACACGGCCGCGAGCTCTACGCCTGGCTCGAGAACGGCGCGCATGTCTATGTCTGCGGCGCGCTGGCGATGGGCAAGGACGTGCATGCCGCGCTGCTGGACGTAGTCGCACGCGAACGCGGCGTGGATGCCGAGGCCGCCGCCGACTATGTCTCTGCGCTGCAGGCGCAGGGCCGCTACGCCAGGGACGTGTACTGATGAGCGCGCATTCCGTCGAAAGCATCAAGCAGCAGAGCGCGCGCCTGCGCGGGACCCTGCTGGAATCGCTGGCCAACCCGGTCACCGGCGCACTGGCCGAAGACGACCAGACCCTGATCAAGTACCACGGCAGCTACCAGCAGGACGACCGCGACATCCGCGACGAGCGTCGCCGGCAGAAGCTGGAACCCGACTACAGCTTCATGATCCGCACCCGCACCCCGGGTGGCGTGGTCACGCCCGATCAGTGGCTGAAGCTGGATGCCATCGCCACCACCTACGCCGAGCGCGGCCTGCGCATCACCACCCGCCAGGCGTTCCAGTTCCACGGGGTGATCAAGACCCGGCTGAAGCCGACCATGCAGGCGATCAACGCCGCGCTGATCGACACCCTCGCCGCCTGCGGCGACGTCAACCGCAACGTGGTGGTGGCCGCCAACCCGCAGCTGTCGCCGCTGCACGCGACCGTGCACGCGCAGGCCGCCGCGTTGAGCGAACGCCTGCTGCCGAACACCCGCGCCTATTACGAGATCTGGCTGGACGAAGAGAAGGTCGCCGGCAGCGGCGAGGAAACAGAACCGGTCTACGGCGAGACCTACCTGCCGCGCAAGTTCAAGATCGCGTTCGCGGTGCCGCCGAGCAACGATGCCGACGTGTTCGCCAACGACCTCGGTTTCATCGCCATCGTCGAGGACGGACAGCTGGTCGGCTACAACGTGAGCGTCGGCGGCGGCATGGGCGCGACCCATGGCGATCCGGAGACCTACCCGCGCCTCGCCAACGTGATCGGTTTCATCGCACCCGACCAGCTGCAAGACGTGGCGATCGCGGTGATCACCGCGCAGCGCGATTTCGGCAACCGCGCGGTGCGCAAGCGCGCGCGGCTGAAGTACACCATCGACGACCGCGGCATCGACTGGTTCAAGGACGAAGTGGAACGGCGCGCCGGCTTTCCCCTGGGGCCGGCGCGGCCGTTTTCCTTCGACCACAACGGCGACCGCTTCGGCTGGCGCGAGGGCCACGACGGCCGCTGGCACCTGACCCTGCGCATCCCGGCCGGGCGCATCGTCGACAACGGCGAGGTGCGGCACCTCAGCGGCCTGCGCGAGATCGCCGGCATCCACCAGGGCGAATTCCGCCTGACCCCGAACCAGAACCTGGTGATCGCCGGCGTGCCCGCCGGCCAGCGCGAACGCATCGACGCGCTGGTGCGCGAGTACGCGCTGGATGCGCATGCGCGCGCCAGCGGCCTGCGCCTCAACGCGCTGGCCTGCGTGGCGCTGCCGACCTGCGGCCTGGCGATGGCCGAGGCCGAACGCTACCTGCCCGAGCTGCTCGACAAGGCCGAAGTCCTGCTCGACAAGCACGGCCTGCGCGATGCGCAGATCCACCTGCGGATCAGCGGCTGTCCGAACGGCTGCTCGCGGCCCTACCTCGGCGAGATCGCCCTGGTCGGCAAGGCGCCGGGCCGCTACAACCTGATGCTCGGCGCCGACCATCGCGGCCAGCGCCTGAACGCGCTGCACCGCGAGAACATCGACGAGGCCGCGATCCTGTCCGAGCTCGACGCGCTGTTCGCGCGCTATGCGAATGAACGCATGACCAACCAGCATTTCGGCGATTACCTGGTCGCCGCTAGCATCATCACGCCCCCCGCAACGCCGAACAACGGCATCGCCATCGAGGTGATCCCATGAGCCCGCCCGACCCCATCACCGCCGCCGAATCGCCGCAGGCGCTGTCCGCGCTGAATCGCTGGCTGGGACGCTTGTCCGCGCAGGAGCGCGTGGCGTGGGCGTTCGACAGCCTGGCCGGGCCGCATGCGCTGTCCACCAGTTTCGGCGTGCAGTCGGCGGTGTCGCTGCACCTGCTGACCCAGGCGAAGCCGGACCTCCCGGTGATCCTGGTCGATACCGGCTACCTGTTCCCCGAGACCTATCGCTACGCCGACGAACTTACCCAGCGCTTCGGCCTGAACCTCGCGGTGTACCGCCCGCAGATCGGCGTCGCCTGGATGGAGGCGCGCTTCGGCAAGCTGTGGGAAAACGGCAGCGACGGCCTGCAGCGCTACAACCAGCTGCGCAAGGTGGAACCGATGCAGCGTGCGCTGAAGGAACTCGGCGTGCGCAGCTGGTTCGCCGGGCTGCGGCGTTCGCAGTCGCCGAGCCGCGCCAACATCGATTTCCTGGAACTGCGCGACGGCCGCTGGAAGCTGCACCCGATCGCCGACTGGGACGACCTCGACATCGCGTCCTACGCGCTGCAGCACGACCTGCCGGAGCATCCGCTGTCGCGGCAGGGCTATGTCTCGGTCGGCGACGTGCACACCACCGCGCCGCTGCTCGATGGCGACGTGGGCAAGACGCGTTTCTTCGGCCTGACCCGCGAATGCGGGCTGCATTTCGACCTGCCGGACAGCGTCGCGGCCTGAGCCGCGACCCGCCTCATACCGCGATCGACTGGGTCAGTTCGTCCCAGCCCGGCGGCGGCGGCCAGTTCGGATCCTGGTTGCCTTCCAGCACCCGGCGCAGGTCGCGGCGATCGAGCTGCGGGGCAAGCCAGTGCAGCAGGCTGAGCGCGTAGTCGCGCAAGACGCGGCCGCGCGGAATCACCGCCCAGGTGATGCATTCGGGGATTTCCGCGGGTGCGGCGAGGATGCGCAGGTCGGCGTCCTCGCGGCCGCCGATCGCCATTTCCGCCAGCAGCCCCGCACCCAGCCCGGCGCGCACATAGGTCTTGATCAGGTTGGCGTCGCGCGCGGTCATCGCGATCTGCGGGGTCACGCCGGCGCCGGCGAACGCACGCTGCAGCGAGGAATCGGTGCGGGTCGAACTCTCGTAGCTGATCAGCGCATGGTGGGCCAATTCGACCAGGGTCGGCGCGCGTTGCAGGCCGGCCAGCGGATGCCCGTTTTGCACCAGCAGCACGCGCCGCCAGCGGAACAGCGGCACCGCCACGCCGCCCTGCGGCACGCTGCCGGCGGTGCTGATCAGGGCCAGGTCGGCCTGGTCGAGCTTGCCGAGCACGTCCGAATCGCCGGCCGCCAGCAGGTCCACGCTGACCTGGGGGAATTCGCGCTTGATCGCGGCGATCGCCGGCGGCAGCACGTAGCGCGCCTGGGTGTGCGTCGTCGCCAGCAGCAGGCGGCCGCTGTACTCGCCGCGCTCGTTGGCCGCGTAGCTGCGGATATTGGCCACTTCCGCCAGCACCTTGCGCGCGTGCTCGATCACCCGCACGCCGGCCGGGGCGATGCTCTCCAGGCTGCGGCCCTTGCGGGTGAACAGCTGGAAGCCGAGTTCGTCCTCCAGCTGCTTGAGCTGCTTGGACAGGCCCGGCTGGGTGGCGTGCACGCGTTCGGCAGCCTGGGTGATGTTCAGGCCGGAATCGGCGATCGCGACGAGGTAGCGCAGCTGGGTCAGGGTCATGGCGGCGGAGGGTTGTTATATCGCTATATCGAGATGTAGCGATGAAGTATACCGATGCCCACGGGCTTTTCCACACAAGCCTTATGCCTTCCGAGCATAAGTGAAAATCCGGCCGCCATTTCACCGCTGGTCGGTTCGCCGCCTAGCGTGGCGGCATGTCGAACGCCTCCCCGTCCAAGCTGTTTCCCCTGTTCGCCGACCTGCGCGGCCGCCGCGTGCTGGTGGTCGGCGGCGGCACGGTCGCGCGGCGCAAGGTCGAAGCCCTGCTCGATGCCGGCGCGCGTGTCGTGGTCGGCGCACCGGCGCTTGAACCGACGCTGGCCGAATGGAAAGCGAACGCGCGCATCGAACACATCGAAGGCGTGTTCGCAGCGCAGTGGCTCGATGCCGCCTGGCTGGTGATCGCCGCGACGGACGATGTCGAGACCAACCGCGCCGTGGTCGACGCCGCCGATGCGCGGCGCATTTTTTCGAATGCAGTGGACGATGCCGAGCTGTCGCGTTTCCACGTGCCCGCCCGCGTCGAACGCGGCCCGCTGCAGATCGCGATCTCCAGCGGCGGCGGCGCGCCGATGCTGGCGCGGTTGCTGCGCGAGGAACTGGAAACCCGCTTCGACGACAGCTTCGGCGCGCTGGCGGAACTGCTGACCCGGCACCGCGAACGCATCCGCGCACGCTGGCCGGAACTCGGCGCGCGCCGGCGCGGCTTCGCCAAGCTGCTGTCCGGCCCGTTGCAAGGCCTGCTGCGCCAGCGCCAGCACCTGGCCGCCGAACGCGCGTTCGATGCCGCGTTGCGCGAACACGAAACGACGGCAACCCGAGGCTCGGTCGCCTTGGTCGGCGCCGGCCCCGGCGATCCCGGCCTGCTGACCCTGCGCGCGCTGCGCGTGCTGAACGAAGCCGACGTGATCCTGCACGACCGCCTGGTCAGCGACGAGGTGCTGCAACTGGCCCGTCGCGATGCGGAACGCATCAGCGTCGGCAAGCATGCCGGCGGCGGCGGCCACTCGCAGGCCGAGATCAATGCGCAGCTGGTCGCGCTCGCGCAGGCCGGCAAGCGCGTGGTGCGGCTGAAGGGCGGCGACCCGTTCGTGTTCGGCCGCGGCGGCGAGGAACTGCAGGCGCTGCGTGCGCACGGCATCGGCTACGAAGTGGTGCCCGGCATCACCGCCGCCATCGCCTGCGCCGCCTATGCCGGCATCCCGCTGACCCATCGCGAACATGCGCAATCGCTGCGCATCGTCACCGCGCACGGCAAGGACGACATCGACGCGCTGGACTGGGCCTCGCTGGCGCGCGGGCGGCAGACCCTGGCCTTCTACATGGGCGTGGCCGGGCTGGACCGCATCCGCGAGCGGCTGACCGCGCACGGATTGCCCGCCGCCACGCCGTTCGCGCTGGTCGAGAACGGCAGCCGCCCCGAACAACGCGTGGTGGCCGGCATGCTGGCCGACCTGCCCGCGCTCGCGCGTTTGCACCAGGTACGCGCACCGGCACTGCTGGTGGTCGGCGATGTCGCCGCCTTCGCGAACAGCCTGCACTGGTTCGGTCGCGAGCCGCTGACCGACGCTTCGTTCACCGACGCGGCCGCAGCATCGCCTTCGCTTGCCGCAGCCGCCTGAATTCCTCCCCTTCCCGGATCCTCACATGGCACTCCACGACAACATCCTCGACACCATCGGCAACACGCCCATCGTCAAGCTGCAGCGCATCGCGCCGAAGCACGTGACCCTGTACGCGAAGGTCGAATCCTTCAATCCCGGCGGATCGGTCAAGGACCGCCTGGCGCTGGCGATCGTCCTCGATGCCGAAGCCAAGGGCCTGCTGAAGCCCGGCGACACCATCGTCGAGGCCACCTCCGGCAACACCGGCGTGGCGCTGGCGATGGTCGCCGCCGCGCGCGGCTACAAGTTCGTGGCGACGATGGCGGAAACCTTCTCGATCGAGCGCCGCAAGCTGATGCGCGCGTACGGCGCCAAGGTGATCCTGACCCCCGCCGCCGAACGCGGCAGCGGCATGGTGCGCAAGGCCAGGGAACTGGCCGACAAGCACGGCTGGTTCCTGGCCAGCCAGTTCGCCAATCCGGCGAACCCGGCCTACCACCGCAACACCACCGCGCCGGAAATCCTGCGCGATTTCGCCGGCAAGCGGCTGGACTACTTCGTCACCGGCTGGGGCACCGGCGGCACCTTGACCGGCGTCAGCGACGTGCTGCGCGTCGCCCGCCCGGAGATCAGGATCATCGCCACCGAACCCGCCGGCGCCGCGCTGCTGAAGGGCGACGAGTGGAAACCACACAAGATCCAGGGCTGGACCCCGGACTTCGTGCCGGAGGTGCTGGACCGCAAGGCCTACGACGAACTGCTTTCGATCACCGACGACGAGGCCATCGCCACCTCGCGCAAGCTGGCCGCCGAGGAAGGCATCTTCGTCGGCATCTCCGCGGGCGCCACCGTCGCCACCGCGCTGAAGGTGGCGGAAGCCGCGCCGCAGGGCTCGGTGTTGCTGGCGATGCTGCCGGATACCGGCGAGCGCTACTTCTCCACGCCGCTGCTCAACGACCTCAACGAGGGCAGCGACGACGCGTGGTTGGCGAGCCTCGGCTGATCCGTGTCGGCCTGTGTGCGGGGCATGCCCCGCACGCGCACCTCAAGCCCGTCCGTACTGGTCGTCGTAGCGGACGATATCGTCCTCGCCCAGGTAATCACCGGACTGCACCTCGATCAGTTCCAGCATCTCGCTGCCGGGATTCTCCAGCCGATGCTTGGCGCCGATCGGGATGTAGGTGCTCTGGTTGGCGAACAACTCGAACACGTCGTTGTCGCGGGTCACCCGCGCGGTGCCGCGCACCACGATCCAGTGCTCGGCGCGGCGCGCATGCGACTGCAGCGACAGCCGCGCGCCCGGCTTCACCTTGATCCGCTTGACCTGGAAGCCCTCGGCCATGTCGATCGAGTCGTAACTGCCCCACGGGCGGTGCACTTCGCGATGCAGCGCGGCCTGGCTGCGCTGTTCGGCCTTCAGCCGCGCCACCACGTCCTTGACCTGCTGCACCTTGTCCTTGCGCGCCACCAGCACCGCGTCGTCGGTCTCGACCACCACCAGGTCGTCCACGCCGACCAGCGCCACCATGCGCCGCGCGTAGGCATAGCTGTTGCGGCTGTCGATGGCGATCACGTCGCCGTGGTGCGCGTTGCCGTCGGCGTCCTGTTCGCTGACGTCCCACAGCGACGACCACGAACCGACGTCGTTCCAGCCGATGTCGACCGGCAGCACCATCGCCGCATCGGTCTTCTCCATCACCGCGTAGTCGATGGAATCCGACGGGCAGGCGGCGAACGCGGCATTGTCGAAGCGGATGAAATCGCCGTCGCGCGCGGCGGCGTCGAACGCGGCGCGCACCGCAGCGACGATGTCCGGGCGGAAGCGCTGCAGTTCGTCGAGGTAACGCGAGGCGCGCAGCAGGAACATGCCGCTGTTCCAGTAATAGCCGCCGGCATCGAGGTAGGACTGCGCGGTGGCGGCATCCGGCTTCTCGACGAAGCGCAGCACGCGCTGCACGCCATCGCCCTGCTCGGCCTGGATGTAGCCGAAGCCGGTTTCCGGCGCATCCGGGACGATGCCGAAGGTGACCAGCGCGCCCCGCTCCGCCGCCGGCATCGCCTTGCGCACCGCGGCGCGGAAGGCATCGGCATCGCCCACCACGTGGTCGGAAGGCAGCACCAGCAGCAGCGGATCGTCGCCCCCGCGCAGCGCCTGCATCGCCGCCGCGGCGATCGCCGGTGCGGTGTTGCGGCCCATCGGCTCCAGCAGGATGGCGGGCGTGGGCGCGCCGACCTGGCGCAGCTGCTCGGCGACCAGGAAGCGGTGCTCCTCGCCGGCGACCACGATCGGCGCGGCATCGGCGAGATCGGCCACCCGCCGCCAGGTCGCCTGCAACATGGTGTCGTCGCCGGCCAGGGCCAGGAACTGCTTGGGGTACGCCTCGCGCGAGAGCGGCCACAGCCGCGTGCCGGAACCGCCGGACAACAGGACAGGCTGCAGCTTCGGCATGCGCTTCTCGCTCGGATCGATGCGGCAGTTTACCCTGTGCGCATGAACCGACCCGAGCAAGCCGACCCGCGCGCCGAAGCGCGCACCGCCTGGACCCGCGCCGTGCTGCGCGACGACACCGCCGAACCGATACGGGCCTCGATGGATGCGGGCTTCCGCAGCTACTGGCGCGCGCAAGCCAAGGATGCGAGCGGGCTCCGGGACAGCGTGATCGTGATGGATTCGCCGCCGGACAAGGAAGACGTGCGGCCGTGGCTGCAGGTGCGCGGCTTGCTGCAGGCCGGCGGGGTGCGCGTGCCGCAGGTGCTGGCGGAGGATGTCGAGGCCGGTTTCCTGCTGCTCGAGGACCTGGGCACGGACACCTACCTGCACGTGATCGATGCCGGCAATGCCGACGCGCTGTTCGACGACGCCGTGACCCAGCTGCTGCGCATCCAGGCCATCGCAACGCCAGCGGACCTGCCCGCCTACGACAGCGCGTTGCTGGAACGCGAACTGCGCCTGTTCGACGACTGGTTCTGCGGCCGCCACCTCGGCATGGCGCTGGATTGCGGCGACATGGAGACGCTCGACGGCGCCTACCGCACGCTGATCGATGCCGCGCTCGCGCAAGCGCAAGTGCTGGTGCATCGTGACTTCATGCCGCGCAACCTGATGCCCGCGGCCGATGGCCCGGCGGTGCTGGATTTCCAGGACGCGGTGCTCGGCCCGATCGCCTACGACCCGATCAGCCTGTTCAAGGACGCCTTCCTGAGCTGGCCGCAGGAACGCGTCGACGCCTGGCTGGCGCGCTACCACGCGCGCGCCGTCGAAGCCGGCCTGTCGGTGCCGGAACTGGCGCGTTTCCGCCGCGACGCCGACCTGATCGGCGTGCAGCGGCACCTGAAGATCATCGGCATCTTCGCCCGCCTCAACCATCGCGACGGCAAGCCGAAGTACCTGGCCGACACGCCGCGCTTCTTCGCCTACCTCGACGCCGTGCTGCCGCGCTATCCGGAACTCTCCGGCCTGCAGCGCTTCATCGAGCACAAGGTGAAGCCGGAAATCGCCCGGCTCGCCGCGATCGTGCGCGAGTGACCCGCGGCGCATGCGGGCGCTGATCTTCGCCGCCGGGCTGGGCGAGCGCATGCGCCCGCTCACCGACGCCACCCCGAAGCCGCTGCTGGCGGTGGGCGGCAAGCGCCTGATCGAATGGCACCTGGAGAAGCTGGCCGGGCTCGGCGTCGGCGAGGTCGTGGTCAACACCTCGTGGCTGGCGGAGCAGTTCCCGGCCACGCTGGGCGATGGCGCGCGCTGGGGCCTGCGCATCCGCTACGCCTACGAAGGCGCCATCCCACTGGAAACCGGCGGCGGCATGTGGAACGCGCTGCCGCTGCTGGGCGGCGCGCACGGCGCCGACGAGGCATTCCTGCTGGTCAATGGCGACGTGTGGACCGACTACGACTTCGCCCGCCTGCCGCGCGAACCGCAAGGTCTGGCGCACCTGGTGATGGTCGATCGCCCGGCGCAGGCGACCCACGGCGATTTCGCGCTGGACGGCGACGGTTCGGTCCGCGCCGACGGCGAGCACCGCCTGACCTATTCGGGGATCGGCATGTACCGACCGCGGCTGTTCGACGACTGGCGCGCGATCGTGCCGGAACCGGCGATGGTCGACGGCAAGCCGAAATTCCCGCTGGCGCCGTTGCTGCGCGCACACATGACCGCAGGCCTGATCCGCGGCGAACATCATCGCGGCCGCTGGACCGATGTCGGCACGCCGCAGCGGCTGGCGCAACTCGACGCGGAGTTGCGCGGATAGCCTCCGTCCGTGCACGCACGCGTGCCGTTCGCCCCGGTTTCCGCCCGCCGCCGCGGCCGCGCGTCAACATGATGCGGCCGCGCCCGTTGCCGGGATTCCCCACCCCCGAAGGACCGCCATGAAACTCCGCCCGCTTGCCGCCTGCCTCTCGATCGCCTTCGCCGCACTGCCGCCCCTCGCGGTTTCCGCGCAAGACGCCGCGCCCGTCGCCGGCGCCTACACCCAGGCGCAGGCGAAACAGGACATCGGCAAGGTGGTCGAAGCCTTCCGCACCGCGATCATCGACAAGGACAAGCCGAAATTCCTCGCCCTGTTCCCGGCCAACGGCCCGGTGGCGTGGCAGAGCGTGATCGGCGACGACAACCTGCGGCACATGCGCCTGAACAAGCCGGAGACCGGCAAGGCGCGCTACAACGCGAAGTACAGCCACCTCGGCTTCATCGACAACATCGTGTCGGAGCAGGAGCGCAGCGAGGAGACCTTCGACGACATCCGCATCGATACCGACGGCGAAGTGGCAGCGGTATCGTTCGATTACCGGTTCCTGAGCGACGGCAAGGAAACCAACCGCGGCCAGGAAAGCTGGTCGCTGGTGCGCACCGACGAGGGCTGGAAGATCGTCTCGGTGGTGTGGTCGATGCACTGGCCGATCAAACCGGCCACTTAACCGTCCGCGGGCGTTTCCAGCACCTGGCGCAGGAACGGCACGGTCAACCGCCGCTGCGCCGCCAGCGAGGCGCGATCGAGCCGGTCGAACAGCGCGCCGAGGTCGGACAGGTCGCGGCTGTGGCGGCGCAGCAGCCATTCCAGCGCGGCCTCGTCGAACGCCAGGCCGCGCGCGGCCGCGCGTTGGCGCAAGACGTCCGCCCGGCCATCGTCGTCCAGCGCGCGCAAGCCGAGCAGGCTGCACTGCGCCAACCGCGAACGCAGGTCCGGCAGCAGCAGCGGCAATCCGGCCGGCACGTCGCGCGCGGCATAGACCAGGGCGATGCCGGCATCGCGCACGCGGTTGTGCAGGTCGAACAGCGCGATTTCGTCCTCGCGGTTTCCGGCGATCGCGTCGAGCTCGTCCAGCGCCACCAGGCCGGCCCCTTCGACGCCACGCAAGGCGTCCCGCGCGCGTCCGCGCACGCGCGCCAGCGACAGGTAGTTCGCATCCCGGCCCGCCGCTTCGGCGGCCGCGCAGGCGGCAAGCAGCAGATGGGTCTTGCCGGTGCCGCTCCCGCCCTGCAGGTAGAGGGCATCGCGGTGGTCGCCGGCGGCGAGTTCCCGCAACTGCGCCAGCACCAGCGGCGCGCCCCGCCAGGTCTCGAAGCGCTGGTCGGGCGGATAGCGCAGCGCCAGCGGCAACTGCGGACCGAGGCGGTCCTGCGGGGTCATGCCGGCTCAGGCCGCGGGTGGAGCGCCATCCGGCGACGGCGCCGGCGGCGCGGCCGCATCGCCCACCGATCCGCCCGCCACGATCGTCGGATGTTCGCCCGCGTACAGGCGGCTGTGGGTGTAGCGCTCGTGCGCGTAGCGCAGCAGCACGTTGGCCACCGCCGCCACCGGCAAGGCCAGCAGCATGCCGAGGAAGCCGAACAGCTGGCCGCCCGCGAGCACCGAGAAGATCACCGCCATCGGGTGCAGGCCGATCCGGTCGCCCACCAGTTTCGGCGTCAGCCAGTAGCTTTCGATCACCTGGCCGACGG
Source organism: Thermomonas aquatica (assembly GCF_006337105.1). NCBI lineage: Bacteria > Pseudomonadati > Pseudomonadota > Gammaproteobacteria > Lysobacterales > Lysobacteraceae > Thermomonas > Thermomonas aquatica. The sequence goes on along the minus strand of NZ_CP040871.1, from coordinate 2,514,927 downwards.
TGAACACCACCGCCACGCCGACCAGGTGCTGCCAGTCGCCGAACTGGGCCAGCGCGGCGATGCCGCCAAGCACCACCACCGTCGCCGGGCCGAGGTAGGGCACGAAGGTCAGCAAGCCGCCGATGATGCCGATCAGGATGCCGAGGTCGAGCCCGACCGCCCACAGCCCGACGCCGTACAGCACGCCGAGGATCAGCATCACCAGCAACTGCCCGCGCAGGAAACCGCCGAGCACCGCGTCCGATTCCTTGGCCAGGTTGCGCACGGTCTCGAAGTAGTCGCGCGGGATCAGCGCGCCCACGCGCCCCACCAGCAGGTCCCAGTCGCGCAGGAAGAAGAACGCCAGCACCGGCAGCAGCACGATGTTGGCCAGCATCCCGAGCAGGGCGAAGCCGGAACGCGAGACGTAGCCGAGCGCGGTCGCGGCGATGCCGCCGGCGCGCTGCCAGTGCTCGCGCACCAGTTCGATCAGGTGTTCCGGATCGAGCCAGTACAGCACGGACAGACCGGTGCGCTGCTCGAACCAGGGCAGCGCGGTGCCGACGAACCAGTCGCGGTAGGCCGGCAGCGATTCGACCAGGGTGACCAGTTGCTGTTCAAGCAACGGCACCAGCACGATCAGCGCCAGCAGCAGGATCGTGCTCATCGCGCTGAACACCAGGATCACCGCGTTGTTGCGCCGGTAACCCTTGCGTTCGAGCCGGTCCACCAGCGGATCGCCCAGCCAGCCCAGCAAGGCGGCGAACACGAACGGGCTCAGGATCGGCGCCAGCAGCCACAGCAGCGAGAGTGCGGCAATGGCGAGCGCCGCCCACTGCAGGCGGCGATAGAACATGGCGATGGTGGCAAGGTCGCGTTCGTCGCCCATGGCCGGTCAGCCGCCCATGCGGAAGGTGGCGATGCGCGGCGCCGATGGCCGGTCGCCATCCTTGCCTGCGTCCTCGTCGTCGCTGTCGCCGCCGGTCGAGACCGTGGACAGCACGTCGCCGCGATCGACCAGCCTGGCGAAGCCGGAGATGCCCGTGGCCAGCTCCAGCTCGAGCTGCAATTCGCCCGGCAGCGCCAGCACCGGGCGCACGCGCTTGACGATGGACACGTCGCCCAGGTAGCCGATCAGGCGCATGTAGTCGTCGGCACCGTCCACGCCGAGGATGCGCACCCGGAAGGTCCCCGGGGGGCCGCCACTGCCGGCCTTGGCATAGCGCCTGAACAAGGCATCGGCCGCGCCGTCGGCGCCGCCGGCCATCGCCCGCCGCGCATCGGCATGCTTGGTCTGCCAGGTGGACAGGGTCTTGCCCTTGTCGACGAAGGTCCAGTCCGCCACCCAGCCGCCGGCACCGCGTTGCAGCTTGCCGATCAACTGCATCGGCGGACTGTACTTGCGCGACAGCCCGGCGATGGCGGCGGTGTCGCCGCGCCAGATCGCGCCGGTCGCGGCCTGTTCCGCCGCATTGCCGCCGGGCAGGCCCAGCGCGAAGCCGCGCGCCTTGGCCTGGTCGAGGATCGCGCGCGCGGCGTTGACCTGGGCCAGGCTGACCAGCCGCGGGCCGCTGCCGTCGTTGATGGCCAGCCACAGCACCGGCTTCGGCCGCGGCTGCGGCCAGTTCGGCAGGCCCAGCATCTGGATCAGCTGGTCCACGTCGTCGCGCTTGAAGCGCACCACCAGGGTGGTCTGGAAGCTCGGCGCGCCATTCGCCGCCACGCCTTCGTCCTGCCGGTAGTCGTAGCCGGCCACATAGGACTTGGCCTTGCCGAGTTCATCGCGCACGCCGGGACGCTGGGCCGCCCCGCGATCGCCGGTGACCTTGCCCAGCACCGCCGCCAGCGCGCGGCCGAAACCGGCATTGCGCTCGGCATCGGCCTGGTTGCGCACCGCCACCTCGGCCTCGTACGGGCCGCTGGCGCCGGCGCGGTCGCCTTCGATGCGCTGCGCATGGGCCAGGCCGCCGAACAGCAGCAGTACGCTGGCCAGCATCCACGCCCAGGATTTCCGCTGCATCCCTTGCATCAGCACGCCCGTCCTTGCCCGGCTATGTGCCCGGCCCGGGTGAAATGGTGCCGCAGCGGCGCGGGCACGTCCACGTGAAGGCGGTCGTCACGTTAAAATGGGCGTCTTCCAGGCGCGTTCGCGCCAGCGCGCCGAGGCTCCCGTGACGCAGTCCACCCCCCTCACCTACCGCGATGCCGGCGTCGACATCGATGCGGGCAACGAAGTCGTCGAGCGCATCAAACCCCTGGTGCGGCGCACGATGCGCCCCGAAGTGCTGGGCGGCGTGGGCCTGTTCGGCGGCCTGTTCGACCTCTCCGGCCGCTACCGCGAGCCGGTGCTGGTGTCCGGCACCGATGGCGTCGGTACCAAGCTGATCCTGGCCAAGCAGCTGAACCGGCACGACAGCATCGGCCAGGACCTGGTGGCGATGTGCGTGAACGATGTGCTGGTGCAGGGCGCCGAGCCGCTGTTCTTCCTCGACTACTTCGCCACCGGCAAGCTCGACGTGCAGACCACGGTCGACGTGGTCGCCGGCATCGCCAGGGGCTGCGAGATCGCCGGCTGCGCGCTGATCGGCGGCGAAACCGCCGAGATGCCGGACATGTACCCGCCAGGCGAATACGACCTGGCCGGCTTCACCGTCGGCGCGGTGGAAAAGTCGAAGTTGATCGACAGCAGCAAGGTGCGCGCCGGCGACGTGCTGATCGGCATCGCCTCCAGCGGCCCGCACTCCAATGGCTATTCGCTGGTGCGCAAGATCCTGGCCCGCGCGGGCAACCCCCTGGACCTCGACCTCGGCGGCGTGAAACTCGCCGACGCGTTGATGGAACCCACCCGCATCTACGTCAAGCCGGTGCTGGAACTGCTGGCCAGGCACGACATCCACGCGATGGCCCACGTCACCGGCGGCGCGCTGGTGGAGAAGATCATCCGGGTGGTGCCGAAGGAGTTCGGCCTCGAGATCGACACCTCGTCGTGGCCGCTGCCGGCGGTGTTCGACTGGCTGCAGCGCGAAGGCAACGTGGCCCGCGAGGAAATGTGGCGCACCTTCAACTGCGGCATCGGCTACGTGCTGATGGCGGCGCCCGGCGACGTTGCGGCGATCGAAGCCGACCTCGACCGCCTCGGCCTGGCGCACTGGCGGATCGGCCAGGTCGTGCCCGCCGGCGAAGGCGAACGACTGCGCATCGGCTGAGCGGGATGCATGCCGCGAAAAGGGTCTGCTTCGGGCTCACCCTCGCCGTGTTCGCGGCAAGCTGGATCGCGCCGCGCTGGCCGCTCGAACAGGCGCTGCACAGCAGCCTGACCGTGCTTGGCCTGGCGTGGCTGTGGTGGCACGACAGACGCTGGCCGCTGCAGCCGCTGCACTTCGCCCTGGTCTGCGCTTTCATCGTGGCGCATTGCGTGGGCGCGCGCTGGCTGTATTCCTATGTTCCCTACGATGCCTGGCTGCAGGCAGCCACGGGCTGGTCGCCGACCGAAGCCTTCGGCTGGCAACGCAACCACTTCGACCGCCTGATCCACTTCGCCTACGGTTTCTGCCTTGCGCCGCCGGCATGGCATTGGCTTGGGCAGCGTTGGCCGCGACTCGCCGCGGCGCAGGCCGGAGCGCTCGCGGTGATGCTGGTGATGTGCAGCAGCCTGGTCTACGAGTGGCTGGAATGGCTGGTCGCATCGACGCTCTCGCCCGGAGCCGCAGAGGCCTACAACGGCCAGCAGGGCGACATGTGGGATGCGCATGCGGACATGCTGCTTGCGACCATTGGCGCGATACTGGCTTGGCCGCTGATGCATCGAGAACCTCGGCAAGGTAAGGACACATGACCATCCGCCTCGCCGTCCTCGCCTCGGGCCGCGGCAGCAACCTGCAGTCGATCCTCGATGCGATCGCGGCGCGCGCGCTGGATGCCGAGCTGGTCGGCGTCTTTTCCGACAAGCCCGATGCGCCCGCCTTGCAACGCGTGCCCGAGCCGCTGCGCTGGGCGCGCAAGGCCAGGGCCTACCCGGAGCGCGCCGCGTTCGACGCCGAATTGGCCGATGCGGTCTCGGCGGTGCGGCCCGACTGGGTGGTCTGCGCCGGTTACATGCGGATCCTCGGCGACGCCTTCGTCCAGCGCTTCCGCGGCCGGCTGCTCAACATCCATCCATCGCTGCTGCCCAGGCACAAGGGCCTGCACACCCATGCGCGGGCGCTGCAGGCGGGCGATGGCGAACACGGCGCCAGCGTGCATTTCGTGATCCCGGAACTGGATGCGGGCGCGGTGATCGCGCAGGCGCCGCTGCCGGTGCTGGCCGGCGACAGCGCGGAATCGCTCGCCGCGCGGGTGCTGCAGGTCGAACATCCCTTGCTGCTGGCGGTCTTGCAAATGGCCGCTGCCGGCCGCATAGCTGAACAGGCCGGTCAGGCAACACTGGATGGTCAGCCCTTGTTTACGCCGCTGCGGCTAGAGTTCGCCCCCGCATGACCCAGCGTGGCCATATCCCTTCGCATTCAAGTATTTGCGCATGAAACCCTTCCCCGCCACCGCATTGCTCAGCCTCCTGCTCGCCGCGTCGCCGGCATGGGCGGTCAAGCCGTTCACGGCCGACTACCAGGCGAACGTCAAGGGCACCATCTCCGCAGACGCGCAGATGACCCTGGCCGCGGCCGGCGGCGACCGCTGGAACTACGTGCTCAGCGTGAACAGCCCGATCGCGACCCTGCGCCAGACCACCGTGTTCGAGGATCACGGCGGCAACTGGCGCCCGCTGTCCGGCAACGACTACACCCAGATGGTGTTCAAGAAATCGCAGAAGAACGCCAGCTACGACTGGAGCAAGGGCGAGGCGCGCTGGAGCGGCGACGTCAAGGCCGACCGTGCCGGCCCGGTCAAGCTGCAGGACGGCGACCTCGACGCGATGCTGCTCAACCTGGCCATCGTCCGCGACGTGGCCGCCGGCAAGCCGCTCAACTACCGCATGGTCGACAACGGCGTGGTCCGCCAGCAGAACTACCAGAACCTGGGCAAGGACACGGTCACCGTCGCCGGCAAACCGCGCAGTGCGACCAAGGTGAGCCGCACCAGCGAGAACAAGCAGGTGACCGTGTGGGTGGTCGACGGCTATCCGGTGCCGGCACGCATCCTGCAGCAGAAGGACGGCAAGGACGAACTGGACCTGGTGCTGAAATCGGTGCGTTGAGCGATAGCAGCGCGCGCAGCAACAACAAAAAGCCCCGCCAACGCGGGGCTTTTTTGTTGCGCGCGGGAAACGGTCAATCGACCCGGCGGATGCTCGCGCCCAATGCCGACAGCTTGGCCTCGATGTTCTCGTAGCCGCGGTCGAGGTGGTAGATGCGGTCGATGGCGGTATCGCCATCGGCCACCAGCCCGGCCAGGATCAGCGAGGCCGAGGCGCGCAGGTCGGTCGCCATCACCGGCGCGCCGCTGAGTTGCGCGACACCGCGCACCACCGCGGTATGCCCGTCGACGCGGATGTCCGCACCCAGGCGCAGCAGCTCGTTCACGTGCATGAAACGGTTCTCGAAGATCGTTTCGTTGATCACGCCCACGCCGTCGGCGATGCAGTTCATCGCCATGAACTGCGCCTGCATGTCGGTCGGGAAGGCCGGGTGCGGCGCGGTGGTGATGTTGACCGCACGCGGACGCTTGCCGTGCATGTCGAGGGTGATGCGGTCGCCGTCGATGTCGATCGTGGCGCCCGCTTCGCGAAGCTTGTCCAGTACCGCGTCCAGCGTGTCCGGGCGCGCATGGGTGGCGGTGACGCGGCCGCCGGTCATCGCCGCGGCGACCAGGAAGGTGCCGGTCTCGATGCGGTCGGCGACCACGGCATGGTCGCAGCCATGCAGCTTCTCCACGCCCTCGATGGTGATCTTGTGGGTGCCCGCGCCTTCGATTTTCGCGCCCATCGCGACCAGGCATTCGGCCAGGTCGACGATCTCCGGCTCCATCGCCGCGTTCTCGAGCACGGTGGTGCCTTCCGCCAGTGCCGCGGCCATCAGCACGTTCTCGGTGGCGCCGACGCTGACCATCTCGAACACATGGCGCGCGCCTTTCAGGCGGCCGTCGACCCGCGCCTTGATGAAGCCGTGGTCGACCGTGATCTCCGCGCCCAGCGCCTGCAGGCCCTTGATGTGCAGGTCGACCGGCCGCGAACCGATCGCGCAGCCGCCCGGCAGCGAGACCTCGGCATCGCCGTATTTCGCCAGCAGCGGACCCAGCACCAGCACCGAGGCGCGCATGGTCTTCACCAGTTCGTACGGCGCGACATGGCTGTCAACGCTGCGCGGATCGACGGTCATCGCGTCGCCTTCGTGCTGCACGCCTGCGCCCAGGCCGGCCAGCAGCTTGGCGGTGGTCAGCACGTCGTGCAGGCGCGGCACGTTGGTGATCCGCACCGGCGCGTCGGCCAGCAAGGTGGCGCACAGGATCGGCAGCACCGCGTTCTTGGCGCCGGAAATGCGGACTTCGCCGGTCAGGCGCGCGCCGCCGGTGACGAGGATCTTCTGCATCAGGCGGCCGCCTCTTCCGGGGTTTGGGTACGCAACTGCAGGGCATGGATCTCGCCGCCCATCTTCTCGCCCAGGGTGGCGTAGACCATCCGGTGCCTGGCCAGCGGCAGCTTGCCGGCGAACGCCGCGCAGACCACGGTGGCCTCGAAGTGGACGCCATCGTCGCCCTGCACCTCGGCGCGGGCGCCGGGCAGGCCGGTTTCGATCATCTGGCGGATGGTGTCGGCGTTCATGGGCGGGCAGGCGGACTCGCGTAAACTGAATGAGCCAGTCTAACGAACATTCCCGGAAAAGACGCCTCGTGCCCCAAGCCTTGCCCGCCAGCGATTTCGACTTCGCCGCCAGCGGCCAGCGCGTGTTCGAGATCGAACGCGACGGCCTGTCCGCGGTCGCCGCGCGGATCGATGGCGCGTTCAGCGCCGCCTGCCGGGCGATCCTGGCCTGCCGCGGCCGGGTGGTCTGCTCCGGCATGGGCAAGTCCGGCCACGTGGCGCGCAAGATCGCCGCGACCCTGGCGTCGACCGGCACCCCGGCGTTCTACGTGCACCCGGGCGAGGCCGCGCACGGCGATCTCGGCATGGTGACGGACGCCGACATCGTGCTGGCGCTGTCCTATTCCGGCGAAAGCGACGAATTGCTGACCCTGTTGCCGGCGTTGAAGCGGCAGGGCAACGCGATCATCGCGATGACCGGCCGCGAACACTCCACCCTCGCTCGCGAAGCCGACATCCACCTCGACGTCAGCGTGCCGGCCGAGGCCTGCCCGCTGGCGCTGGCGCCGACCTCCAGCACCACCGCCAGCCTGGCGATGGGCGATGCGCTGGCGGTCGCCTTGCTGGAAGCCCGCGGCTTCACCAGCGAGGACTTCGCCCGCTCGCACCCGGCCGGCGCGCTCGGCCGCCGCCTGCTGCTGCACATCACCGACGTGATGCATGCCGGCGACGACGTGCCGCGGATCGGCCCCGAGGCCAGCATCAGCGAAGCGCTGGTCGAGATGAGCCGCAAGCGGCTGGGCATGACCGCGATCGTCGACGGCGACGGCCGCCTGCTCGGCCTGTACACCGACGGCGACCTGCGCCGCAGCCTGGACGACGACGCGATCGACCTGCGCAGCACCCGCATCGATGCGGTCATGACCCGCGCCCCGCGCACCATCGATGCCGATGCGCTGGCGGTGGAAGCCGCGCAGCTGATGGAAGCGCACAAGATCAATGCGCTGCTGGTGCTCGACGCGGATCGCCGGGTCGTCGGCGCGCTGAACATCCACGACCTGCTACGCGCGCGGGTGGTCTGATGACGATGCCGACCTATCCGGCCGAAGTGCTCGAACGCGCGGCGAAGATCAAGCTGATCGGCTTCGATGTCGACGGCACCCTGACCGACGCGCGGCTCGATTACGGCACCGACGGCAACGAGGCCAAGGGCTTCCACGTGCAGGACGGCATGGGCTTCACCCTGCTCCGCCATGCCGGCATCGTGATCGCGCTGGTCACCGCGCGGATCAGCCCGGTGGTGGAACGGCGCGGCCGCGAACTGCAGGTTCCGCACGTCCACACCGGCGAGCGCAGCAAGCTGGCCTGCATGCAGCGCATCGCCGGCGAGATGGGCATCGGCATGGACGAGGTCGCGTTCATGGGCGACGACCTGCCGGACCTGGCGACCCTGCGCGGCGTCGGCCTGGCCATCGCGCCGGCCAATGCGCACCATTGGGTGCTGCCGGCCGTGCACTGGGTCACCCCGCGCAACGGCGGCGAAGGCGCGGCGCGCGACGCCTGCGACCTGTTGTTGCAGGCGCAGGGCAGGGTCGAGGCGATCCTGGCCCATGGGGAGCATCCCTGATGGGCTCCGCGATGAGCTGGCGCACCGGCCTCACCCTGGTCCTCCTGCTTGCCGCCATCGCCTGCGGATGGTCGGTCTGGACCTTCTCCGGCGCTGGCGCGCAGAGCACCGCAACGACGCGTTCGGACTACGTGCTGCACGACTACGAACTCGTCTCGCTGGATTCGCAGGGCAAGGAATCCTTCACCCTGCGCGGCCCGCGCCTGCAGCGCGACCCGGGCGCCAAGTCGATGAGCCTGGAAACGCCGCTGTTCCTGGTGCCGGACCGCAACGGCGCCTACTGGGACGTGCGCGCGCAGCGCGGGCTGGTGCCGGACGACGGCAAGCAGTTGCAGCTGCGCGGCCGGGTGATCGCCACCAGCCCGGCGCAGGTGCCGCCGCCGACCCGGATCGAGACCGAACAGCTGAACCTTTTCCCCAGCGAGAACCGCGCAAGCTCGCCGGCCGCGGTCACCATCACCCGCCCCGGCCTTACAATGCGCGGCCGCGGCCTGCAGGCGGATTTCGATCGCCAGCAGGTCTCCCTCCTCTCCGACGTGCACACCCGATATGTCCCGACGCCCCGCTGAGCTCGCGGCCGCCGTGCTGGCCCTGTTCGCTGCCGCCTTCGCGGCCGGCGCCGGCGCGCGCACTTCCGACCGCAACCAGCCGATGGACATCGAGGCCGCGCACAGCACCTGCAGCCTCGGCGCCAACGACAGCTGCACCCTGACCGGCAACGTGACCATGACCCAGGGCAGCCTGAGCATCGTCGCGGCCAAGGCCATCATCGAACAGAGCGGCGGCGATCCCAGCCGCGCCCTGCTCAGCGGCGGCGTGACCCTGCGCCAGACCCTGGACGACGGCAACCAGATCAACGCCACCGCCAGCAACATCGACTACGACCTCAAGACCGAAGTGGTGGTGTTCACCGGCAACGTCGAGATCCGCCAGCTGCGCGGCACCCTCAACGGCCAGCGGGTGGTCTACAACATGAAGACCAACCAGGTCGAAAGCGGCGGCAGCGGCAACGGCCGGGTCAAGATGCGGATCCTGCCGAAGAGCGCCCAAGCGAAGCCGGCGCAGGCGCAGCCGGCCCCGGCCAAGGGTTCGAACTGATGCTGGTCGCCCAGGGCCTGCGCAAGCGCTACAAGTCGCGCGAGGTCGTCCGCGATTTCGGCCTGACCCTGGAGGCCGGCGAAGTGGTCGGCCTGCTCGGCCCCAACGGCGCCGGCAAGACCACCTGCTTCTACATGATCGTCGGCCTGGTGCCGGCCGATGCCGGCAGCATCGTGCTGGACGGCACCGACATCACCGACGAGCCGATGTACGCGCGCGCCAAGCGCGGGGTCGGCTACCTGCCGCAGGAACCCTCGGTGTTCCGCAAGCTCAGCGTGGCCGACAACATCAGGCTGGTGCTGGAACTGCGCGAAGACCTCGACGACGACGGCCGCGAACGCGAGCTGGAAGGGCTGCTCGACGAACTGCAGATCGGCCATGTCGCCGAGCAGCTCGGCGCCAGCCTGTCCGGCGGCGAACGGCGGCGGGTGGAGATCGCCCGCGCACTCGCGGGCAAGCCGCGCATGATCCTGCTCGACGAACCCTTCGCCGGCGTCGACCCGATCTCGGTCAACGAGATCCAGCGCATCGTCACCCACCTCAAGGACCGCGGGATCGGCGTGCTGATCACCGACCACAACGTCCGCGAGACCCTGGGCATCTGCGACCGCGCCTACATCCTCGCCGACGGCGCGGTGCTGGCGCAGGGCGCACCGGATGCGCTGCTGGAGAACCCGGACGTGCGCCGGGTCTACCTGGGCGACACCTTCCGGCTCTGAGCGCCGCGGCATGCCCGGCCGTTTCGCGCGTCGCGCGCCGATAACGGTTTTTTATCGGCATCCGGATATATCCTGAGCGCGGATGAAGCCGCGCCTATCCCCCGGGCTGCACCAGCAACTGATCCTGACGCCGCAACTGCGTCAGGCGATCCGGCTGTTGCAGCTGTCCACCGTCGAGCTCGAGGCCGAGATCGCCGAGGCGGTGGCCAGCAACCCGCTGCTGGACTGGGCCGAAGCCGGCGAGGCCGGCCCCGCGGACGCCCACGAAGTGCGCGATGCCGACGGCATCCCGGATGCCTCCGTGCACGAGCGCGAACACGCGGACGAGCGCGCCGACGAACACTGGGATCGCGAAGGCGAACCCTGGCAGGAACGGATCGGCCCCGCCTCCGATGGCGAGGACGATTTCGCCGGCCCCGGCGAGCGAGCGGCAGGGGCGGAAACCCTGCGCGACCACCTGCTGTGGCAATTGCACCTCGGCCACTTCAGCCAGCGCGACCTCGGCATCGGCGTGGCCCTGGTCGACGCCATCGACGAGGACGGCTACCTGCGCGACGGGCTCGATGCGATCTGCGCCGGCCTGCGGCCGGAGATCGATGCCAGCCTCGATGAGGTGCTGCAGGTGCTGCATCGGATCCAGCAATTCGACCCGGTCGGGGTCGGCGCGCGCGACCTGGGCGAATGCCTGCGCCTGCAATTGCGCGCGCTCGCCGAGGACACCCCGGGCCGCGGGCTGGCGATGGCGGTGACCGCCGGCACGTTGGCGCGGCTGCCGAAGATCGGCATCGACGGCCTCTGCCACGAGCTCGATTGCAGGCGCGACGAAGCCGAGGAAGCCGTGCAATTGCTGCGCAGCCTGGACCCGCGTCCCGGCGCGCAGCACGGCGAATTGCCGGCCGGCACCTACGTGACGCCGGATTGCGTGATCTGGCGCCAGCAGGGGCTGTGGCGGGTGGCATTGGCCGCCGGCGCGACCCCGCGCATCACCATCCAGCGCGACTACGAACAGATGATCCGCCACGCCGGCGCCGCAGACGCGGACTACCTGCGCGGCCGCCTGCAGGAGGCGCGCTGGCTGCTGAAGGGCCTGGAGTCGCGCGCGGACACCCTGCTCCGCGTGGTCCGTTGCCTGGTGCGCGAACAGGCCGGCTTCCTCGAATTCGGCGCGCAGGCCCTGCATCCGTTGACCCTGCGCAGCATCGCGACCGAACTCGGCCTGCACGAATCCACGGTCTCGCGCGCGATCGCCCGCAAGTACGTGCGCACGCCGCGCGGCACCATCCCGCTGCGCGATTTCTTCGCCTCCGGGATCGAGACCGAAGGCGGCGGCAGCGCGTCCAGCACCGCGATCCAGGACATGATCCGCAAGCTGGTCGAGGCCGAGGATCCGCGCAAGCCGCTGTCCGATGCGCGCCTCGCCGACACCCTGAAATCCGGCGGCGTGCCGGTGGCGCGGCGCACCGTCGCGAAGTATCGTGAAGCCCTGCATATCCCCGCCTCGCACGAACGCGTGCGGATCGGCTAGCAATCGCAACAAGCCCGCTCCGCTCAGGGAGCACACACGTAGAAGGAGGTCCAGATGCAAATCGAAACCCATGGCCAGCAGATCGACGTCACCCCGGCCCTGCGCGACTACGTGGAAACCCGCTTCGAACGACTCGCGCGGCATTTCGAGCACCCTTGCCAGATCCGCGTGCAGCTGGGCCTGGACAAGCCGGAGCACAAGGCCGAAGCCACCATGAACCTGTCCGGCCGCACCCTGCACGCCGACGCCAACGGCCAGGACATGTACGCCGCCATCGACCTGCTGGCCGACAAGCTCGACCGCCTGCTGATGAAGCAGAAGGAACGCATGGTCGACCACCATCGCGGCGAGGGCATCGCCCAGAGCGGCGTGCTCGGCTGACCCTTGCAGCCGCGGCGCAGGCCCACCACGTGAACGCCGCCCGCATCACCGCCGCGGAACTGTTCGAACAGCAATCCGAGCGCCTGGAGCTGCGCTGGCTCGCGGGCCAGCGCAGCGCCTCCGCGCGCGTGCTGGAGGCGGTGGAAACCGTGGCGCGGCGCCCGTCGCTGGCCGGCTACCTCAACATCATCTATCCGAACAAGGTGCAGATCCTCGGTACCGAGGAACTCGCCTGGCTGGACGGGCTGGATTCGCGCCAGCGCTGGGAAACGATCCAGAAGATCATCGACTTCCGTCCGCTGGCGGTGGTGATCAGCAAGAACCAGTCGTGCCCGGAAGACCTGCGCATCGCCGCCGAGGAAAGCGATACCCCGCTGTGGAGTTCGCCGCGGCGCGGGCACGAACTGCTCAACCACCTGCAGTACAAGCTGGCGCGCACGCTGGCGCCGCGGGTCACCCTGCACGGCGTGTTCATGGAGATCTATTCGATCGGCGTGCTGATCACCGGCGAATCCGGCTCCGGCAAGAGCGAACTCGCGCTGGAACTGGTGACGCGCGGGCACCGGCTGGTCGCCGACGACGCGCCCGAGTTCACCCAGATCGCCCCCGACGTGCTCGACGGCGCCTGCCCGGAACTGCTGCAGGACATGCTGGAGCTGCGCGGGCTGGGCGTGCTCAACATCCGCCAGATGTTCGGCGACACCGCGGTCAAGCGGAACAAGTACCTGCGCATGATCGTGCACCTCAGCAAGCCGTCGCTGGAGGCCAAGCCCGGCGGGATGGAACGCCTGACCGGCGACATCGGCAGCCGCCGCCTGCTCGACCTCGACGTGCCGATGATCACCCTGCCGGTGATGGCCGGCCGCAACCTCGCGGTGCTGACCGAAGCGGCCACCCGCATGCACCTGCTGCGCAGCAAGGGCGTGGATCCGGCCGCGGCGTTCATGGCCCGCCATAGCCATTTCCTGGAGCGTTCGCAGTGACCGCGCAGGCCAATGCCGCGCCGCCGCTGGTCATCGTCAGCGGCATGTCCGGCTCCGGCAAGTCGGTGGCGCTGAACACCTTCGAGGATCTCGGCTACTACTGCGTCGACAACCTGCCGGCGGAACTGTTGCCGGAATTCGTGCGCCGCATCCTGGCCGGCGACAATGCGCCGGAGAAGATCGCGGTCGGGATCGACGCGCGCAGCCTGGGCGACCTCGCCGACGTGCCCGAGGCGCTGTCGCAGGTCGGGGCACAGGGCCTCGACCCGAAACTGCTGTTCTTCGATACCCGCGACGACGTGCTGCTGCGCCGCTACGCGGACACCCGCCGCCGGCATCCGCTCAGCCACCTCGGCCTGGTGCTGGCCGACGCGATCTCGCTGGAGCGGCAGGCGCTGAAGCCGTTGCGCCGGATCGCCGACCACGTGCTCGACACCAGCGACCTCAACATCCACCAGATGCGCCGCCACATCCTGACCCAGTACGGGCTCAGCGGCGCCGGACTGTCCCTGCTGTTCGAGTCGTTCGCCTACCGGCGCGGGCTGCCGCCGGAAGCCGATTTCGTGTTCGATGCGCGGGTGCTGCCCAATCCGCACTGGGATGCGCGCCTGCGGCCGCTGTCCGGCCGCGATGCCGGCGTCCGCGACTACCTGGAGGCGCAGGCGGAAGTCGCGGCCTACGTGGCGCAGGTGCAGGGCTTCCTCGACGCCTGGCTGCCCAAGCTGCGTTCGGAAACCCGCAGCTACGTGACCGTCGCCTTCGGCTGCAGCGGCGGCCGCCATCGTTCCGTGTACCTGGCCGAACGCCTGGCCCGGCACTGCCGCGAAACCGGCTGGGCGGAAGTGGCCGTGCACCACCGCGAATTGGACTAGCGGCGCTTCCGCAGCGTCGTACCCGTCTGTTAACTTGCAGGCATGTCCGTCGGCATCCTGCTCGTCACCCATGAAGGCATCGGCAACGCGTTGCTCGCGGTGGCCACCCGCCTGCTGCGCAAGCTGCCGCTGGCGTCCGAGGCCTTCGAGGTGCCGTTCGACGGCGACATCGACGCCTTGCTGCCGCGGGCCAGCGCCGCGTTGCGCCGGGTCGACGGCGGCCAGGGCGTGCTGGTGCTGACCGACCTGTACGGCGCCACGCCCAGCAACATCGCCGCCCGCCTCGCCCGCCTCGGCACCCCGGTGCGCCGGGTGTCCGCGCTGAGCCTGCCGATGCTGCTGCGGGTGATGAACTATGCCGACCTCGACCTCGACGAATTGCCGGCGGTCGCCGCCGCCGGCGCGCGCAACGGGGCCATCACCGATGACGCATGACATGACCATGCCGCCGCCGACCGCCATGAGGGCCATGCCGTGATCCAGCGCGACCTGACCATCATCAACCGCCTCGGCTTGCACGCGCGCGCCACCGCCAAGCTGGTGCAGCTGCTGTCCACCTTCCGCTGCCAGGCCACGCTGGAAGCGCGCGGCCGCGAGGTCAACGCCAAGAGCATCATGGGCGTGATGCTGCTCGCCGCCGGCACCGGTTCCACCGTGGTGCTGCGGGTGGATGGCGAAGACGAACAGGCCGCCGCCGACGCGGTTGCGGCGCTGTTCGAACGCCGTTTCGACGAGGACAGCTGATGACGCGGCACGTCCTGTCCGGCACCGCCGCCGCCCGCGGCAGCGCACTCGGACGGGCACGCGTCCGCCTGCCGCACGCACTCGACGTCGCCGAGACCCGCATCGCGGCCGACGAAGTCGAGGCCGAGCTCGAACGCATCCATGCCGCAGTGGAAACCGTGCGCGAGGAAATGCGCGCCCTGCGCGAACGCCTGCACGGCGCGCTGGCCCACGAAGTCGGCGAATTCCTCGACCTGCATGCGCTGCTGCTGGACGATCCCGAGCTGCTGCAGGGCATCGACAGCCTGATCCGCACCGGCCTGTATTCCGCCGACTACGCCCTGCGCCTGCAACGCGACCGCATCGCCGCCGTGTTCGACGGCATCGACGATGCCTACCTGCGCAGCCGCATCGACGACATCGACCAGGTGATCGGCCGCCTGCATGCCGCCCTGCACCGCAGCGAGGCCGAACTGCAGGGCGTCGCCGGCGAGATCCTGGTCACCGACAACATCGCCCCGACCGAACTCGCGCAGCTGCAGGCGCAGGGCGTGGTGGGCGTGGTCACCGCCGCCGGCAGCGCGCTCTCGCACAGCGCGATCCTGGCCCGCAGCCTGCACCTGCCGCTGGTGGTCGGCGCCGCGCAGGCCTTGCTGAAGGTCAACGACGGCGACGTGCTGGTGATCGACGGCGGCACCGGCCTGGTGGTGCTGGAGCCGGATGCCGACGACCTGCGCGCGCACCGACAGCGCAGCGACGAGGCCAAGCGCGAGCGCAAGCAGCTCAACCGCCTGCGCCGCGAGCCCAGCCGCACCCTGGACGGCACCGACATCAAGCTGTGGGCGAACGCGGAATCGCGCGAGGACGTGGCCGAGGCGCATGCGCTGGGCGCGGCCGGCGTGGGCCTGTACCGCACCGAATTCCTGTTCATGGGCAGCCGCGAGATCCCGGACGAGGACACCCAGTTCCGCGCCTACCGCGATGCCGTGCTCGGCATGACCGGGCGCACGGTGACCATCCGCACCCTCGACCTCGGCGCCGACAAGGCCGACAAGACCGGCCTCGCATTGCGCGACGAACCCAACCCCGCGCTCGGCCTGCGCGGCGTGCGCCTGTCGCTGGCCCGCGACGGCCTGCTGCACACGCAGCTGCGGGCGATCGCGCGCGCGTCCGGCTATGGCCCGGTGCGCGTGCTGGTGCCGATGATCAGCGGCGCCGAGGAGATGCGCACGGTGCGCGCGATGCTGCGCACGGCGCTGGCCGAAGTGCGTCGCGAGGGCCACGAGGTGGCCGCGCAACTGCCGCT
The DNA here is from genome assembly GCF_006337105.1 of Thermomonas aquatica. Taxonomy (NCBI): domain Bacteria; kingdom Pseudomonadati; phylum Pseudomonadota; class Gammaproteobacteria; order Lysobacterales; family Lysobacteraceae; genus Thermomonas; species Thermomonas aquatica. Next base: position 2,498,981 of record NZ_CP040871.1, on the reverse strand, counting down.
GGGCGCGATGATCGAGGTGCCGTCGGCGGCGCTGTCGTTGTCGGGCTTCATCGGCGCCTGCGATTTCCTTTCCATCGGCACCAACGACCTGGTGCAGTACCTGCTCGCCGCCGACCGCAACAACGAGGCGCTGGGCGAGTTGTACACGCCGCTGCATCCCGCCTTGCTGCGCCTGCTGCGCGACGTGGTGCGCATCGCGCAACGGCGCGGGCGGCCGGTGGCGGTCTGCGGGGAAATCGCCGGCGATGCCGCCTTCGTGCCGCTGCTGCTCGCGCTCGGCCTGACCGAACTCAGCCTGCACCCGGCCACGCTGCTTGAAGTGCGGCGCGCGATCCGCAGCTGCGACCTGTCCGGCTTGCGCAACGAAGCCCGGGCGCTGCTGCGGGCCCGCGACCGCGCCGGCATCGAACGCTGGCTGTCGGCGAATACGCAAGCGATGCCTTGACCGGCGCACGGGGTGGGCATCCATCGCCGCGCAGGCGATAATGCGCGGACTATGAACACCTGAGCCGGCCGCGCCCCCGTGGTGCGACGTTCCCCACCGCACTTCGGAAGCCTGCCATGGCCGAAGCCGTCCGCCACGACAAGACCGCGCGCCAGCTGCGTCTGCTTTCGGACGCGCTCGACAGCGGCCGTCTGGGCCCGGTGCGGCGGCTGGTCAACACGCTGTCGCCCGCGGAGATCGGCAACCTGCTGGAATCGCTGCCGCCGGGCAAGCGCACCGTGGTGTGGGGCCTGGTCGATCCCGAGGACGACGGCGAGGTGCTGGTGCATGTCGGCGACGAGGTGCGCGAAGGCCTGATCGCGGACATGGATCCGGACGAGCTGGTCGCCGCGGTCGAGGACCTCGACATCGACGATCTCGCCGACCTGGTCGAGGACCTGCCGGACACGGTGATCGACGAAGTCCTGAAGTCGATGGACCGCGAGAACCGCGAGCGCCTCGAACAAGTGCTGTCGTACGACGAGGACAGCGCCGGCCGCCTGATGAACCCGGACGTGGTGACGGTGCGCGCCGACACCACGGTGGACGTGGTGCTGCGCTACCTGCGCCTGCGCGGCGAACTGCCCGAGCACACCGACCACATCTACGTGGTCAGCAAGCGCCACCAGTACCTCGGCCGCATCGCCCTGCAGGCGCTGCTCACCCACGAGCCCTCGACCCCGATCAACCGCCTGCTCGACGACGAGCAGCCCGCGATCGGCGTCGACGAGACTTCGGAGATGGTCGCGCGCCAGTTCTCCGACCACGACTGGATTTCCGCGCCGGTCGTCGACGACAACAACATCCTGCTCGGCCGCATCACCATCGACGACGTGGTCGACATCATCCGCGAGCAGGCCGAGCACCAGGCCCTCGGCGCGGCCGGCCTGGACGAGGACGAGGACCTGTTCTCGCCGGTGCGGCGCGCGTTCCGCAACCGCCTGATCTGGCTGGGCGTGAACCTGGGCACCGCGTTCCTGGCGGCATCGGTGGTGGACCGCTTCGCCGGTTCGATCGAGAAGCTGGCCGCGCTGGCGGTGCTGATGCCGATCGTCGCCGGGATGGGCGGCAACGCCGGCACCCAGGTGCTGGCGCTGATGGTGCGCGGCCTGGCGCTGGGCCAGATCGGCGCGTCCAACGTGCCGACCCTGGTGTGGAAGGAAGTGCGGGTGGCGCTGATCAACGGCCTGGCCCTGGGCGCGGTGCTCGGCATCGTGGTGCTGCTGTGGTTCCGCAGCCCGGCGCTGGCGGCGGTGATCGCGATCGCATTGACCTGCAACCTCTGTTTCGCCGCACTCGGCGGCGTGTTCGTGCCGGTCACGCTGAAGCGCATGGGCTTCGATCCGGCACTCGCCGGCGGCGTGATCCTGACCACCATCACCGACGTGATGGGCTTCCTGACCTTCCTCGGGCTGGCGACACTGGTGCTGTTGCGCTGATCCGGGCGCGGTGCGCTAATGCAGGCCACCGGTCACGGAGTCACGCGATGCAGGCGCAACCGAGGTTCTTCGCGGCCCTGTCGGCGGCATTCGCCAGCCTGCTGCTGTCCGCCTGCATGACCCTGCCGGATCGCGCCAGCGGGGCCTTCGTCGAACGCAGCCTCGACATCGATGGTGCACCCCATCGCTACCAGGTGTTCGTGCCCGCCACCAAGGCCGGCGGTCGCAAGCCGCCGGTGATCGTGTTCCTGCACGGCTCCGGCGAACGCGGCGACGATGGCGCGAAACCGACCGCAGTCGGCATCGGTCCGTACATCCGTGCGCACCGGGACACCTTCCCCGCCATCGTGGTGTTCCCGCAAGCGCCGGAGAACAGCGAGTGGAGCGGCAACCTCGACCTCGTGTTCGCCACGCTCGATGCCGCCAGCCGCGAATTCCACGGCGATGCGGCGCGCACCTATCTCAGCGGGCTGTCGATGGGCGGTTATGGCGTGTGGGATGTCGCCCTGCGCGCACCCGATCGCTTCGCCGCGCTCGCGCCGGTCTGCGGCGCGGTCAAGCAACCGCGCGAAGAACGCGACACCCTGTTCGTCGCCGCGGTCGCCCGCGAAGCCGATCCGTATGCGGCCATCGCGCAACGCCTGCGCAAGGTTCCGGTATGGATCTTCCACGGCGCGAAGGACGACCTGGTCCCGCCCGAGGACGACCGTCGATTGATCGCGGCGTTCCGCGCCACGAACGCGCCGGATGCGCGCTACACCGAATTCCCGGATGCCAACCACAACAGCTGGGACCCGGCGTATTCGCAGACGCCGGAGTTCTGGACCTGGCTGTTCGCGCAGAAGCGCTGAGCCGGATCAGCCGAGCAAGGCTTCCAGCACCGCCATCCGCACCGCCACCCCGTTGGCGACCTGGCGCAACACCCGCGACTGCGCGCCGTCGGCGACTTCGCTGGTGATCTCGATGCCGCGGTTCATCGGCCCCGGATGCATCACGATCGCATCCGGCGACGCGCGGCGCAGGCGCGCCGCATCGAGGCCGTAGTCGCGGTGGTAATCCTCCAGCGAGGCCACCAGGCCTTCGGCCATGCGTTCGCGTTGCAGGCGCAGCATCATCGCCGCGTCCACCCCTTCGATCATCGCGTCGAAATCATCGCCGACGATGCAACCGTCCAGCGTACCGTCGTCCGGCAGCAGCGACGCCGGGCCGCAGACGCGGATCTCGCCACAACCCAGCGCGCGCAATGCGTGCAGGTCGGAACGCGCCACCCGCGAATGCTTCACGTCGCCGACGATCACCACCTTGAGCTTCGAGAAATCGTCGCCCTTGGCCTGGCGCAGGGTCAGCATGTCGAGCAGGCCCTGGGTGGGATGGTTGCTGCGGCCGTCGCCGGCGTTGAGCAGCACCGTGCCCGGCTGCGCTGCATCCGCCAGTTCGGCGACCGCGCCGTCGCGCTTGTGACGCACCACGAAGGCGTGCACGCCCATCGCTTCCAGCGTCTTCAGCGTGTCGAGGTCGGCCTCGCCCTTGGTGGTCGATGCGGTCGACGCATCGAAATTCAGCAGGTCGGCGCCGAGCCGCTGCGCCGCCAGCGAGAAACTGGAACGGGTGCGCGTGGATGGCTCGAAGAACAGCGTGCAGACCGCCTTGCCCGCCAGCGCGGCGCGCTGCGCGGTGCCGCCGTAGGCGTCCGCCGTCAGTTCCTGCGCGCGCACCAGCAGGCGTTCGAGCGTCGCGCGCGGCAGGCCGTCAAGCGTGAGCAGATGGCGCAATTTGCCGCCGTCGAATTGCCGCGTCGTCGTCATGGGATCACCGTTGCATCCTGCGGCGCGGCGATCCAGCGTTCGACGATGATCGCCGCCGCCACCGCGTCCAATAATTCGGCATCGCGACGCTTGCGCTTGCCGTCCGCGCGATCCTCGGCGAAGCGGCGCGCGGCCTCCTGCGAACTGTTGCGTTCGTCGACCATCGCCACCGGCAGCCCGGTGCGCTCGCGCAACTCGCGGGCGAAGGCCTGGGCGAACTTGCGGATCGGCTGGTCGCCGCCGTCCAGGCCCATCGGATCGCCGACCACCAGGCCATCCGGCCGCCATTCGCGGCGCAGCGCTTCGATCCGGTTCCAGTCGGGGCCGGCGGGATGCACGTCCACTACTGCCACGGCGCGCGCGCCGCTGCCCAGCGCACTGCCCACCGCCACGCCGATCCGGCGCGCGCCCACGTCGAAACCGAGCACCGTGCCATCCGCACGGATCGCCTGGGCGACGGATTCGCTCATGCGTGCCCGCTGTGGCTGGCGTAATTGACCAGGTCCACGCCGATGCTGCCGGCCGCGGCCTGCCAACGCTGCTCCAGCGGCAGCTCGAACAGCACCTCGCGGCGGTTCGGCACCATCAGCCAGCTGTCGTCGACCAGTTCCTGTTCCAGCTGGCCCGCGCCCCAGCCGGCGCAACCGAGCGCAACCACCGCCTGCGCCGGGCCGTCGCCGCGCGCCATCGCCTCCAGCACGTCGCGCGAGGTGGTCAGGTACAGCCCGCCGCCGACCGCCAGCGAGGAATCCCATTCGTGGCCGCCGTCGTGCAGGACGAAGCCGCGTTCCGGATGCACCGGCCCGCCGGCCAGCACGACCTGCGATTGCAGGGCGTCGCTGTCGCTGGCGATGCCCATCTGCTGCAGCACCTCGCCGAGGGTGTATTCGGAGGCGCGGTTGACCACCACGCCCATCGCGCCGTCGCCGTCGTGCTGGCAGACCAGCGCGACCGAGCGGGCGAAATGCGGGTCGTGCAGCGACGGCAACGCCACCAGCAAATGGTTGGACAACAGCGAAGACTCGATCGGCATGCCCGCGATTCTAGCGAGGCATGCCGGATGGCGCACGCCGGCGCCATCGGACGGGGCGCGCCTCAGCGCGCTTCGGCGACCTCGACCCCATCCAGGCCCTGGGCCAGCGTGGAGGCGTCGCCGCCCTGCGCCAGCTTGATCCGCAGGCGCACCTCGTTGGCGGAGTCGGCGTAGCGCAGTGCATCCTCGTAGCTGATCTCGCCGGCCTGGTACAGCTCGAACAGGCTCTGGTCGAAGGTCTTCATGCCCAGCTGCACGGATTCCTTCATCACTTCCTTCAGCTTGTGGATCTCGCCGTCGCGGATGTAGTCCTGCACCAGCGGCGTGCCGAGCATGATCTCCATCGCCACCCGGCGGCCCTTGCCGTCCGGGGTCGGGATCAGCTGCTGCGCGACCACGCCCTTCAGGTTCAGCGACATGTCCATCAGCAGCTGGTTGCGGCGGTCCTCGGGGAAGAAGTTGATGATGCGGTCCATCGCCTGGTTGGCGTTGTTCGCATGCAGGGTGCACAGCACCAGGTGGCCGGTTTCGGCGAAGGCGATCGCATGGTCCATGCCCTCGCGGGTGCGCACCTCGCCGATCATGATCACGTCCGGCGCCTGGCGCAGGGTGTTCTTCAGCGCGTTCTCCCAGCTGTCGGTGTCGATGCCGACCTCGCGCTGGGTGATGATGCAGCCGTCGTGCTTGTGCACGAACTCGATCGGATCCTCGATGGTGATGATGTGGCCGGTGCTGTTCTGGTTGCGGTAGCCGATCATCGCCGCCAGCGAGGTCGACTTGCCGGTGCCGGTGGCGCCGACGAAGATGATGATGCCGCGCTTGGTCATCGCCAGCGTCTTGATCACCGGCGGCAGGTTCAGCTCCTCGACGGTCGGGATGCGGGTCTCGATCCGGCGCAGCACCATGCCGACCTGGTTGCGCTGGTAGAAGCAGCTGACGCGGAAGCGGCCGACGCCGGACACGCCGATCGCGAAGTTGCACTCGTGGGTCTTCTCGAATTCCTCGCGCTGCTGCGGCGTCATCACGTTCAGCACCAGGTCCTTGGACTGCTGCGGCGTGAGCGGGGCCTGGGTGATCGGCGAAATCTTGCCGTGCACCTTCATCGACGGCGGCATGCCCGCCGTGATGAACAGGTCCGACGCCTTCTGGTGCGCCATCAGCTTGAGGAATGAGGTGAAGTCGATGCTCATGGCGGTGCTCCTGTGGTCGATGCGGCCGGTGTCGTCTTACTCGAACAGGCGCTTGTCCTTGGCATATTCGCGCGCTTGCTGCTTGGGCACCATGCCGCGCTTGACCAGGTCCTGCAGGTGCTGGTCCAGCGTCATCATGCCGGCGTTCTGCCCGGTCTGGATCGCCGAATACATCTGCGCCACCTTGTCCTCGCGGATCAGGTTGCGGATCGCCGGGGTGCCGACCATGATCTCCCACGCCGCGGTGCGGCCGCCGCCGACCTTCTTCAGCAAGGCCTGCGAGATCACCGCGCGCAGCGACTCGGAGAGCATGGAACGCACCATCGGCTTCTCGCCGGCGGGGAACACGTCGATGATGCGGTCGATGGTCTTGGCCGCGCTCGAGGTGTGCAGGGTGGCGAACACCAGGTGGCCGGTTTCCGCCGCGGTCAACGCCAGGCGGATGGTTTCCAGGTCGCGCAACTCGCCGACCAGGATGATGTCCGGGTCTTCGCGCAAGGCCGAACGCAGGGCCTCGTTGAAGCCGTGGGTGTCCTTGTGCACTTCGCGCTGGTTGATCAGGCATTTCTGCGAGGTGTGCACGAACTCGATCGGATCCTCGACCGAGAGGATGTGCCCGTATTCGCTCTTGTTGATGTGGTCGATCATCGCCGCCAGCGTGGTCGACTTGCCGGAACCGGTCGGCCCGGTCACCAGGATCAGGCCCTGCGGCTGCTCGATCAGTTCCTTGAAGATGCGCGGGCAGCCCAGGTCTTCCAGGGTCAGCACCTGCGAGGGAATGGTGCGGAACACCGCGCCGGCGCCGCGGTTCTGGTTGAACGCGTTGACGCGGAAGCGCGCCAGGCCGGGGATCTCGAACGAGAAGTCGACTTCGAGGAATTCCTCGTAGTCGCGACGCTGCTTGTCCGACATGATGTCGTAGACCAGCGCGTGCACCTGCTTGTGGTCGAACGCCGGGATGTTGATGCGGCGCACGTCGCCATCGACGCGGATCATCGGCGGCAAGCCCGCCGACAGATGCAGGTCCGATGCCTTGTTCTTGACCGAAAACGCCAGTAGCTCAGCGATATCCATGGTGGCACTACTCCCCGTGGTGCGCGGCACTCCCCTGCCGCGCGAGTCGTCGTTACCGCATCGGGGCGGTCCTGCCCCGTCGCGACGCTTCGAGTCCCGGGCCATGCCCGTCCTCGCGTGCCAGCACCCCGACGCCGTAGCGGCGGAGCCCGGCGGGCGCAGCTTCCCTGCAGCGCCCTTGCGCCCGCTGTCGCAAAACAGGGGGCCTTGGGCAGTATATGCCTCCCGCAGGAACCGACAATCACCCCATGAACCAGCCGCCACTGCAGCGTTGTCGCGAAGCCCATGCCGGCATCCTGCTTGCTCTGGACAACGCAAGCCATGCGGCCAACCGGCCAGATCCGGTCCGCCTGCTGGCGGTGTCGAAGACCCGCACCGCCGCGGAAGTCGCCGCGCTGGCCGAAACGGGCCAGCGTGCGTTCGGCGAGAACTACGTGCAGGAAGCCCTGCCCAAGGTCGAAGCCCTGCGCGAGCTCGGCCTCGAATGGCACCTGATCGGCCACCTGCAGTCGAACAAGGCGGATGCCGCCGCGCGCAGCTTCGACTGGGTGCAGTCGCTGGACCGGCCCAGGCTGGTCGCCGTCCTCGCCCGCCATCGCCCCGCCGGCCTGCCGCCGCTGAACGTGCTGCTGCAGGTCAACATCGACGACGAGGCCAGCAAGCACGGCTGCGCGCCCGCCGATGTCGCCGCGCTGGCCGATGCGGTGGCCGCCGAACCGCGGCTGCGGTTGCGCGGGCTGATGGCGATCCCGGCGCCGCACGCGGACATCGCGCGCCGCCGCGAGGCCTTCCGCGCGATGCGCGCGCTGTTCGATGCGCTGCAAGCGCGGCATCCCGGCATCGACACGCTGTCGATGGGCATGAGCGAAGACTACGTGCCCGCGATCGAGGAAGGTGCGACCATGGTGCGCATCGGCAGCGCCCTGTTCGGCGCACGCCCGGCCAAGACGGACTTGTGACGATGAACGACAGCATCGCCTTCATCGGCGGCGGCAACATGGCGCGCAGCCTGATCGGCGGCCTGGTCGCGCAGGGCCGGGATCCGGCCACGATCCGCGTCGCCGAACCGGTGCCCGCGCTGCGCGACGCGCTCGCCGCCGACTTCGGCGTGACTGTCTTCGCGGACGGCGCGCAGGCCATCGCCGGCGCATCGGCCTGGGTCTTCGCGACCAAGCCGCAGGTGCTGCGCAGCGTGTGCGAATCGCTGGCCGCGCAGGCGCAGGCGATGCGGCCGCTGGTGGTCTCGATCGCCGCCGGGATCACCGCCGCGCAGCTGGAACGCTGGCTGGGCGGGGATACCGCCGTGGTGCGGACGATGCCGAACACGCCCGCCCTGCTCGGCGCCGGGGTCACCGGCCTGTATGCCAGCGATCGCGTCGATGCCGCCGGCCGCGCCTTCGCCGAAGCGCTGCTTTCGGCCGCCGGCAACACCGTCTGGATCGACGACGAAGCGCTGATGGACGCGGTGACCGCGGTCTCCGGCAGCGGCCCGGCCTATGTCTTCCTGCTGGCCGAGGCGATGATCGGGGCCGGCATCGGCGAAGGACTGCCGGCGGATGCCGCACGCACGCTGGCGCTGCAGACCGTGCTCGGCGCGGCGCGGATGCTGACCGAATCCGACGTCGATGCCGCCGAACTGCGCCGCCGGGTCACCTCGCCGAACGGCACCACCCAGGCCGCGATCGAAACCTTCGAGGCCGGCGGTTTCCGCACGCTGGTCGCCGAGGCCATCCATGCCGCGCGCCTGCGCGGCGCCGCATTGTCCGCGGCCAACGACTGACCGGGAGCCCGCCATGCACCGACTGCTTGCCATCGCCACGATCGTCCTTGCATTCGCCGCCTGCGGGCGCAACGAAACCGCGGCGCCGGCCACCGGCGCATCGGCGTCCAGCGCATCGACCGGTGCCGGCCGGCAATCCGCGAGCGCCAGCGCCACGGTCGGCGGCGTGACCCTGCAGACCTCGACCATCGCCATCGCCGACCTCAACGACGCGGTCGCCGCGCGTTACGGCATCGAGCGCGCGCAGGAAGGCGTCTTGCTGCTGGTCACCGTGCGCGATGCCGCCGGCAACGGCATCGATCCTGGCGACCTGCAATTGGCCGCGACCGCCGCCGCCCTGCCGGATCCGCCGAAACCGCTGGACCTGCGCGCCATCCGCACCGACGGCATGACCGACTACATCGGCGTGCTGCAAGCCAAGGCGCCGGCCAGCGTGCAGTTCAGGCTCACCGCCACGCGCGGCGGCTCGCGTTCCGAGATCGCGACGACTGCGGAGCTGTATCCGCGTTGAGCGGCCGCCGCCCGCAGCCGCCGGCGGCGCAGGATCAACGCTGGTTGATCGAATAGCGTCCCGGGCCCAGCAGCGCCAAGGCGACGCCGGCAGCCAGGTACATGCCCTGCAGCTCCAGCGCCCAGCCGCCCTGCTCGTTGAGCTGGGCCAGCTGGCCCATGTGCACCAAGGCGAAGGCGAACAGCATGTTGATCGCGATCAGCAACCCGCCGATGCGCGCATGGAAGCCCAGCAGCAGCATCAACGGCGCGACCACCTCGCCGACCAGCACGCCATAGGCCACGAACGACGGCATGCCGTGGGCGACCACCATTTCCTCGATCGGCCCCAGTCCGTTGCGCAACTTGGAAATGCCGTGCAGCAGGATCAGCAGGCCCAGCGCGATCCGCAACGCCAGCCGGCCCAGGTCGTCCATCGTCGTCTGCTTCATGGCGCCGCTCCCCCGAGGTCGCCGCGGATCATAGCGCGGCGCGGGCCGCCCAATTCCGCACGATCCGGGCGATCTCGGCCACGCCATCGGTCAATGCCGCCGGACCCGGCTGCAGGATGATCGGCGACTTGATCTCGAACAGCTGGCCATCGCGCACCGCCGGGATGGCGCCCCAGCCCGGCCGCGCCGCCACTTTCTCCGGACGGAATTTCTTGCCGCACCACGAGCCCAGGATGATGTCCGGCGCGCGGCGGATCACTTCATCGGCATCCTCGAGGATGCGTGCCTTGGCCAGCGGCTCCAGCGCGCGCTCGGGGAAGATGTCGTCGCCGCCGGCGATACGGATCAGTTCGGCGACCCAGCGGATGCCGGTGATCGGCGGTTCGTCCCATTCCTCGAAATACACTTTCGGCCGCCGCGGCGACGCAGTCGCCTCGCGTTCGATCGCATCCAAGCCGCGCTGCAGTGCATCGGCATAGGCATTGGCCTTGTCCGCGGCACCGACCAGCGCGCCGAGCCTGCGGATGTAGTCGAGGATCCCGGCCACGCTGCGATGATTGCTGATCCACACTTCCACGCCGTGGCGGATCAGCGCGGCGGCGATGTCGGCCTGGATGTCGGAGAAGCCGACCACGAAATCCGGCTTGAGCTTGAGGATCTCGTCGATCTTCGCGCTGGTGAACGCGCTGACCTTGGGCTTCTGCTTGCGCGCGATGGCCGGGCGCACGGTGAAGCCGCTGATGCCGACGATGCGCTCCTGCTCGCCCAGTGCGTACAGGACTTCGGTGGGCTCCTCGGTCAGGCAGACGATGCGGCGCGGGCCGATCCCCGGCTTGCTCACGGATACAGCATCCGCTTCGACCACTCGCCGGAGTCATCGCATTCGTACAGCCAGCGCTCGTGCAGGCGGTATTGCGCGCCGTACCAGAATTCGACGTTGCGCGGCACCACCCGGAACCCGCCCCAGCGCGGCGGCCGCGGCACCTCGCGGCCTTCGAATGCGCGCTCGAAGTGCTCGATGCGCTGCTCGAAGGTCTCGCGCCCGTCCAGCGTCTCGGACTGATGGGAGGCCCAGGCACCGATCTGGCTGCCGCGCGGGCGGCTGGCGAAATAGGCATCCGCCTCGGCGTCGGCGACGATCTCGACCGCGCCCTCGATCCGTACCTGCACGCCCTCGCGCACGCGCGGCCAGTGGAACAGCAGCGCCGCCTGCGGGTTGGCCTGCAGTTCGCGGCCCTTGCGTCCGTCGAGGTGGGTATAGAACACGAAACCGCGCGCGTCGTGCGCCTTCAGCAGCACGGTGCGCGCCGATGGCCGGCCATCGACCGCCGTGGCCACGGTCATCGCGGTGCGGTCGGGCTCGCCGGCGGCCAGGGCCTCGGCGAACAGGGCATCGAAGGTGTGCAGGATCTCGGCGGGGATGTCGGTCATGCGCGCATTGTCGCGCGCATGCCGCGCCGGCGCATCCTCCGCGTAGATGCTCAGTTGACGATGAAGCTGACCCGCAGGTTGACCCGCCATTCGGTGACGTTGCCGTCGTCGTCGGTGACGACCTTGATTTCGTTGACCCAGGCGCCCTTGATGTTCTTGACCGATTCGGCGCATTTCTTCAGGCCGTGCTTCACCGCGTCTTCCATGCTGGTCTTGGAGGCGGCGTTGAGTTCGATGATCTTGGCGACGGACATGGGATGGCTCCGATGAGTGGCCGGCGGACTGCCGGACCCGCAGCCTTGCCGGTCATGCGTTAATTCCGCGCAGTCATGGCCTTGCCGACCGCCGCCGCTGCTAGCATGTTGCGATGCGCAATGCCGCCGCCAACCGCGGGAACATCGTCCTGGTCGGCCCGATGGGTTCGGGCAAAAGCCACGTCGGTCGATTGCTGGCGGCGCGGCTGGGACGCGTCTTCGCCGACGTCGATGCGCGGATCGAGGCCGATGCCGGCATGCCGATCCCGGTAATCTTCGCGACCGAAGGCGAAGCCGGCTTCCGCGCCCGCGAATCGCGTGTGCTGGCCGAAACGCTGGCGCCACCGGGCCAGGTCGTTGCCACCGGCGGCGGCGCGGTGCTGGAGGCCGGCAACCGCGCCGCGATGCGTGCGGCAGGCCGCGTGGTCTACCTGCAGGTCGAACCGGCGGAACAACTGCGCCGACTTGCCGGCGACACCGGCCGCCCCTTGCTGGACGTCGCGGACCGCGCGCAACGCCTTGCGGAATTGCAGGCCTTGCGCGAACCGCTGTATCGCGAAGCCGCCGACCTCGTATTCGAGACCGGCACGCTTGCCCCCGACGCCGTCGCCGAAGCGCTGGCGGCGTTGCTTGCAGACGACGAGGACACAGGCGCATGAGCGCATCGCACCAGCGGGTCGAGGTCGGCGGCGCCGCGCCATACCGGATCGACATCGCCCCCGGCCTGCTCGATGACGGCGCCCGGCTCGCCGCGCACCTGCGCGGCCGGCATGCGCTGGTCGTCAGCGATTCGCAGGTGGCGCCGTTGTATGCGCAACGCGTGCGGGCGGCACTCGCAGCGGTTCGGCCCGATGCAAGGCTCGCGCTGCATGTGTTCGATGCCGGCGAGGCATCGAAGACGCTGGCGAATTTTTCCGGCGTGATCGACGCGCTGGCCGCGCTCGGCGCCACCCGCGACGCCTGCATCTACGCACTGGGCGGCGGCGTGGTCGGCGACCTGGCCGGGTTCGCCGCTGCCTGCTGGATGCGCGGGATCGATTGCGTGCAGCTGCCGACCACCCTGCTGGCGATGGTGGACTCCTCGGTCGGCGGCAAGACCGCGGTCGACATCGCCCAGGGCAAGAACCTGGTCGGCGCCTTCCATCCGCCGCGCGCGGTGATCGCCGATACCGCGAGCCTGCGCACGCTGCCGCCGCGCGAACTGCGCGCCGGCTTCGCCGAGGTGATCAAGTACGGCGCGATCGTCGATGCACCTTTCCTCGACTGGCTGGAGGCGCATGCCGATGGCCTGCTGGCCGGCGACGACGCCCTGCTGGCCGAGGCCATCGCGCGCAGCTGCCGGCACAAGGCCGCGATCACCGAACGCGATCCGTTCGAGCACGGCGAGCGCGCCCTGCTCAACTTCGGCCACACCTTCGGCCACGCCATCGAGACAGAACAAGGCTATGGCGGCCTGAACCATGGCGAGGCGGTCGCGGTGGGCATGGTGCTGGCGGCACGGCTGTCGACCGCGCTGGGCCTGGCCGATGCCGCCGATGGCGCACGCCTGCGCGGCCTGCTGCGACGTTTCGAATTGCCGACCGGACTGCCCGCGGGGCTCGATCCGGCGGCGCTGGTCGCGCGCATGCGGCTGGACAAGAAGGCGCAGGGCTCCGGCCTGCGCTTCGTGCTGTGGGACGGTGCCGGCAAGGCGCGGGTGGTGGCGGACGTCGACGAAGCGGCCGTGCGGGCGGTGCTGCAAGACCGCTGAACGCGGCGCACCCCTTACAATTGCGGGATGCGCCTGCTGCTGCAACAACGTCCCGACGGCCGCGAAGCCCCGCGTTTCGTCCAGCTCCAGCTCCAGCCCGACCTGCTGGGCGGCTGGACCCTGCTGCGCGAGACCGGGCAGATCGGCGGCCGCAGCACGCTCAAGCGCGAGCTGTACGCCGACCAGGCCAGCGCCCTGCACGCGCTGGAAACCGCGCGCGACGCCCAGCTCAAGCGCGGCTTCCAATTGATGTTCGCGCAAGGCGCGGACGCACCCCGCTAACCGGACCCTACCCGTGACCCTGAAGAACGATCGCTTCCTGCGCGCGCTAAGGCGCGAACCCGTGGACTGCACGCCGGTGTGGCTGATGCGCCAGGCCGGCCGCTACCTGCCGGAGTACCGCGCCACCCGCAAGGCCGCCGGCAGCTTCCTGGCGATGGCGAAGAATCCGGAACTCGCCTGCGAAGTCACCCTGCAGCCGCTGCGCCGGTTCCCGCTGGATGCGGCAATTCTCTTTTCCGACATCCTCACCGTGCCCGACGCGATGGGCCTGGGCCTGTACTTCGTCGAAGGCGAAGGCCCGAAGTTCGAGCGCCCCTTGCGTACCGTCGCCGATATCGACCAGCTCGCGGTGCCGGACATGGAAACCGAACTGCGCTACGTGATGGACGCGGTGCGCACGATCCGCCGCGAGCTGGACGGCAGCGTGCCGCTGATCGGCTTCTCCGGCAGCCCGTGGACGCTGGCCTGCTACATGGTCGAAGGCGGCGGCAGCAAGGACTGGGGCAAGGTCAAGGCGCTGGCGCTGAACGAACCCGCGGCCATGCACAAGCTGCTGACCGTGGTGACCGATGCGGTCATCGCCTACCTGTCCGCGCAGCACGCCGCCGGCGCGCAGGCGTTGCAGGTGTTCGACACCTGGGGCGGCACCCTGGGCCCGGCGATGTACCGCGAATTCTCGCTGCCTTACCTCACCCGCATCGCCCGCGCGCTCAAGGGCATCGGCGTGCCGGTGATCCTGTTCGGCAAGGGCAATGCGCCGCACCTGGACGACCTGTTCGCCAGCGGCGCCGACGCGATCGGCGTGGACTGGACGGTCACGCTGGAAGACGCCGCGCGCCGCGCCAACGGCCGCGTCGCCCTGCAGGGCAACCTGGACCCGGCGATCCTGTACGGCAGCCCGGACGCGATCCGTGGGCAGGTGCAATCCACGCTGGACAGTTATGCCAGCGGCAACGGCGGCTCGCGCGAGGGCCATGTGTTCAACCTCGGCCACGGCATGTCGCCGGACATGGATCCGGAACACGTCGCGGTCTTGGTCGAGGCGGTGCACGCGCTCAGCGCGCGCTGAGCCGCGCCCGGCCGCCTGCGCGGGCAAGGGCGTGCTCGTGCGATCTGCCACGGAAGCATGCCGATGAAACGCGGCTTGTCCTTGCTGCCGGTCGCCCGGATGCACGGGCGGGTCGGTTTCCTCGAGGACATGCAGCACTGAACCCGCGGTTGCGCGATCGCGGTTGCCACGTCCCGGCAGCAATCAGCGCCGCAGTGCGGCCGCCAGCGCCTCCGAAAGCGCCCCGCCGCTGACCGGCTTGCGCAGGAAGCCGTCGAAGCCGGCGGCGCGCGCATGGATCTCCGCCTCCGCGTCGGAACGCGCGGTCACCGCCAGCAACGGCACGGCGACCCCCTGCGCACGCAACATGCGCGCCAGCGCGATCCCATCCAGCCCCGGCAGGTCGAGGTCGAGCAGGGCCGCGTCGAAGCGTTGCGTGGCGACCTCCGACAGCGCCGCCAATCCGTGCGCGGCGTGCACGACCGCATGCCCCTGTTCGCGCAGCAGGCCCAGCATCACCTCGGCGACGATCGGATCGTCCTCGACCAGGAGCAGGCGCAATGCCTCCGTCGCGTCCCCGCGCGACATTGGTTGCGCCGCCGCGACCGGCAGCGCGGTGCCGGCATGCGCAAGCGGAAGCTCGACGATGAAACGGCTGCCCTGCCCCGGCGCGCTTTCCACCACGATGCGGCCGCCCATCGCCGCCGCCAGTTCCTGGCTGATCGCGAGCCCGAGCCCGCTGCCGCCGTAGCGCGACGCGGTGCGCGCGCCCTCGGCCTGCTCGAAGCGGCGGAACAGCCGCGATTGCTGTTCAGGGCTGAGCCCGGGCCCGCTGTCGGCGACCACGAAACGAATGCCTTGCGGCGCCAGCGCGGCGGTTTCCAGCGCCACATGCCCGGCCTCGGTGAACTTGATCGCATTGCCGAGCAGGTTGAGCAGGATCTGCTGCAGGCGGGTGCGGTCGCCGTGCAGGGCCTGCGCGACATCGGCATCGACATGTTCGACGAAGGCAAGGCCCTTGCGTTCCGCCACCGGCGCCATCAACCCGGCCACCTCGTCCAGCAACGGGCGCAAGGCGAAATCCGCGTTCGCGAGCTCGAGTTTCCCCGCTTCGATCCGCGCCAGGTCGAGCGCGTCGTCGACCAGCCGCAGCAGATGCTGACCGGCGCGATGGATGGCATCGACCTGGCTGCGCTGCCTGTCGTCGAGCCGGCTGCCGCGCAGCAGTTCGCTCATGCCGAGCACGCCGGTCATCGGCGTGCGCACCTCGTGGCCGAGGGTGGCGAGGAAGCGCGACTTCGCCTCCGAAGCCTGTTCGGCCAGCGCGCGTTTCGCCTCGGTGAGCTGCATCGCATGCCGGCGCTTCAAGCGCGCGCGATACGACATGGCGATGGCCGCTACCGCGGACAGGGCGAGCAGCGCGGACAGGGCCTGCGCCCACCAACTGCGCCACCACGGCGGCGGCACCGCGAACGTCAACTGCTGTTCCTTCGCGGCATTGCCCGCGGCATCGCGCGCGCGGATGCGCACGGTGTACAGGCCGGGCGCAAGGCCGGTGAACACGCGGTCGCCGCTGGCGCCGAGCGCGATCCAACCCTGGTCGAAGCCGTCCAGCTTCGACCAGTAGCGATTCGAGTCTGGATCGTTGAACGACAGCAGCCGCGCGCGGATGCGGAATTCGCGGTCGTCGCGGCCCAGGCGAAACCCGTCGTGCAGCGGCACATCGCGCCAGTCGCCGTTGCGGCGCACCGACAACCGGTCGAAGCGCAGCGACGGCACGGCCGGCGCCGGATCGGCGAGTGTCGTATCGACCAGCACGATACCGCCATCCGCGGTGGCCGCCGCCAGCACGCCCTGCGCGCTCATCGCCAGCGCATGATCGAGGAATTCCTGGCTGGTCGCGCCATCGCGCATGCCGTGGCGGCGCATGTTGCGGCTGCGCGGATCGTAACGGTACAGGCCGCGCGGGGTGGACAGCCATACGCGATGCCTGCGGTCCACCTGGATACCGGCCGCCCCTACTGCCGGCATGCCATGCGCGGTGTCGACCTGTACGCCAGCCTGCCAGCCGGTGCTGCTGCGACGGTATTGCGCCAACCCGGACTGGCGTTGCAACCACAGCATGCCGTCGCCATCGAAGGCCAGCGCATACACGCGCTCGCCGCCAAGTGCAGGCATGTGGCGGAAGCTGCCGCGAGCGGCGTCCAGCACCGCCACGCCATCGCTGCCCGCCACCCAAACCTCGCCTTGCGGCGCCAGCATCAGCGTTTCGATGTCGCCGCTGCCCAAGCCGTGCGCCGCATCGGCGGGGATGTCGCGCAGCACGCGGCCACTTGCAGGGTCGCGCTGTTGCACCCCGCCGCCGGGCGCGGACAGCCACAAGCTGCCATCGGCCGCAATCCGCAGCTGGTCGACCTGCCCGCCGGGCGCCGCATCCCGCACATCGCCGACACCCCATTCGTCGATCGCGCCGTCATTGCCGATCCGGATCAGCCCGTTGCGATGCCCCAGCCACAGGCGGCCATCGCGATCCTCGGCGATGGCCAGCACCTTGATGCCGCGCAGGCGCTCGACGCTGTCTTCATCGAGCCCGTCGATGCCGCCGTCCGCGGCGAGGCGCTGCACCACGCCGTTGTAGCCGCCCAGCCAGAATCCGCCACTGTGCGAAGGCGCGAGCGCGCGATACATCGCGCCCTGCAAGCCGTCCGCAACACCCGAAAACTGCGCCAGCTGTCGCCAGTCGGGACGCAAGTAACCCAAGCCGAGGCCCGCGACCGGGGTCCACAACGCCCCGTCCGGATCCAGCTGCAATGCGTTGATGGGCCGCGGGATATCCGGCCCACCCAAGCGTACCGGCGCCGGCGGATCGGCGCCCTGTTGTCGCCACAAACCGCGCTGGCTGGCGATCCAGGAGGCGCCGTTGCGATCGTGGCTGATGGCGTTCATCGCATTCGGGCGCTGGAACATCGGCGACCAGTCCGGCTGCGACCACTCGCCGCCTGGATCGTGCCGCCACACCCCAGCCGCGGTGCCCACCCACAAGCCTTCGGCCTGCACTGTCAGCGAATACACCAGGGGCGCGGCGTCGGTGCCGGGCAACCGCACGCGTTCGATGCGGTCGCCCTGCAGGCGAGCAAGCCCGGCATCGGTCCCGATCCACAGCACACCGCCCGCGTCCACCGCCAGCGCGAGCACGGTATCGGATGGAAGTCCGTCCTGCGCCATCGTGTAGCGGCGAATGCGTCCCTTCAGGTCCATCCGATGCAAGCCGCCGTCGTAGGTGCCGAACCAGACCGCGTCGCCTTGGGACGCGAACGACCAGATATCGTCGCTGCCCAATTCCGGGCGGGTGGCCTTGCGGTAGTGGGTGAACGCCTGCCGCTGCGCATCGAGCACACTGATCCCGCCGCCCTCGGTCGCCACCCACACGCGGTCGTCGCTGCCGACCATCAGCGCCTGCACGTTGTTGCCGGGCAGCCCTTGCGGATCGCCCGGCTGGTGTCGCCAGACGCGCATGCCGAGGCCGTCGTACCGGGCCAGCCCGTCGGCGGTGGCGATCCACAGGTAGCCAGCGCGGTCGCGCGCGAGCGCCTTGATCTCGGTCGATGGCAGGCCCTGGGTCGCGCCGACGATGCGCAAACGCGGCCGCTCGGGCACCGCCGCCAGCGCGCAGGCGCACAGCAGCCACAGCCCGAGCAATGCACCCCATTGGCGAAGCATGCGGACCCTCCCCACCCGCATGCTGGCAACGCAACGTTGCGCGCGCAAGCGTCCGCGTTCATCCGGATCGGCCTAGAATCCCGGCATGCCTGCTTTCGTGCACCCGCACCTGCCCATGGCCACGGCCCTCGCGGTGCTCTGCGCCTGCCCGGCGGCGGGCGCCGGCGAACCCGTGCGCTACGCGATCGACCCGGTGCATACGCGGGTCCTGTTCGAGATCGACCATGCCGGTTTCTCCAAGGCCATCGGCACGGTTTCCGGCAGCGAGGGCAGCCTGCTGTTCGATGCCGACGACTGGAGCACCGCCAGGCTCGACGTGGTGGTGCCGATGCAGCGCCTGGACATGGGCGATTCCGGCTGGTCGGCATCGGTGTTCGCGCCGCGCTTCCTCGACGTCAAGCGCTATCCGCAGGCGCGCTTCGTCGCCGACAGGGTGACCCGCGGCGAAGGCAACCGCGGCAGCGCCTGCGGCCGGCTCACCCTGCACGGCACCACCCGCCCGTTCTGCATGGCACTGGCGCTCAACCGCATCGCGCGCTATCCATTGCCCCCGTTCCGCCGCACCGCGGGGTTCTCCGCGACGGCCACGCTCAAGCGCAGCGATTTCGGCATGAAGTCGTGGCGCTCGCTGGTCGGCGACGAAGTCCTGCTGCGCATCGAAGCCGAGCTGGTTCGCCGCGATGGCGACGACGGGAAGCCGGACAGCGCGCCCACCGAAACGACGGCGGCGGATGCCGAAGCCGCGACCACCGAACCCTAGCCACGAGGATCGATATGCCGTTCAAGAACACGCGCGCGGAATGGGGCAGCGTCAGCAAGCTGCTGCACTGGCTGGTGGTCGTCCTGATCCTGGTGATGGCCTGGATCGGCCTGCGCATGGGCGACATGCCGAACGGCCCGGACAAGATCGCCACCTATGCGATGCACAAGTCGATCGGCATCAGCATCCTGGCGCTGGTCTTGCTGCGCCTGTCGTGGCGCCTGTATGCGGGCGCGCCGGCGGCCGTGCCGGGCACGCCCGCATGGCAGGAACGCCTGGCGTCGCTCACGCACTGGGCGCTGTACGCCCTGCTGCTGGCGATCCCGCTGAGTGGCTGGGTGCTGAACTCCGCATCCGGATTCCCCCTGCAGTGGTTCGGCCTGTTCAACCTGCCGGCGATCGTCGGGCGCGACCACGGCTTGCACGAGCTCGCCGAAGAGGTCCACGAATGGCTGTTCTGGGCGATGGTCGCCCTGGCCGTGGCGCACGCGGCGGCGGCCTTCTACCACCATCTGTTCCAGCGCGACGCCACCCTTGCCCGCATGGTGCCGCGTGGCTGGTTGCGCACGGACGCATCCTCGGAGAACCAGGATGTCGCGTAACGCCATCGCCCTCGCCATCGCGCTGTTCGCGGCGCCTGCCTTCGCCGCCGACTACACGCAGGCGCCGGGTTCCAGCCTCGCCTTCGCCGGCAAGTACCAGGGCGAAGTGTTCACCGGCAAGTTCCCGGGCTTCGTCACCAAATTCTCGTTCGATCCCAAGCAGCTGGCCGCATCGAAACTGGACGTGACCATTCCGCTGGCCACCGCCGGCACCGGCAACGCCGACTACGACGGCGAACTGCGTGGCGCGGCGTTCTTCGACAGCGCGAAATTCCCGCAGGCGAAGTACAGCGCCAGCAAGTTCCGCGCGCTGGGCGGCAACCGCTACGCGGCCGACGGCGTCCTGTCGCTGCATGGCGCGAACAAGCCGGTCACGCTCGAATTCACCTGGACGCCGGGGGCCAAGCCGGTGCTCACCGGCAAGGCGACGGTGAAGCGGCTGGACTTCGGCGTGGGCGGCGGCGACTGGGCCGATACCGCGCTGATTCCCGATGCCATCGCGATCAGCACCAAGGTCGTGCTGGTCCCGGCGAAATAGTCAGCGCGCGGGCAGGAAAGCCCGCAGCTTCGCGGCATCGAACGGCCAATCGAGTTCGTCGCCGCTGGCGTCGTCGCGCAGCACCGGGACGCGCAGGCCGTAGCGATCCTCCAGCGCGTCGTCGCCGTCGATGAACACGCTCTCGAAGTCCGGCGTGCGCGCCGCGGCCAGCACTTCGAGCGCGAGGTCGCACAGATGGCAGTGGTCGCGCTGGTACAGGATCAGGGCCATACGCCTGCGTCGTTCGCCTGGGGACAGTTGCCCTAGAATAGTCGCCCCGCCCCCAAGGCAGCGCCGCATGGCCGTCTCCACCTTCGACCTCTACAAGATCGGCATCGGCCCGAGCTCCTCGCACACGGTCGGGCCGATGCGCGCCGCCGCGCGCTTCGTCGAGCACCATCTGGCCGAGGCCGGCCGCCTGCAGGACGTGGCGCGCATCCGCGCCGAGGTGTTCGGCTCGCTGGCCCTGACCGGCCGCGGCCACGGCACCGACAAGGCGGTGCTGATGGGACTGGAAGGCCACTGGCCGAACAAGATCGACCCGGACATCATCCCGGCCGCGCTGGAACGCATCCGCGGCGAGAAGAAGATCCGCCTGCATGGCCAGCACGAGATCGGCTTCAACGAGAAGACCGACCTGATCATGAACAAGCGGCAGAAGCTGCCGTTCCACACCAACGGCATGCGCTTCGCCGCCTACGACGCCGTCGGCAACGAGATCGCCACCCGCGACTACTACTCGGTGGGCGGCGGCTTCGTGGTCAACCAGGACGAGGCCGCGGAAGACCGCATCGTCGCCGACACCACCCCGGTCGCGCATCCGTTCGCCAGCGGCGACGAACTGCTGGCGCACTGCACGCGCTCCGGCCTGTCGATCTCGCAGCTGATGCTTGCGAACGAACGCGCCTGGCGCAGCGACGACGAGGTCCGCGCCGGCCTGCGCGAGCTGTGGCAGGCGATGCAGGACTGCGTGGCGCGCGGCATCCGCGAGACCGGCACCCTGCCCGGCGGCCTGCACGTGTCGCGGCGCGCGCCGTCGCTGCACGCGGAGCTGGCGGCCAAGCCGGAAGCGGCGATGCGCGATCCGCTGACCGTGCTCGACTGGGTCAACCTCTATGCCTTGGCGGTCAACGAGGAAAACGCCGCCGGCGGCCGCGTGGTCACCGCGCCCACCAATGGCGCGGCCGGGATCATCCCGGCGGTGCTGCACTACTACGACCGCTTCTGCCCCGGCGCCAACGAGGCGGGCGTGTTCGATTTCCTGCTCACCGCGGCGGCGGTCGGCATCCTCTACAAGGAAAACGCCTCGATCTCCGGCGCCGAAGTCGGTTGCCAGGGCGAAGTCGGGGTGGCCTGCTCGATGGCCGCCGCCGGCCTGACCGCCGCGCTGGGCGGCAGCCCGGGCCAGGTCGAGAACGCCGCGGAGATCGGCATGGAGCACAACCTGGGCCTGACCTGCGACCCGATCGGCGGCTTGGTGCAGATCCCCTGCATCGAGCGCAACGCGATGGGCGCGGTCAAGGCGATCAACGCCAGCCGCATGGCCCTGCGCGGCGACGGCAAGCACAAGGTATCGCTGGACAAGGTGATCAAGACCATGCGCGACACCGGCCGCGACATGCAGGACAAGTACAAGGAAACCAGCCGCGGCGGGCTGGCGGTCAACGTCATCGAGTGCTGAAAACGGCAAGCGGCGAGTAGTCGCGATGTAAGCGTTTTCGTCATAGACTCACCGCATGCAAGCCGGCATGGCAAGCGTGCTACGGGGGCACTGCTGACCGGCCTGTACCTGGCCGGAGCGGTGATCGCGGTGTTTTACCTGCGCACTCCGGCCGACGTCACCCTGTTCTGGCCGGCCTCCGGCATCGGCTTCGCGGCGACGGTCCGCTACGGATTGCGCTATGTCCTGATCGTCCCCATCGCGACCCTGTTGCTGCACTTGGCGGTGGTGCCGGTGCCGGCCGCGTTCCTGCCCTATTCGATCGGCAGCAATACCATCGCCACCCTGGTCGCGGCCTGGTACGTGCGCAGGCGCGCAGGCGGCCGCATCCACCTGCGCACCAGCGATGGCCTGCTGTTGTTGCGCGGCGGCATCCTGCTCAGCATCGTCAGTTCGAGCATCGGCACCATCGGCATGCTGCAGTCGGGGATGGCGCCGGCCGGCGATGCGCCACGGATCGCGCTGCAATGGGCGTTCGGCGACCTGCTCGGGGTGACCTGCATGGGTCCGCTGCTGCTGTACCTGTTCTTCGCCGACCAGGCCAGCCGGCGATTGCAGCGGGTCGCCGTGAGCCGGCTGGAAATGGCCCTGTGGGCGGTGTCGGTCGTGTTCACCCTGGCCGTGGTGTACATGATCGGCAAGCTGGGCAGCCAGTATCCCCTGGCCCTGGCCAGCCTGCCGCTGGCGCTGTTGCTGTGGTCGGCGGTGCGCTATCCGCCGCTGGTGACCCTGCTCTCGACCGCCTTGGTCATCGTCTGCGTGAGCCTGATCACCGGGCTGGGCATGGGCGGGTTCGATCGCCCGCAGACATTGCACGACAGCATGCTGATGATGGTGATGCTGGTGGTCTATTCGGTCACCCCGGTATTGCTGCTGGCTTCGCGCCAGGAGCATGCGCACGCCACTGCCGCGCTGCACCAGCGCGCAACCCGCGACACCCTGACCGGCCTGCTCAACCGCGATGCGTTCGAGGAGCAGGCGCGCGCCCTGATCGCCGGCAACAAGGACACGCTGACCCTGCTGTACGCGGACCTCGACCATTTCAAGCTGGTCAACGATTCCGCCAGCCACGTCGCCGGCGACGAGATGATCCGCGGCGTGGCCGGGCTGGTGCGCGACGTGTTCGGCGAGGACGCGCTGATCGCGCGCACCGGCGGCGACGAATTCGCGGTGCTGGCGGAGATGGACGAACGCACCGCCAGCGCGCGCGCGCGCCGCCTGCTGGACAACATCGAGCGCCTGCGGGTGGCCTGGCAGGGCCAGAACCTGGGCACCACCGCCAGCATCGGCCTGGCCACCAGCCAGGCGCCGCACCCGGCCTTCGACGAAATGCTGTCGCAAACCGACGCCGCCTGTTTCGCGGCCAAGGAACTCGGCGGCAACCGTTCGTTCGCCGCGGCCTCCAATCCCGACGAGATCCGCCAGCGCACCCGCGCGATGCACTCGGCCATCGCCGCGCGCGAGGCGCTCGACCAGCGTCGCTTCGCGCTGTGGTGCCAGCCGATCGTCGACCTGCGCAACCCGGGCCCGCCGCAGTCGCACTTCGAAGTGCTGACGCGCTGGCTGGACAACGAAGGCAAGCTGCGGCCGCCGGCCGAACTGGTCGCCGCCGCCGAACGCTACCGGCTCGGCCCGCGCCTGGACCGCTACGTGCTGGACGCGACCCTCACCTGGCTGGAACAGCACCCGGAAGCCGCCGCACAAGTCGAGCAGTGCAGCATCAACATCGGCGGCACCACCCTGGTCGACGAGGATTTCGGTGACTACTTCGCCGCCCGCCTGCGCCGCGGCCCGCTGCGGCCGGAACAGCTGTGCCTGGAGATCACCGAGACCAGCGTGGTGCGCGACATGACCCGGGCGCGCCGCTTCATCGGCCGCATGCGCGACCTCGGCTGCCGCTTCGCGCTGGACGACTTCGGCACCGGCTTCTGCTCGTTCGGCTACCTGCGCGACCTCGACGTGGATTACCTCAAGATCGACGGCAGCTTCGTGCGCGACCTCGACGACAGCCGCGACAACGGCGGCGGCCTGTCCGAAGCGGTGGTGCGCTCGATCACCGAGATCGCCCACGTGCTCGGCAAGCGCGCGGTGGCCGAGCAGGCCGAAACCGAACTGCAGCTGCAGCACCTGCGCGACCTCGGCGTGGACTACGCGCAGGGCTACGTGTTCCAGCGCCCGAAGCCGATCGATGAATTCTTCGCCGGGGCAACGGCCTAGGCTTCGCGGGCGATGCGCAGCGCGTCGTCCAGCAGCGCCGCCGCGGTGACGCCCGCGCCCGCGCCCGGCCCCTGGATCAGCAACGGCTGTTCGCGGTAACGGTCCGACCAGATCGCGACGCGGTTGTCGGTGCCGGCGCCGCCGGCCAGCGGATGATCCGCCGCCAACGCCTCCAGCCCGACCGTGGCCGGGCCGTCGGCCTGCAGGCGCGCGATGAAGCGCAGTTTCTCGCCGTTCTTGTACGCCGCGGCATAGCGTTCGCGCAGCGGCGCATCCAGCGACGGCAGCGCGCCATCGACATCGTCCGCAGCCAGCGCGGCCAGCGCCTCCGGGACCAGCGAATCGACTTGCACCGCATCGGCCTCCAATGCGTGGCCGGCGGCGCGCGACAGGATCAGCAGCTTGCGGCGCACGTCCTCGCCGGACAGGTCGTCGCGCGGATCGGGCTCGGTGTAGCCGGCATCGCGCGCGGCGCGCACGAAGTTCGAGAACGGGCGCAGTCCGTCGTAGTGGTTGAACAGCCAGGCCAGCGAACCGGACAGCACGCCGGCGACGGCATGGATGCGGTCGCCGCCGGCCTGCAGTTCGCGCAAGCTGCGCAACAGCGGCAGGCCCGCACCGACGGTGGCGCTGTCGCCATATCGGGTGCCGCCGCGCGCGCGGGCCGCCTGGATCGCGCGCCAGCGCGCCAGCGTGGTGCCCTGGCCCAGCTTGCAGGCGGTCACCACGTGGATGCCGCCAGCCAGCCACGAGGCATGCCGTTCCGCCACGGTTTCCGATGCGGTGGCGTCGATCACGATGCGGGTGCCGCTTCCCGACAAGGCATCGCCCACCGCATCCAGCGAACTGGCGCGCGGCGCGTTGCGCAACAGCAGTTCGCGGGTGTCGGCGGGAACGCCATTGCGGTTGCTGATCGCGAACCGCGAATTCGCCACGTGCACCAGCGACAACCGGCCATCCAGCGGCGTGTCCGCCCACGACGCCAACCGCGCCCAGGCGGCGCTGCCGACGGTGCCGGTACCCAGCAGGGCGACCCGCGCCGGCTGCGGCGCATGGCTGCGCAGCGGCGCGATGCGTGCATTCATCGCGCGGCCTGGCGTTTGCAGCCCGCCGCGTCCTGCGCGCGCTGCAATGCCGCCCGCAGGTCCGCGACCAGGTCGTCCGCGTGTTCGATGCCGACCGACAGCCGCAGCAGCCCATCGGTGATGCCGGCGGCGGCACGCGCCTCCGCCGTCATCGCCGCATGGGTCATGGTCGCCGGGTGCGCGACCAGGCTTTCCACGCCGCCCAGCGATTCGGCCAGGGTGAAGTACTGCAGGCCCTCGACGAAGGCGCGCACCTCGGCTTCGCCGCCTTCCAGTTCGACGCTGAGCATCGCGCCGAAGCCGTGCTGCTGGCGTGCGGCCAGCGCATGCCCCGGATGCGAGGCAAGTCCCGGGTAATGCAGCGCGCGCACCGCCGGATGGCCGTCGAGCAGCCCGACCAGCGCCTGGGTGTTCTCCTGGTGCACGCGCAGGCGCGCATCCAGCGTGCGCAGGCCGCGCAGGGTCAGGAAGCTGTCGAACGGCGAGCCGGTCAGGCCCAGGCAGTTCGCCCACCAGGCCAGCAATTCGTGTTGCGCCTGCTCCCTGGCGACCACCGCGCCGCCGACCACGTCGCTGTGGCCGTTGATGTACTTGGTGGTCGAATGCACCACGATGTCCGCGTCGAAATCGGCGATCGGGCGCTGCAGCGCCGGCGACAGGAAGGTGTTGTCGACCACCGCCAGCGCGCCGGCCTTGTGCGCGGCCTCGATCACGAAGCGCAGGTCGGTGATCCGCAGCAACGGGTTGCTCGGCGTCTCGATCCACACCAGGGTCGGCGCGTGTTCCAGCGCCTCGGCCAGCGCGCGCGGATCGGTGAGGTCGCAGGTGATCAGGTCGAACGCGTTCTTCTTCGCCAGCGCGTTGAACAGGCGCCAGCTGCCGCCGTAGCAGTCGTGCGGCACCACCAGCTTGTCGCCGGGCTGCAGCAGCGCGTTCAGCACCAGGGTGATCGCGCCCATGCCGGTGGCGGTGACCACGCCGCCGGCGCCGCCCTCCAGCTCCGCCAGCGCCTCGCCCAGCAGGTCGCGGGTGGGATTGCCGCTGCGGGTGTAGTCGTATTGCCGCTTCTGCGCGAAGCCGGCGAAGCTGAAGTTCGAGGACAGCACCAGCGGCGGCGTCACCGCGCCGAAGGCGGTATCGCGGTCGATGCCGGCACGCACCGCGCGGGTGGCGCGACCTGCGCCGCGATCGTTGGAGGCGGTGGGGGCAAGGCTCATACGGAAACTCCAATGCTGTCGGTGCTGAAATTCGGAATCGGTTCGGAAGCCGGCCTCGGGCGAAGCTCGGCGGCGAGCATGGCGTCGATGCGGTCGGTTTCCTTGAGGAAGGCGTCGTGCCCGTACTGCGAGCGCAGCACGCGCAGGCGGCCGTTCAGGCCCAGCCCCTCGACCAGCGACACCGCATCGGACAGCGGCACCAGGCGATCGCCTTCGACCGCGATCACCAGCGTCGGCACCGCGACCTGCGCCGGGTCGACCGCATGCAGGTCGATGGATTCGGACAGCCGCAACCAGGCGGTGGCCGGGATGCGCGCGACGAACTTGGCGCCGGCGGCATCCAGGTAGTCTTCGGCGGCAACGCGCACGTGCCCATTGCTCAGCGTCGGCGCGGCATCGAAGCGTTCGCCGAATTCCTCCGGCGTGCGGTAGCTGAGCATCGCGAACTGGCGCGCCAGCGACAGGCCCTGCTCGTCCGCGCATTGCAGCTGGCCCAGCGCGACCGCCTTGCGCTGCAGCGCGCGCCAGGCGGAGGCATACGGATGCGGGCGATGCGCGCCGCTGACCGCGACCAGCTTGCGCAAGCGCTGCGGATGGCGGGTGGCGAGCTGCAGGCCGACCAGCGCACCATAGGAATAGCCGACGAACGCCTCCAGCCTGTCGATGCCGAGCGCGTCCAGCAGCAGCGCGACGGCATCGGCCTGGTCGGCGGTGTCGATCGGCGCGTCGATGCCGCCGCAGGCGCCGACGTAGTCGAAGGCGAGGATGCGGGTGCACGACGGGTCCAGCGCGCGGCCGGCCGCGACCAGGCCCTCGGCCCAGCCGTTGCCGGCGTCCAGCGCATTCGCCGCCACGTGCCGGTGCGCGGAAATGCCGCCGGCGACGAACACCACCGGCGCATCCGCCGGGCCGACCAGTTCGTAGTTCAGGCGCAGCTTGCGGGTGCCCGCATGGCGGCTGGCGAGCACCGCATCGATGCTGCCGCGGCGTGCATGGTCCACATCAGAGCCCGCCGCTCGCGCCACGCGTTCCGCCTTCCCGGCCGGGGGAGGCGATGGACAGGCGAGGGCGGTGCGTTCGGCAAGGCTCACGGCGGGGCTCCGATGGGTGCGATGCCATCGGATCGTGCGGGGGTGCCGGAAGGGCCGACGCGCGTCGGCGGATGCGGGGCCCGCGGACTGCGCGGGTTCGCAACCATCTTCCGGTGGACGCCCAGGTCCCCGCAGGATTTGGCACCGCGAGGGAGCAGGCCGCGATTGCGGCGCGCTCCATCAGGTTGCCCCGGCTTCTTCGGGCCTGTCCCTCAGCCGGTCTCGATGGATGGCGCCAGTCTGGGCACGCGCCGGAATCGTGTCAATCGCTTTATCCGGATAAAGCGATCAAATAACCAATCGCCATAAGCCGGCGCGATCGGGAATACTTCCCGGCATCGCAGCTACAAGTCCCGGCATGCAGATTCGTCGCTTGAACACCTTGCGCGGCCTGGCCGCCCTGATCGTGCTGGTCGGCCATTACAGCAACAAGGCGCGGCTGTGGGATGCGCTCCTCGGCACGCGCGCGCCCCAGCTCGGGGTGATGCTGTTCTTCCTGCTCAGCGCCTTCCTGATGACGATCCTGTACCTGGATCGCGAACCCGCCCGGCAGGCGATGCGCGGCTACGGCGCGGCGCGGGTCGCGCGCATCCTGCCCCTGTATGCCGCGGTGGTCGTGCTGTCCTGGCTGGGCCAGCAATCGGGCCTGCCGTGGCTGATGAAGGTGCTGTACGACATCCCCACCGCCAAGTCGCTGGCCTCGCACCTGGCCACCCTGTACGGCGTGCAGGTGCTGTGGACGATCCCGGCCGAGCTGCACTTCTACCTGGTGTTCGCCGCGCTGTGGTGGTTGCGGCCGCGGTTCGCGTGGGCGATCCCCGCGTTCTGCGCGATCGTGCTGGGAACCTATGTCTCCGGGCACTGGCCGCTGGGGCCGAAGCAGCCGGTGCTGGGATTCCCGGTCGACCTGCCGCTGTTGCGCGGCCTGCCCTACTTCACCGTCGGCATGATGATCGGCATGCTCTACAACCGATGGCGCCCGCCCGCGCGCATCCGCCACCACGCCTTCGCGCTGGCACTGCCGCTGATCCTGCTGCTGTATCCGGCCATCATCGGCAAATTGACCGGCTGGACCTACGGGCAAGGCCCCGGCGAGAGCCCGATGTGGTTCCTGCCGCTGCTGCTGCTCGCGGTATCGGCCATCTTCTTCGTCCTGGTCTTCCTGGTTCCGGACGGCAATCCCGTGCTGGAAAACCGGGCGGGCGACTACCTCGGCAAGATCTCCTACTCGCTGTACCTGCTGCACTTCCCGGTGCTGCTGGCGCTGACCCAGGCGGGCCTGGCGAAGGGCGTGGGCGGACTGGCCCTGTTCCTTGCGCTCACGATCCTGGCCGCTTCCGCCAGCTACCGCTTCTACGAATTGCCGATGCGCTTGCGCATTCGTGCGATGGGAGCGCAGGGCAACGGCGGCAACCGCGCGCAATGAGCCTGCGCATGCGCGCATTGAGCGTCGCCTGCACGGCCATGCTGGCCGCCGCCGGCAATGCGCTGCCGGCGCCGGTGGAGCCCGCCCCGCTGGCGCGGCTGCGCATCGAACCCGCCGATGGCGAGTACCTGGCATGGGCGGACAACACACTGTCCGGGCCGGTCGAGGTGATGTTGCGCAGCACCGGCGGCAAGGCATTGCCGAGCGACCCGCCGCTACCCGCGCGCGCAAGCGTGCCGGCCGAAAGCAGCGTGCTGGTGGCGCGCCTGCGTCCAGCCGGCAGCGGCAACCTGCCGCTCAGCCTGGTCGGCGTTCCCGGCAGTTCCAACGCCCGCCCGCGCGACATCGACTACCTGCCGCCGTTGCAGCAGGCCCGCACCCGCATCGACCAGGGCTTCGAGGGCGGCTTCAGCCATGCCGACGAGGAAAACCGTTACGCGCTGGATTTCGCCGCCGATACCGGCACGCCGGTGACCGCGGCGCGCGCCGGTGTGGTGATGCAGGTCGAGGCGGGCTTCCGCGGCTCTGGGCTGGCATACGGCGAATACGCCAGGCGCGCCAACCTCGTCCGCATCCTCCACGACGACGGCACGATGGCGCTGTACGCGCACCTCGCCGCCGACGGCGTGCTGGTGCGCCAGGGCCAGCGGGTGCAGGCCGGGCAGCGCATCGGCCTGTCCGGCAATACCGGCTACAGCACGGCGCCGCACCTGCATTTCGCGGTGCAGGTCAATCGCGGCATGCGGCTGGTGTCGATTCCGTTCCGCATGCGCGGGGTGGCCGCTCCCCCGTGATCGTGGGGTGGGCAGGCCGCGCGAGGCGGGCGAGCATGGCCATGTCCGCCAGGGAGGCAGGGAGGGCGGACAGCCGGCCCCGATCGCCGGCAGCTGGCAGTGGCGCATCCCCGGGTCGCGAACCAGGCGCGGCTCAGGGAGCGACCAATCCGCGCCGCGCGGCCTCCAACGCGGCTTCGGCGCGCGTGCCCACGCTCAGCTTGCGGTAGATGTCCTTCAGGTAGCCGGACACGGTATGCCGGGAGATGCCCAGCGCCGCGGCCACCTCGTTCAAGGTCAGCCCCTTGGCGGTCAGCCGCAGCACTTCGGTTTCGCGCGGGGTCAGCGGCGCGCCCTCGTCCGCCTGCAACGGCATGGGCTGGAAATGGCGCAACAGGCGGCGCGCGATCGAGGACGACAGCGGCGGCTGGCCGACGGCGATGCCGCGCAGCATGTCGGCCAGGGTGGCGCGATCCCGGTCCTTCAGCACATAGCCCTGCGCGCCCGCGCGCAGCGCCGGGAACAGGTGGGCGTCGTCGTCGAACACGGTGGCGACGATGCACAGCGTGCCGGCGTCGCGCCTGCGCAGGGCTTCGATCAACCGCGTCCCGCTGCCGTCCGGCAAGCCGAGGTCGATCAACGCGATCTGCGGCGGCGCCTCGATCTTCGCCATCGCCTCCCCAAGGCTCCCGGCAAGTTCCACTTCGATTCCGGGGAAGGCCTCGCGCAGCGCATCCGCCAGCCAGGCGCGCACATCCGCAAGGTCGTCCACCACCAGCGCGCGGGAAAAAACGCCGGCGGCGCTCACGCTTCCGCATCCAGCGGCATGCGCAGCAAGACCTTGGCCCCGCCTTCGGTGCCCGGCACCCAGTCGATGCGGCCGTCGAGTTCGCCGGCGCGCGTGCGCATGTTGCGCATGCCGCTGCCGGCCAGCACTGCCGCGGGAACACCGCTGCCGTCGTCGGTGAGCTCGAGCAGGAGTTCGCCCGCGGCCGCACGTACCCGCACGCGCAAGTGCCGCGCCTGCGCATGGCGGATGGTGTTGCTGATCGCCTCGCGCACGATGCGGTGCAGGTGCAAGGCATGCCCGTTGTCCAGCATCGGATCCGGCAGGTCGTCGGCTTCGTCCCAGGCCAGGCCGATGCCCACCGCCGCCAGCCGCTGCGCGGCTTCGCCGCGGATGTCGGCCAGCACGTCGCCCAGCGTGCCCGGCGTGCCGCGCGAACGCGTCACCACGTCGCGCAGGTCCTGCAGGATCGCGCGCGCCAGGTCGGCCTGCACCGGCGATTCGGCGCGATAGACCAGCGACAGCAACTTCGCCCCGAGGTCGTCGTGCAGGTCGGAATAGATGCGTTCGCGTTCTTGCGATGCCGCCTGTTCGCGCACCTGCGCATCATGCGCGCGGGAACCGGCATCGGCCTGTGCAGCGCGCGTGCCCAGTTTCGCACGCAGCCCGCGCACCTGCAGCGCCAGCACGACACACGTCGTCGCGATGAGCAGCAGCGCAATGGCCAGCCACGTCGCCATGCCGGTGCGCTACTTCGCCTCGGCCGGGAATTCGCTGCGCAAGGCCGCCGCCTGGTCGCGCATGCCGAGCCGCTCATAGGTTTCGGCCAGGCGCTGCGCGGCTTCGCGCGTGCGTGGATGCTTCGGCCCCTGCTTGCCCTTCAGCGCGGCCAGCGCGGGCTCCAGCTTGCGCCGCGCGCCCTGCAAGTCGCCCAGCGCCAGGTCGGCATTGGCCGAACCGGCCAGGATCGCGGCGTAGTTCGGATGTTCGGTACCCATCGCCGTGGGTGCCAGCGCCAGCGCCTCGTCCCAGACGGCTTTTGCGTCGCGAACGCGGCCGGCCTTGAACATAGCGGTGGCCTTGGCATTGCGCGCGGCCACGGTGTCGCGGCTGGGTTTGCCGTGCTCCTGCGCGATGGCCGCATCGGCGGTGGCGATCGCTTCGTCGTAGCGGCCCAGCTTCTCCAGGGTGGTGGCCAATATCACTCGATCGACCAGCGCTTCCAGCGAATCGTCCTCGCCGCGTGCCTTGTGCGCAGCAAGCGATCGACGCAGCAATGGCTCGGCTTCGGCCGGACGATTCAGCGTGTTGTACGCGGACGCGAGCTGCCCGCCGGAGCCCAGGGTCAACGGATGGTCATCGCCATAACGCTTGCGGCGTTTTTCGTAGACCTCGGCATACAACACGACCGCCTCGTCCAGCCGGCCCTGGCGATGCAGCGACTGCCCCAGCGCCTTCTTGGTGTAGAGCGTCTGTGGGTGATCGGGGCCAATGCGTTTCGATTCCGACGCCAGCGTTTGCCGCAGTAGCGCCTCGGCCTCGGTAAAGCCGCCGGAGTTGTTCAGTGTGTAGGCCAGGTTGTGGCGCAGGGTGTCGGTCAGTTCGTCGGCTTGCTGCAACGCAGGCAGTGCCGGGTCGGCCAGCAACTCGCGGTCGAGCTTGATCGCCGCGTCCACGTCGCCGGACTCTTCCAGCGCCTGCGCGCGCAGTACCCGCGACTTGAACGTCAGCGCCTTCGCCCAGCCGGCATCGCTCGCCGACAAGCGCTTCTCCAGCACAGTCGCCCCGGCCAAAGCCTTGTCGGGTTCGCTGGCCCGCGCGAAATCCTCCATGCGGGTGTAGAGAACTTCCATCGCTTCCGGGCTGTCCGTGCCGAATCCCGCATCGAGCCAGTGTTGCGAACGATCCAGCAGCCCCTGCGCCCTCGCGCTTTCGCCCAAGCCGCTCCAGGCGCGGGCCAGCAGCAGGGCCACCTGGCCCTGGGTGCGCGTCGATCCCTTGCCGTCCGCCAAGGTCAGTTCGGCGCGCTCCAGCACTTCGCGCATCGGCATCTCGGCGGAACCACCGGCATCGGGATCCGCCTCGGTCAGCATGGTTTCGACGAAACCGTTCACCGCGGCCAGTTCGCTGGCGCGCGCCTGCGCCTCGGCCAACGCCGCGCGTGCGCGCTGCGCCGCCAGCGTGCTGACGACGGTCGCGGACAGCAATGCCGCGAACACGATGCCGGCCGCGATGCTCAGCGCGCGATGCCTGCGCACGAAGCGCGCAGCGCGGTACGCCAGCGTCGGCGCGCGCGCGCGGATCGGCCGATGTCCCAGCACAGCATCGAGATCGTCGGCGAAGTCGGCCGCGCTGGCGTAGCGCTGCACGGGCTCCGCGGCCAGCGCCTTCATCACCACCGTGCTGAGGTCGCCGCGCGCGCCGGGGGCCAGGCGTTCCAGTGTCGGCGGGTCTTCCCGGCGGACGATGTCCAGCGCCTCGAACAGGGTCGAGGTCGACAGCCGCGGGTGCGGCAGGCGGCCGGAAATCAGCTCGTAGCCGATCGCGCCCAGCGCATACACATCGCTGCGCGCATCGGCTTCACGGCCCTGTCCCGACAACTGCTCCGGGCTCATGTACGGCAAGGTGCCGACCACCTGCCCGGCCTGGGTCATGTCGCCGCCGGCTTCGCCGTGCAGGCGGGCGATGCCGAAATCGAGGATCTTCGGCTGGCCGTGTTCGTCCACCAGCACGTTCGACGGCTTGAGGTCGCGATGCACGATGCCGCGCTGGTGGGCGAAATGCGCCGCGCGCGCCAGCTTCGACAGCAGGGCGACGCGCGCGCGCAGGTCGGGCTGCGCGCGTTCCAGGTAACCGCGCAGGTCCGGGCCGCGCACCACTTCCAGCGCGAACCACGGCGACGGCAGACCGCCGACCGTGTCCTCGCCCGCGGCATACAGGCGGACGATGCCGGGGTGCTCCAGCTGGCCCAGCAACGCGACCTCGCGGCGGAAGCGTTCCAGCGTGGCCGAGGACACCCCGCGCACCACCTTCAAGGCGACGTCGCGCGGCGGATTGGCCTCGCGCGCCAGGTAGACGCGGCCCATGCCGCCCTCGCCCAGCAGACCGAGGATGCGATACGGGCCGATCGACCCCGGCAAGCTGGCAGCCGCCTGGGCCGCTTCGTCGAGCGCGTGCGTGGCTTCGTCGTGCATTTCGTCGCAGTCCCCCTGACTGCGGCCATGCTGCCCGCGCCGGTATAATTCCGCAATGTCAGAAGTCCGGCTCCCAGATATCTCGATCGAAGCCGCGCGCCGCCGCACCTTCGCCATCATTTCCCACCCCGACGCCGGCAAGACCACGCTCACCGAGAAGCTGCTGCTGTTCGGCGGCGCGATCCAGATGGCCGGTTCGGTCAAGGGCCGCAAGGCCGCGCGTCACGCCACCTCCGACTGGATGGCGCTGGAGAAGGAACGCGGGATCTCGGTGACCAGCTCGGTGATGCAGTTCCCGTACGAGGGCCGCATCGTCAACCTGCTCGACACCCCCGGCCACGCCGACTTCGGCGAGGACACCTACCGCGTGCTCACCGCGGTCGACAGCGCGTTGATGGTGATCGACGTCGCCAAGGGCGTCGAGGAGCGCACGATCAAGCTGATGGAGGTGTGCCGCCTGCGCGACACCCCGATCATGACCTTCGTCAACAAGCTCGACCGCGAGGGCAAGGACCCGATCGAGCTGCTCGACGAGATCGAATCGGTGCTCGGCATCCAGTGCGCGCCGGTGACCTGGCCGATCGGCATGGGCCAGCGCCTGAAGGGCGTGGTCCACCTGGTCACCGGCGAGGTGCACCTGTACGAACCCGGCCGCAACTTCACCCGCCAGGACTCGACGATCTTCCCCTCGCTGGATGCGCCCGGCGTGGAGGAGCGCATCGGCGCCGACATGCTGGCCGAATTGCGCGACCAGCTGGAACTGGTGCAGGGCGCCAGCCATCCGTTCAACCGCGAGGCCTACCTCGAGGGCATGCAGTCGCCGGTGTTCTTCGGCTCCGGCGTCAACAACTTCGGCGTGCAGCCGCTGCTGGATTTCTTCGTCGAACACGCGCCCTCGCCGCAGGCACGCGCGACCACCACGCGCCTGGTCGAGGCCGCCGAACCCAGGCTCACCGGCTTCGTGTTCAAGATCCAGGCCAACATGGACCCGATGCACCGCGACCGCGTGGCGTTCATGCGCGTCTGCTCCGGCAAGTTCGAAGCCGGGATGAAGGCCTACCACCCGCGCACCGGCAAGGAACTCAAGCTTGCGAACGCGCTGACCTTCATGGCGTCGGATCGCGAGATCGCCGAATCCGCATTCCCCGGCGACGTGATCGGCATCCACAACCACGGCACCATCTCGATCGGCGATACCTTCACCGAAGGCGAGAAGATCAGCTTCACCGGCATCCCCAACTTCGCCCCGGAACTGTTCCGCCGCGCGCGCCTGCGCGATCCGCTCAAGCTCAAGCAGCTGCAGAAGGGCCTCGCGCAGCTGTCCGAGGAAGGCGCGACCCAGTTCTTCCGCCCGCTGATGAGCAACGACCTGATCCTGGGCGCGGTCGGCGTGCTGCAGTTCGACGTGGTCGCCTATCGCCTGAAGGACGAATACGGCGTGGAAGCCAGCTTCGAGCAGGTCGCGGTCGCCACCGCGCGCTGGATCAAGTGCGACGACGCCAAGAAGCTCGAGGAGTTCCGCGAGAAGAACGCGATGAATCTCGCGCTCGACGCCGCCGGCCACCTGGTCTATCTCGCGCCGACCCGGGTCAACCTGCAACTGGCGCAGGAACGCGCGCCGGCGGTGGAGTTCCTGGCCACCCGCGAGCATGCGCAGGCGGTGGAACTGCCGTGACCGCCGCGGCGGCCGAGCATTTGCTCCACCCGCCGCGGCGATGCTGCGGCCATGCCTGAATCTCCGCCCGCCGCAACAGCGACCGCCGACCTGCGCGAAGAGCTGGCCAGCGCACTCACCCACGGCCTGGGCGCGACCGCGGCGCTGGCCGGCGGCGCGGTCCTGATCACCCTCGCCGCGTTGTACGGCGATGGCTGGCAATTGGCCGGCGCCATCGTCTTCGGCATCGCCCTGCTGCTGCTGTATGTCGCCTCGACCCTGTACCACGCGATCCAGCATCCGGTCGCCAAGGGCCGGCTCAAGGTGTTCGATCATTGCGCGATCTACGTGCTGATCGCCGGCACCTATACGCCGTTCACCCTGGTCGGCCTGCGCGGGCCGGTCGGCTGGTGGCTGTTCGCCGCGATCTGGACGCTGGCCCTGGGCGGCGTGGTGTTCAAGCTGTTCTACACCGGCCGCTTCAAGCGCCTGTCGACCCTGATCTACATCGCCATGGGCTGGCTGATCGTGGTCGCGGCCAAGCCGATGCTGGCCGCGCTGGATGCCTGGACGCTGGGTTGGCTGCTGGCCGGCGGCCTGTCCTATACCTTGGGCACCGTGTTCTACCACCGCCCGCAAATGCGCTACTCGCACGCGGTCTGGCACCTGTTCGTGCTCGGCGGCAGCCTCTGCCACTACGTCGCGGTGATGGCGCAGGTGCTGCCCCGGCGCTGAGTTCCGCGTTCCGCGTTACGACGCGATGTAACGCTGCAGGTGGTCCAGTTCCTGTCGCTGCTCCGCGATCACCGCCTTGACCAGGTCGCCGATCGACACCACGCCGATCACCTGCCCATCATCGACCACCGGCAGGTGGCGGATGCGGCTGTCCGTGACCAGTTGCATGCAGTGGTCGGTCGAATCCTGCGGGCCGACGCTGATCACCTCGGCGGTCATGATGTCGCGCACCGGCGTGTCCTTCGACGAACGCCCCTGCAGCACCACCTTGCGCGCGTAATCGCGCTCGGACAGGATCCCGGCCAGGCGCGGGCCCTCCATCACCAGCAGCGCGCCGATCCGGCGTTCGGCCATCAGCCGGATCGCATCGATCACCGGCGCGCCGGGCGCGATCGAATGGATCTCAGGCGACTTGGTTTCCAGCAGCTGCCTTACCGTGCGCATGGCTTGCTCCTTGCGGGATCGGGTGCCGTTGCGAGGATACTCCGGTCGCGGGCAGCCAGCTGTCGACGAGGTACAGCGGGCGCTGCTTGGACTCCTCGTACAGCCGGCCCAGGTATTCGCCGATCAGGCCCAGCGCGACCAGCTGCACGCCGCCCAGGAACAGGATCACCGCCATCATGGTCGGCCAGCCGGCGACCGGGTCGCCCCACAGCAGGGCCTTGGCGATGACCCAGGCGCCGTACACGAAGGCGACGAACGCGGTGGCGATGCCGAGGTAGGTCGCCGCCCGCAGCGGCGCGGTGCTGAAGCTGGTGATGCCCTCCAGCGCGAAGTTCCACAGCTTCCAGAAACCGAACTTGCTGCGCCCTGCCAGGCGCGCCTCGCGGTGGTAGGGAATCGCCACCTGGTTGAAGCCGATCCAGCCGAACAGGCCCTTCATGAAGCGGTGGCGTTCGCGCAGTTCGCGCAACGCGGCCAGCGCGCGCGGCGAGAGCAGGCGGAAATCGCCGGTATCGCGCGGGACCGGCGTCTTCGACAACATCCCCATCACGCGGTAGAAGCCGTGCGCGGTCGCCCGCTTGAGCAGGCCTTCGCCGTCGCGCTCGAGGCGGGTGCCGTGCACGTCGTCGAAACCTTCGCGCCACTTGGCGATGAACTGCGGCAGCAATTCCGGCGGATCCTGGCCGTCGGCATCGAGGATCAGCGCGGCGCCGCGTTCGATCCGGTCCAGCCCCGCGGTGAGCGCGGCCTCCTTGCCGAAATTGCGCGACAAGCGCAGCAGGCCGATCCGCGGGTCGCGCGCGGCGAGCCCGCGCAGCACGTCCCAGGTGGCGTCGCGGCTGCCGTCGTCGATGTACAGCACGCGCGCTTCCAGTCCTTCGCTTTCGGCCAGGTCCAGCGCGGCGGCGATCCGCGGCTGCAATGCAGGCAGCGCATCCGCCTCGTTGTACGCGGCGATCACCAGGGTCAGGCAGTCGTGTTGCGGCGCGATGTCCTGCATGCGGCGATGGTATGCCAGCTTGGGCCGACGATGTTCAGTCCAGCGTGCGCAGGTAACCGCTGCCGCCCATGTAGCGCATCTGCCGCTGGATGGCGCTGGTGCGGCGTTGCACGTAGGGGCCGGGACGCGCCGCGTCGTAGCGCTTCGGGCTGGGCAGCACCGCCGCCAGCCGCGCCGCCTCGGCCGCCGAGAGTCCAGAGGCGTCCTTGCGGAAGAAGCTGCGCGCCGCCGCCTGCGCGCCATAGATGCCGTCGCCGAACTCGGCGATGTTGGCGTACACCTCCAGGATCCGCCGCTTCGGCCACAGCAGTTCGATCAGCGCGGTGTACCAGACCTCCAATCCCTTGCGCAGCCAGCGGGTGGGGCCGACGCCCTGCCACAGGAACAGGTTCTTGGCGGTCTGCTGGCTGATCGTGCTGGCCCCGCGCAGGCGGCGCACCGGCTTGCCGCGCTTCTCCGCGCGCTCGATCATCTTCTCGTTGTGCGCCTGCGCCTTCTCGATCGCGGCGAAGTCGAAGCCGTTGTGCCTGGCGAAGTTCTGGTCTTCCGATGCCACCAGCGCCAGCGGCAGGTTCGGCGAGATCCGGTCGAGGTCGCGCCAGTCGTGGGCGATGCGGAAAGCGAAATCGCCGGCAAGCGCCGCGTCCAGCTGGCGGGCGGCCATGAACATCGAGAACGGCGGGTCGACGACGCGCAGCACCAGCACCTGCAACACGCTGAAGGCGATGAAGGCCAAGGGCAGCTTCCACAACCACGCACGCCAGCGCCTGCGTCGCGGCGCCACCACGGCTTCGTTCATGCGTCCATCGCCTTGCGAACCCCGCCTTCGCGCCCCATATCGCCGATCATCCCCATTCCTCCCGCTGGCCCGCGCATTATCCGCAGGCCGGGCGACTTACGGTATTCGACATGACCCAGAACCACGACATCCAGCTCCGTTTCCTGTTGCCGACCGCCGGCGTGCGCGGCGTGGCGGTGCGCCTGGACGACACCTGGCAGGCGATGGCCGCGCGCGCGGCCTATCCGCAGGCCGTGGCCGAACTGCTCGGCGAGGCCACCGCCGCCGCCGCGCTGTTCACCGGCCATGCCAAGGTCGAGGGCCGCCTGTCCGTGCAACTGCGCGGCCAGGGCGTGCTGCGCACCCTGTTCGCCGAATGCACGGCCGCCGGCACCCTGCGCGGCATCGCCCAGCTCGACGAGGACATGCTGGAAGGCGGCGGCAGGCCGCCTGCGCGCGACCTGCGCAGCCTCGGCGACGACAGCATGCTGGCGATCACCATCGAGAATCCGTCGCTGGGCGGTCGCGAACCGATCCGCTACCAGGGCCTGGTCGAACTCGATGCCGACAACCTCGGCGAAGCCTTCGAGGGCTATTTCCGCCGCTCCGAACAGCTGCCGACCCGCCTGCTGCTGGCCTGCGACGGCGGCCACGCGGCCGGTCTGATGCTGCAGAAACTGCCCGGCGACGAAGGCGACGAAGACGGCTGGAACCGGATCGGCGCACTGTTCGAGACCCTGGGCAGCGACGAATTGCTGGCGCTGGCTCCGGACGAGCTGGTCCATCGCCTGTTCCACGAGGAATCGCCCGAATCCATGGGGACGAAGCCCTTGCGCTTCGGCTGCTCCTGCTCGCGCGAACGGGTGGCGGCGATGATCGTCTCGCTGGGCCGGGATGAGGCCTCGGCCGCGATCGAAGCCGGCGGCGGCGAGGCACGGATCCGCTGCGAGTTCTGCGGCCAGGATTACCGTTTCGATGCGGGCGAAGTCGCCGCCCTGTTCCGCGAAGCCGGGGCCGAACTCCCCGCCGCGCCGGGCATCCAGTGATGCTTGCGCAGGCACGCCATCCTGCAGCTTCGGCCAAAGTGCGTATTGTTAAAGAATCATAAATCGACTAGACTCGGCTGACCCGGGGAAAGGAACTTCGCGTCTCGCGACCTGTCTTTAGATCCGACACGCCCGATCACACGCCATGCGCACGCGCCTCACGCCCATTGCTGCTGCCGTACTCGCCCTGGCCTTCGCCAGCGGCGCCGCGCATGCGCAATCCAAGGCCAAGCGCGATGCCGCATTGGTGCCGGTGTTGAACAAGGACAGCGGCAAGCTTGAAGCCTTCCTGTTGTTGGAACCGGCCACCACCGGAACCGGCGCAGGCGCCCGCTGGCGCTTCGGCAGCACCACCCTGGAAGCGACCTACGGCGTGCAGGCCGGTGACTCGCTCGCACTCGTCTGCGATCGCCAGAGCGGGATCTCCTCCGCCATCGGCCAACTCGCAGACAACTGCGTGATGGCCACCGTGAACGGCGATAACAGCGGCAACATCAGTCGCCACAGCAGCGCAGGCGCCAGCATCAGCCGCGGCGGCGGCAAGCTGGGCGTGGCGATCGGCAACGGCCGCGACACCCTGCCCGCCTGGCTGTCGCCGAACCTGCGTTCCGGCAAGGTCGAGTCCAGCGATTTCTCGCTGCTCGCCGAAAAGAACATCGGCCGCGAGGCCTACGTCAGCGTCGGCGGCACGGTCGCCCGCGCGCGCCTGGTCACGGCCGCGGAAGTGCCGCAGATCGCCGACCAGTGGAACACCCGCAGCCTGAGCATCGGCGGCGGCTTCGGTTCGTTCGGCGCGAACATCGTCGGCCGCGTCGTCAACGTGCCGGGCGAGAGCAACGTCTGGAAGGGCCTGGGCCTGGGCCTGACCTGGCGCACGCCGTGGAGCGGCCAGCTCAGCGTGGGCGCCGACAACGTGGTGACCAGTGGCAAGAACCCGTTCTCGGCCACCGGCACCCAGGATGGCGAAGGCACCGTGCCGTACGTGCGCTACCAGCAGGACCTGTAAGCCCTGCCCATCGCCGCAAACGAAAGGCCGCATCATCGATGCGGCCTTCGTGCTTTCGGGTCGGGGAATCGGGGCGCTGCGCTATTGCAGCCGCAGCGTCGCATCGCCGGAGAAGGTCTCGATCCGCACCTCGCCCTTGCCCGCACCGTAGCGGGTATGGAAGCTGGAACCGGGACCGAATTCCTCGCGCTCGATCTTCGCGCCCGGCGCGCTCAGTTCGCCGCTGAAGCTTTCGCCGGAGACCTCCGCGGACAGGTCGCGCGGCGCGACCAGGGTGAGGTCGCCACTGACGCTTTCCATGCTGACCTCGCCATCCGGGGCCAGCCCGAGCTTCAGTTCGACGTCGCCGGACACGGTGCTCGCGGACAACTTGCGCAGGCGCTCGCCCTTGCTGTCCACGCGCATGTTGCCGGACACGGTCTCCACCGATACCTCGCCGTTGAGGCGACCGCTCAGGCTCAGGTCGCCGCTGACCGCGCTGGCATCCACGTCGCCGCTGTTGAAGGTCAGCA
Organism: Thermomonas aquatica; assembly: GCF_006337105.1. Taxonomy (NCBI): domain Bacteria; kingdom Pseudomonadati; phylum Pseudomonadota; class Gammaproteobacteria; order Lysobacterales; family Lysobacteraceae; genus Thermomonas; species Thermomonas aquatica. Next base: position 2,458,165 of record NZ_CP040871.1, on the reverse strand, counting down.
CCACGTCGCCGCTCACCGATTCCACCGAGGCGCGGCGCGGCGCGCCGTTGGCGACGATGTCGCCGCTCACCGATTCCAGCGACAGTTCGCGCGGGGCCACGCCGTGCACGTCGATGTTCGCCGAGACCGTGCTGACTTCCAGTTCCGCCTGCAGCGGCACCTGCACCACCAGGACGGTCGGCTCGGCGTTGTTCGAGCGGTTCGGGTACTTCACTTCGATGTGCAGCGCGCCCTTGTCGCCGTCCACCGAGAATTTCTCGACGCCGACGCCGAGGCTGCCGGTGATCTTCACTTCCGGCCGGTCCCAGGCACGCACTTCGACGCGCCCCTTCAGGTTGTCGATCTCAACGCGGCCGCGCGGATCCAGCGGGCGGCTCTGGTTGATCGGGGTGGCGGCAAGCGCCGGGAATGCGGCGATGCAGGCCAGGGCCAGGATCGACGCGCTGAGGATCGGGCGTTTGAACGACGGGGACATCTTCGGCTCCTTCAGGCGTAGAGCGCGCGGCGCGACAGGGCGAGCCGGCGGGTGTAGGTATCGCGCAACCGCTGCAGCAGCAGGCGCGAGTTCGGGTCGCGTCGCAGCGCGACGCGGATCTCGGCGGCGCTGCGGTCCAGCGCCTCCAGGCCAGGCTGCCAGCCGGCAGGCACCGCATGCGCGTCGAGCTCGCGCAGCGCCGCCTGGTACTGCACGGTCAGGGTGTCGGCCTCGCGCTGCACCAGCGGCGCCTTCTTCCCCGCCGCGGCGGCGGTCGTGGCGATGGCGGCGCCGGACACCGCCGGCGACGGAACATCCGGCTGCGTCTTCCAGCTCAGGCCGACGGCGAGCAGCAGCGATGCCGCAGTCGCCAGCGGCCACAACCAGCGCCGTTCGGGCCGCGCCGGCGCCGCTTGCGCAGGCCGCGGCAATGCCGCGATGCGCGCCGCGATGCCGGGCCACAAGTCGCTGCCGGGTTCGGCATCCCGGCGCAGGCCGCGCAGGGCCATCCGCAGCTCCGCTTCGCCGATGGGGTGCGGGGCCTGGTCGATCTGTTCGTTCATGCCGATTCTCCGATCCGCGTGCGCAGCAAGCCGCGCGCGCGATGCAACTGCGCCTTGGAACTGCCGACCGCCATGCCCAGTTCCTCGGCGATTTCCTCGTGCTTCCAGCCTTCCACGTCGTGCAGCACCAGCACCGCGCGGGCGCGCGGCGGCAGGCTCGCGACCGCACGCTCGAGGTCGCGGCCGAGCACGGCGCGGCCGGCGGTGTCCGGCATCGACAGCGATTCCAGCGCGTCCTCGTCGTCGTCCGCCAGCGGGCGGCTGCGACGCGCGCGCAACTCCATCAGCGCGGTGTTCACCGCCAGCCGGTGCAACCAGGTCGAGACCGCGCTCTCGAAGCGGAAACTCGGCAGCGCCTGCCAGGCGCGCACGAAGGCTTCCTGGGTCAGGTCCTCAGCCCGCGCGCTGGCCTGGCCGACCAGGCGCAGGATCACGCCATGCACGCGACGATGGTGGCGGCGGTACAAGGCCTCGAAAGCGGTGACGTCCGCCGAGGCCGCCCGACGCACCAGGATGGCGTCCTCGCCCGCATCGAACGGGGCGATGTCGCTTTCGACAGGGGGCGGCATCGGCATGGTCTGCATCAGCATATCCAGTCCGATGCGGGGCCGGGGCGAAGGGTTTAAGCGGGGATATCCGGAACCTCGATCCCGCCCTGCCGCAAGGCCGCTATCAGCGGCTGCAGGTGCTTCGCATACGGCGCCCACTTCGGGACTTCGCGGCGTACCACCCTGTCGCGCACCTGCACCGCGCTGGCGGTGGACACCGCGCGCGAGCTGCTGCGCGGATCGCTCATCGCATCGAGGTAGTCGATGCCGCAGAACGCCGCGACCCTGCGCATCACGGCCTCCGGGTCGCGGGTCAATTCCGCGTAATCCACGTCGAGGATCCGCCCCGGGTAGGCCGCATGCCAGTGCGCCATCAGGCGGCGGTACTGGATGAAGAAATCGGCGAGTTCCAGTTGGTCGTACGAATACGGATTTGCCTCGGAGAACAACTCGCGCAGGTTGGAGAAACAGGTCTCGAGCGGATCGCGGACCATGTGCAGGATCCGCGCCTGCGGCAACGCCTGGCAGATGAAGCCGATGTTGAGGAAGTTGGAGGGCAGCTTGTCGGTGAAGAAGCGCTCGCCGCCAAGTCGCCATGCCATGCCGTCCAGGTAGCGCCGGCCGGCATCGGCGAAATCGACGTCCGTAGCACGCTCGACGACGGTGCGATCGATCACGCCCTTGCAATGGTGGTCGGTCGCGTAGCGCATCGCGCTGGTGAAGTCGTAAAGCTCGCCGACGCCCTGCACCTGCGGGCTGCCGTCCAGCAATTGCTCCAGCAGGGTGGTGCCGGAACGGTGCATGCCGACGATGAAGACCGGAACATGCGCAGGCGCATCGAGCGCCGGCGCCGGAATCGCCGTGGGCAGCGCAATCAGGCCATCGACCAGCGAGCGGCTGTCGGCGGATGCGTACTTCAAGGTGGCGCGCTTGGTTTTGCAGGCTTGTTCGAGCGCCTGCCATGCGCCATCGATGTCGCCAAGATCATCGAGTTCCTTGTGCAGGGCGCTGGCAAGGTATGTCTGATCCAGCGGCTTCCGGCCCGGTTGCGCCAGCAGGCCGCGGATGGCGTCGACATGGTTCGAATCCACGGACTGCCGGCGGAGATTGGCCAGCAATGACCAGCCCAACGCGATCTGCGGGGCACGACGCTGACTGCGCACGACTTCGCGCTCCGCCTCTTCGAACCTGCCGAGGTAAGTGAGGATTTGCGCGCGCGCGATCAGGGTCGTGGGGAAATCCGGATCGGCGCGCCTTGCTTCGTCCAGCAAGGCAAGCGCCGAAGACTGGTCATTGAGATAGCTGAACTGCGCGGCAGCTGCCAGCAACAACGGGATCGGCATCCTCGATGGCGGACCGATCAGGCCAAGGTAATCGCGAAGCACTCTCACTTCATTGAAAGTCCGCAGGCGCGCGATGACGTCGGCGGCGACACTGGCCGTGGCCGCCCTGCTGCCGGCCGCCGAGAGCGCCGCTTCACGGGCATCGCGATACTTGCCCCGGAACGATTCTGCATACGAGAGTTGGATCCACGCCCCCGCATCAGCCGGGAAGCGCCTCAGCAACTCCCGCAAACCCAGCGTGGCCGCGTCCCAATCCTGGCGCTGCAGCGCCGCTTGCACTTCCGCGCGCAAGCCATCCGTTCCCGGATATTGCGTATCGCGGCCACTTGACGGTGGTCGATCATGCGTGGACATCTCAGTCGACCTCGATGCCGAGTTCCGTCAGCCTGGCGGCGAGCGGCTGCAGGTACTGCCGATAGCGACGCCATGCGCCCAGCCCGCGCCGGTTCAATGGCTCGCGGACCTGGGCGCTGCTTGCGGTGGAGACCGGCGATTTGTTGCGGGTGATGTCGACATATGCGGGGTCGAAATCCAGCCCGCAAAAATGCATGGCCCGTTCGAGTTCGCGCTCGGGATCGTCGACCAGAGCTTCGTAATCGACGACGTGGAATTGCCCGGGCAGTTGCCGTCGCCAGCATGCCACCAGCATCCGGAACCTCGCGAAGTGCTCGGCGAGTTCGCGCTGGTCATAGCTGTATCCGTAGGAAGCCGGGGCAAACAGTTCTTTCATGTTGGAGAAACACGCGTCCATCGGGTTGCGCGACAGGCACAGTATCCGCGCCTGGGGTATCGCCTTGGCGATGTAGCCAGCGTTGTAGATATTCTGGGGATTCTTGTCGAGCAAGTACGGTTTGTCCGGATGCCGTGCCGAGGTGGCCTCGACATAGCCCGTCCCGACTGCCTTCCAATCGCAATCGCGTGCGCGCCGCGCAATGCCCTCGCTCGGCGGCGGCTCGTAATAGGCGTCGATCTCCCAGCTCAGGCTGCGCGAGAACGAATTCAATTCACCGGCGGAACCGACCAGCGGATGGTTGCCGAACATGCGGTCGAGCAAGGTCGTGCCCGATCGCGGCAATCCGACGATGAAGACATGGCAGCGTCTCGACCCGACCGGCGCCCGATCCCCTGGCAATGGCGGCGCGTCCGCGAACGACTCGATGAGGGCCTCGAGGTTGCGCTGTTCCGCTGCGCCATCGAAAGCCACGATAGCGCGCTGCATGCGCGCGCCGGACTCGAGCGCGAGCCATGCGGCATCGATGTCGCCAGCTGCATCCTGCTCATGGAACATGGCGTAATCGAGCGTAATGCCGTCCTTCTCGGTGGATGCCGCGGCACGCGCAGCGCGGATTCGCCCAACGCGTGCGCCCGGCACCTTCGAGCGCCGGTTCTGCACCAGGGACAGATAGGCGTATGGATACGCAGGTTCGAGTTCCAGGCAACGCAGGTATTCGGTTTCGGCTTCCTCGAACCGGCCCAGGTGATTCAATACCTCTCCGCGCGCGCTGTGCAGCCGGAAGTTCGCGGGCTGGGAAGGCATCGCCCTGTCGAGCAGAGCCAATGCCGTCGCGGCATCATCCGCAAGCCAAAGACGTTGCGCCAGCACCGCCGCCTGGGCCAGCACCGCATCATCTTCCCAGTCCGCGGATGCGACCAAGCTGGAGACGAGTGCCCGCTCGTCGAAATGCAGCAATTGCATGGTGACATGGGGCAAGGCGCGCCAGCGCCGCGACAGCGATATCGCTTCCGCAGCGCGGAGCGCTGCGTTGCGCGCGTCGCGATACGAGCCATCGTGCAGTGACAACTGCGAAAGCTTCAACCAGGCCGCTGGCTGCAGCGGATCGATCTCGACGATCCGCTCGTAGACGCGACGGATGCGTTGCGGGTCCCGCTCCTGCTCGATCGCACGCGCCAGCACCCACAGGCGGCTGACTTCGTCTTGTAATGCGGACATCGCTCCCCTCGGTTTCGGTCGGGTGAAAACACGACGGCCGCCCGAAGGCGGCCGTCGCTTCAAGCTAGCTTCCGATTAAATCAGAAGTCGTACTGAACCATGAAGCGAACCTGACGCGGGGCCTGGAACGCGGTCGGGAGCAGATACGTATCCAGCGGCAAGCCGCTGACCGCGTCCTCGGCGACTTCGTTGACCGAAACCACCTTCTGGCGGTTGAACACATTGAAAATGTCGATCTTGAACTGCAGGCCCTCGGCCCACATCGGCTTGTAGGCCACGTTCAGGTCGAGGTTGCTGGTCCACGGCAGGCGACCGGCGGTGCCGCGCGGACGAGCCACGACGGTCGCGTCGTTGGTGGCACCGGCAGGCGTGGTGCCGCAACGCAGGAACGACGAACCGTACGGATGCAGGTTCAGACCTGGGCCCGGATTGCGATCGAGCACGCCGAAGCAGTTGAGCGGACGGCCGGACTGGACCAGCACGTTGGCGCCCAACGACCACTCATCGGTCATTTCCCAGTTGCCGAACAGCTTGAGGGTGTGGCGACGATCATTCGGCAGGTAACCGTAGGTATCGACCGTCAGCTCGAGGTAATCGAAGTCCTGGGTCGTGTTGGTGTTCTGCTGGCCGATATCCGACTTCACGCCACCTTCGGTGTTGCCGATGCTCTTGGCGAAGGTGTACGAGCCCTGCAGGAAGAACTTGTCCCAGCTGCCTTCGAAGAAGAATTCGAGCGCGGTGTACTTGCGCTTGGCCGGCGGCGACAGCGTCGCACCCGGCACCGTCACTTCGGTCAGCGTGCCGTTGTCGAGGAAATCGGTCAGGTAGACGGCGTCTTCACCCGGGTTGAAGATGCGGCAGTACGGGAAGCCGGAGCCTGGGATGACCGCGTGCTGGCCAGCACCGTTGATCCAGCCCTCGTCGGCATCGTAGTGGAAACCACCAGCCGCCATGATCGGCGTGTAATCGCAGTTGTCGTCGATCGCAGCCTTAAGGTCGCGATGGATGCCACGCACGCCCAATGTGAAGTTCTCGTTGAGCGCCTTCTGGAAGCCCAGGATGAATTCGTCCTGGTACATCGGCTTCAGGTTGGTCGCCGCGACGGTGGCCGGGTTCTTGGCATCGCCGAATTCACCATTGATGTATTGCAACACGCCGGTCGAGCCGACGCGCGGGGTCAGGCCCAGCGGAGCGCCGGTGACCGGATCCACGCCGGTGAAGGTGAACTGCTGGCGCGTGAACAGCGACGCGGACGCGGCGCGGGTGGCGACGTCGGCGGTCAGCGGCAGCGCGTAACGGCCGGCGTTGCCGAAGACCTTGAAGCTGGAGTCGCCGTACACGTCCCAGCTGAAGCCCAGGCGCGGGCCGAACTGGTTGTTGATCTTCACGAAGCTGTTGCCGAAACCGTCGCGGTTATCGAAGGTGTCCCAACGGCCGCCGACGTAGGCGATGAAGTTGTCGGTGATGTTCCAGCTGTCCTGGATGTACAGCGCGCGCTGTTTGACCTCGTTGGTCGAGCCCTGGTTCACGATCTGCTCGCGGACCACGTCGGTACCGTTGGCCAGCGTGGTGTAACGCCACACGCGGCCGCCTTCGGTGGAGGTGCCGTCCACCGACTCGAAGTTGTCGGTGTCGATGCCGAAGCGCAGCAAGTGGTCGCCCAGCTGCCATTCCGCGTCGATGCGGAACTGGTCGCGCTTGTCGCCGGAGTCTTCGCGCGCGATCGCGCCACCGGAGATGTTGCACTGGCTGGTGTAGAGGCCGGTCGCCTGGATGCGGGCGGCGGAACGCAGGTCGGTGATCACCGGGCAGCCGGTGGCCGGGTGGTTCAGATCGCCACCGTAGCGCACGTCGACGCCACCCGCGGTCAGCAGGTGCTGCGCGCGCGAGAAATCGCTACGGCCATACAGGGCGGACAGGGTGAAGTTGTCGGTGATGAAGCCGGTGTACTTCAGGACGTAGTTGTTGCCGCCCTGTTCCTGGAAGTTGGTGCCGATCAAGCCGAGGCGATCAAGCTTGCCGACATCCCGCTGCGCCCTCGGGTAAGTCGTATTGCGGTACACCTGGGTCTCGGTCTTCTGCTTGTCCGAGAACGCAGTGAACTCGAGGCGATGGTTGTCGGTGATTTCCCAGTCCATCTTCAACAGCCACGTCGGGGTCTTGATCGACGTGTTCACGTTGGTGTTGGCCACCACGCTACCCCAGGTGTCCTGCTCCTGCTTGCCGTACTGGATCAGGCCGTAGGCGAACAGGCGATCCTTGATCAGCGCGCCGCTGGCCCAGACGCTGCCGACCAAGTTGTCGGCGGTATCCTGGGTGTTGTCCTGGCGCAGTTCACCGATGTTGCAGTCGGTGAACGGAGCCGCACCGCAGGCCAGGGGGTTGGAGTAATAGGTGTTCTTGACGTCTTCGCGCAACGACTTCGGCGCATAGAAGATGTTGCCGCCGGCATGGAACTCGTTGGTACCGCGCTTGGTGATCTGGTTGATCACGCCGCCCAGCGAACGGCCGAACTCGGCGCCATAACCACCGGTCTTGATCTGCTGCTCCTGCACCGCTTCGAACGGCACTTGGGCGAAGTTCAGGCCGCGGAACGAGTTGGTGATGTTGAAGCCGTTGATGTAGTACTGGTTCTCGGCCACCGAGGCGCCGCCGAACGAAGCCAGGTTGCCGAACGCGGCGTCGCCACGCACGGTACCCGGTGCCAGCAGGGCAACGCTGGTCGCATCGCGCGCCACCGGGATCTTGGCGATCTGCTCGGCGGTCATGATGGTGGTCGATTCGACGGAGGACACGTCGATCGGGTTGATCGCGCCGGAACCGACGACGGTCACGGTGTCGAGGGTGGTCGCGTCGCCGCCTGCGTTCACGAAGTCGACGTTGGCCGCAGTGCCGACATTGACGGTCGCCGTGCGGGCGTTGGCGCCGTTACGGGTCACGGTGTACTGGCCGATCGGCACCTGCGAGAAGCGGTAGCCGCCGTCGCCACCGACAGTGACGGTGCGCGAATAACCGGTCGCGGAATTGGTGATGGTGATGGTGTCGCCAGCAGAAGCCCGACCATTCACCGCACCAGCGGTATTGGTCTGCGCTTGCACGCCACCGACGAAGCACAGACCGAGCGCAACGGTCAGCGCGCTTCGCTTCAGGCCTTTGGCAAGGTAATTAGAAGCCATGTTGTGTAACCCCCATAGGGACAGTTGTGACCAGTGATGTACATGTACGCCCGGCCTGGACCGGCCTGACTTCCCGACTATAGAACATGCAACGAATCCTTAACAAGTACCCTGCCGCTGCATTTTCGCGATCCGGCATCGCCGCACTGGAGCACGCCCCGCGTGCTGGCGGGCGCTGACCGGGAGCCCGGCATCGTTCGCAAATCCCGCCGCCAAACATCACAATCATCCGGCACGTCCCGCAGGATCCGAGATGGCTTGCTCCCCGTTTTTACCCGGATCTTTCTTTGCACCGCGTACTATCGGCGCCCTCTGTCTTGAATACTGATTTCGCAAGCCTCTGGCAGCAAGCCTCGCTCGCCCATGAGGCCGGCGACCATGCCCGTGCCCGGCAAATCTGCGAGCACCTGCTCGGCGACCCCGCGTCGGCACTGCGGGCACGTTGGCTGTTGGCGAACATCGCCCTGGGCGGGCGCGACATCGCTGCTGCATTGCAGCACGCGAAGCAGGCGGCATCCATCGCCAGCGCGTCTCCCGTCCACCAACGCGTGGCCATCAGCCGGTTGATGATCACCATGGGTGAATTCGAAGGCGCTTCGCACCTGCTGGACCGCATGCGTGCCGAAGCCCCGGCGGACGGCGTCTTGATCGCGATCGGGGAGCAGTTGTCGATGCTCGAACGGCATCAGGAAGCGCTGGATACCCTGAGGCTTGCGCAGGCGACCGGGCTACGGCATCCGATGTTGAGTTTCCTGCTGTCTTCCACCTTCCGCTACCTGGGTGATTTCGAAGGCGCGATCGAAGCCGCCGAGGAAACGCTGCGCTTGCAACCGCATTTCGCGCATGCGCACTGGGCGATGTCCCAGCTCGGCGGCATGGACGGCGCACCGCATCGCATCGACAGGATCCGCCTCTCGATCGCCGCGCTGCGCGATCGCCACGATGCGAGCACACCGCAGATGCAATCGGCCCTCTCGATGCTCTGGCACGCCCTGTTCCGGGAGCTGGATGCGATGGACGATCGCCGCGCGGCCTGGCCGGCGCTGTCGCGAGGCCTCGAGATCAAGCATGCAGTGCAACCGCATGATCGCGTCGCCGAGGACGGGTTGTTCGATCGGCTCTCGGAAACATACACGGAGGACTTCGTGCGGCCGCGGCCCCTGCGCGCCGAACGCACGACCACGCCGGTGTTCGTCGTCGGACTGCCGCGTACCGGGACCACCTTGGTCGAGCGCATCATCACCAACCATAGCCAGGTCGCCGCATGCGGCGAGCTCAATGAGCTGCAGCTGCTGACGAAGCGACGTACCGGCCGCTGGTCTCAGGAGTTCATCGATGCCGAGATCGTCGACCGGCTCGCAACCGCCGACCTGGATACCCTCGGCGAGGAATACCTCGATTCCGTCGCTTGGCGCGCGCGCGGCGCGCGCTTCATGGTCGACAAGCATCAGAGCAACTTCCTGCTGGCGGGCTTGATCCTGCGTTGCCTGCCGGAGGCAAGGCTCATCCATGTCAGGCGCGATCCGGTCGACGCGTGCTTCTCCAACCTGAAGGAGCCGTTCGCCGCGCATGCCTACGGTTACAGCAATACCCAACGGGATGTCGCCAACCACTACCGGAATTACGATCGACTGATGCGGCGCCTGCATGGGGTGGCCGGTGAACGCATCCTCGAGGTGCGCTACGAAGAGCTGGTGCGGGACCGGGAGGGGCAAGCCCGGAGGATGCTCGACTTCATCGGCCTCCCGATGGAGTCGGGACTCGAGGACATCAGCGGGAACCGGACGCCCGTCGCCAGCGCAAGCAGCGTCCAGGTACGCGCGCCCATTCACGACCGCAACATCGGAAGTTGGCGACGCTATGCGGCCGAGCTGGGAGAACTGCAGCAGGCGCTGGGCGGCTCGTAGACCCGGCCCATGGCCCGGATCGCGCTGGACGCGCGATCCGCAAAAAAAAACGGCCACCCGAAGGTGGCCGTTTCATGGGCTTGCAACCGATCCTTGGCTTAGAACTCGTAACGGACGGTGAAACGCACCGAACGCGGGGTCTGGAACGAAGTCGGGTTGCCGTAGTTCGGATTCAACTTGTTGCCGGTCGGCTGGTTCGTCGTCGCACGCGAGTAGTCGCGCACTTCGTTGTACTCGGTGACCGTGTCGCTGTTCAGCAGGTTGAAGATGTCGGCCTGCAGCGTCACCTTGCCGTCGAACACCTGCGGCATGTAGGCAATGGATGCATTGAGGGTCGTTGCCCACGGGGTCCGGCCCAGGGTGCCACGCGGAGTCAGCACGCTGGTACCAGCGTCGTTGAGGCAGTAGAAGCTCGATGCACTGCTGTAGGAGCCAGCGCCGCCCAGGCCATCGATCGATCCGAAGTCCGGCACGGAGCTCGGCACGTAGCCTTGGCAGTTGCGGGGACGACCCGACTGGATGATCAGGTTGCTGCCGACACGCCATTCATCGGTCAACTTGTAGGTGCCGAACAGCTTGAGCACGTGGCGGCGATCGTTCGGCAGGTAGCCGTACGTGCCGTCCTGGAACGAGGCGTAGTCGAACTCCTGGGTCAGGCCCGGATCTTCCTGGTTCAGGGTCGAGTTCACGTAGCCTTCGACGTTGCCGATGCTCTTCGAGAACGTGTAGGACCCCTGCATGCTCCAGTTTTCGCTGGCCTTCTCGAAGAAGAACTCAAGCGCGTGGTACTTGCGGGTGTACACCGGCAGGTTCCAGTAGCTGGCCGGGATCGTGACATTTTCGAAGTTGCCGGTACCGGTCAGGTCCACGGCGACGGTCACGTCGCGACCCGGGTTCAGGATCAAGCACGGCGCGGCGGAGTACACGTCATAGTTGGTGTAGCCGTGGTCCTGCGCATAGTTGTAGATGGCATACGGACTGCAGTAGTCGTCCATGCCGTCCTTGACCTGGCGGCTGATCGCACGCAGACCACCCGTCCAGCCATCACCCAGCGACATTTGCGCGCCCAGGATGAATTCGTCCTGGTACATCGGGTTCAGGTTCTGGTCGGCGATGGTGCGCGAGTCGGGCGTGGTGCCGGCCGTGGTGATGACGCGCGGGCCCAGCTGGGTCAAGGTGCCGGTCGGCGCACCGGTGACCGGATCCTTGCCACCGAAGGTGTAGTACTCGGTGTAGAAGGTTTCGGCCGAGGAGGCGCGGATGTTGGTGTTCGACGCAACCGGGATGTAGTAGCGGCCGGCGTTGCCGAAGACCTTCACGGTGCCATCGCCCTTCACGTCCCAGGAGAAGCCGAGGCGCGGGGCGATCAGCTTCTTGGCCTCGATGAAAGTGTCACCGTCGGCATTGGTGTTCTTGAAGGTCTCGTTGCGGAGGCCGGCGTACACCAACCAGTTGTCGTTCACCTGCCAGCTGTCTTCGATGTAGGCGGCGGTGTTCTCGACGCTGAAGCTGCCGGTGGTGGTCTGGTAGATGCGCTTGCGCACGTACTGGGCGGTGCCCACCGGGATGGTGCCGCCATTCACGCTGCCCGACGCCGGACGTGCGAAATAGCGCCAGTACACGCCGCCGGAATAGCTCTGGCCAGCGTTGTAGGACGTGTACTTCTCGGTGTCGTAGCCAGCGCGCAGGGTGTGGCTGCCGATGTGCCATTCGACATCCAGGCGGCCGGACTTGCGCTTGTCGTTATTGTCGTCCGCGAACGGATCCTGCACGGTGAAGTGGTTGACATCCCAGCAGCCGACGTAGGTCAGGCCGGGCGTGTCATAGACCGCCGGGCACTGCTGCGCCGCCAGGTCGCCACCCGTGGTCTTGCCGGTCAGGTTCTTCACCTCGCCGTACTGCGCCGACACCGTCAGGTTGTCGGTGAGGTAGCCGGTGTACTTGCCGATGTAGACGCTGCCGCCGGACTCGAACTCGCTTTCAGTCCCGGTGCCGTCGTGGTTGGTGCTGTAATCGGTGGCATTGGTGTAGGTCAGCGTCTTCTGCTTGACCTTGTTGCGGATGCCAGTGAATTCCAGGGTGTGGTTGTCCGTGATGTTCCAGTCGAGCTTCAGCATGCCGCTCGGCGTGCGATCGGTCGTCTTGAAGCTGCTGTTCTGGCCATAGGTGTCGAACTGATCACGCTTGGCTTCGAGCAGGCCGAACACGAACAGGCGATCCTTGATGATCGGGCCGCCGGCATACAGGTTCATGCTCAGCTGGTCGGTCTCGTTGGCGGACACGAAGCGGGTGTAGTTACCGGCATTGTCCGGATCGCGGTCGAGCACGTCCTTGCCCTCGGAGCGCAGCGAATCCGGGTTCCAGTAGAGCGATGCGCCGCCCTTCCATTCATTGGTACCGCGCTTCGTGACCAAGCTGATCACGCCGCCCAGCGAACGGCCGTACTCCGCACCGTAACCGCCCGTCTTGACCTGCTGCTCGCCGATCGCATCGAACGGGAGGTCGGCATACGACAGCAGGTTACGCAGGTTGGTGACGTCGAAGCCGTTGATGTAGTAGCCGTTCTCGGCCACGGACGCGCCGCCGAACGAAGCCAGGTTGCCGGCGCCGAGGCCGCTATCGCCGCGCACGGTGCCCGGGGCAAGCAGGGCGACTTCGTTGACATTCCGGCCCACCGGCAGCGCCTGGATCTGCTGCTGCGTGAAAACGGTGGTGGATTCGACCGACGAAACGTCGATCGGGTTGATCGCGTTGGACCCCCTGACGGTCACGGTGCCCAAGTTGGTGGCATCGCCATCAGCTGCGGTCAAGGCAACCTGGGAGCCGGTGCCGACCTTGACCTGCACTTCCCGCGAAACGCCGCCGGAGGTCACGCGATAGCGACCCGGAGCCAATTGCGAAAACGTGAAGTGGCCGGACGCATCCGAGGTAATCGAACGCGATGCACCCGTATCCAGGTTTTCGATGGTGACCGAGGCGCTGGCCGAGGTGTCACCGAAGATGGAGCCGACCGAACTCTGCGCCTGCACGCCGCCTGCGAAGCACAGACCAAGTGCAACGGTCAGGGCACTGCGCTTCAGGCCTTTGTTGAAATTAGAAGCCATGTTATTGAAACCCCCGTCTGGGACAGTTGACAAAATTGTGTAGACATAAGTCACAGCCCATGGGCTAGACGCCCCGATTGTAGTCAGAGAACAAATCCTTAACAAGCACATCAAATCAGGCTAACTAACGGCCCGCATTCATATTTCGGTCATTTGGCGATACCGGTAACGATGCGTTGCTGTTCGCTTTTTAAAGCTTCCGGCATCCGCGGCCCGTATTCATCCAGATAGTCACCGATGCTGGCGAACTCGGCCTGCCAGCCAGCCCGGTCGTAGCCGAACAGTCTGGCCCGCGCTTCATCGGACAGGTCGACGCCGTCCAGGTTGAGGTCGCTCTCGGCGGGCAGCTGGCCGATCGGGGTTTCCACCGCATCCGCCCTGCCCTCGACGCGCTTGATCATCCACTCCAGCACCCGCAGGTTGTCGCCGAAGCCGGGCCACAGGAACTTGCCGTCGTCGCCCTTGCGGAACCAGTTGACGTGGAAGATCTTCGGTAGCTTGGCGCCTTCGGTGTCGAACGACAGCCAGTGGGCGAAGTAGTCGGCGAAGTTGTAGCCGCAGAAGGGCTTCATCGCCATCGGGTCGCGGCGCATCACGCCCACCGCGCCGGTCGCGGCGGCGGTGGTTTCCGAGCCCATCGCGGCACCGACCAGCACGCCGTGGGTCCAGTCGCGGGCCTCGAACACCAGCGGCACCAGCGAGGCGCGACGACCGCCGAACACGATGGCGCTGATCGGCACGCCCTGAGCGTCCTCGGCCATCGGCGAATAGCTCGGGCACTGCTTCGCGCTGACGGTGAACCGCGAGTTCGGGTGCGCGGCCGGTCGCTTGGCCGGATCGTAGGGTTCGCCGCGCCAGTCGGTGGTGGGCTGCTGGCCGTTGTCGATGCCTTCCCACCAAGGCTGGTTGTCGGCGGTCAGGCCCACATTTGTGAAGATGGTGTCGGACTGGATCGAGGCCAATGCGTTCGGGTTGGATTTCTCCGAGGTGCCCGGGGCCACGCCGAAGAAGCCGGCTTCCGGGTTGATCGCGTACAGGCGGCCGTCGGCGCCGGGGCGCATCCAGCAGATGTCGTCGCCGATCGTCCACACCTTCCAGCCATCGCGGCGATAGCCTTCCGGCGGGATCAGCATCGCCAGGTTGGTCTTGCCGCAGGCGCTCGGGAACGCGGCGGCGATGTAGTGCGTCTCGCCCTGCGGGTTTTCCAGGCCGAGGATCAGCATGTGTTCGGCCAGCCAGCCTTCCTTGCGCGCCTGGTGCGACGCGATGCGCAGGGCGTGGCACTTCTTGCCGAGCAGCGCATTGCCGCCGTAGCCGGAACCGTACGACTTGATCGTGAGCTCCTCGGGGAAATGCATGATGTAGCGGCGGTTCGGGTCGAGCTCGCCGGTGGAGTGCAGGCCTTTCACGAAGGTGCCTTCGCGTTCGATGCGCGCCAAAGCGGCCGCGCCCATGCGGGTCATGATCCGCATGTTGGCGACCACGTACGGCGAGTCTGTGATCTCCACGCCGCAGCGCGACAGCGGCGAGTCGATCGGCCCCATGCAATAGGGAATCACGTACATGGTGCGGCCGGCCATGCAGCCGTCGAACAGGCCGTCCATCTGCGCGTGGCCGTCGGCCGGCGACATCCAGTGGTTGTTCGGGCCGGCATCGTCCTGTTCGGGCGTGCAGACGAAGGTCAGGTGTTCGACGCGCGCCACGTCGTCCGGATGCGAGCGGTGCAGCCAGCTGCGCGGATTCGTGTCCGGGTTGAGCGGAAGCAAGGTGCCGTCGGCCTGCATCTTCGCGATCAGTGCGTCGTTCTCGCTGTCGCTGCCGTCGCACCACTGGATCGCGGCGGGCCGGGTCAGCAGGGCGACGCTGGCGACCCAGTCGTTCAGTGCATCGAGGGCGCTGCGGGCGGCCATCGCGGCATGGTTCTGGAAGCTCTCGTTCGGAAGTGCGTTCATGGGATTCGGCCTTGGCCCGCGCGGGCAACGACGGAACGCGGGGCCATGCCCGCGCGCCCCGGTATCGGAAATCAGGGTTTCGGGATCAGCGTCGTCATCATGTGTTCGATGTAGCCATCGAAGCCGTCGACCGGCTGGCGCGCCTGGAACTTCGGCAACTCCAACTGGAGGAAGCCGACATAGACCGCATAGGTCATGCGGGCGCGGTTGAGCGCGTCCTTCTGGCTCAGGCCGGCCTGGCGGAAGGACCCGAACAGGAAGCCGATGCGGCGCTCCAGCACGTGGTCCAGCACGGCCTGCACGGCCGGGTGGTCGACCGCCTTCAGCAGTTCGGAATAGATGACGTGGGTCTTGTTGTGGTGCGCGATCAGGTGGAACAGCGCGCGCAGGCGCTCGGTCGGATCCGGGATCGACTCGAGCGCGCCGTAGGCGGTCTGTTCGTCCTGCTCCCAGCGTTCCAGCGCCGCCTGCAGCAAGGCGTCGCGCGAGGGGAAATGCCAGTAGAAGCTGCCCTTGGTGACTCCGAGGCGGCGCGCCAAGGGTTCCACCGCCACCGAGGAAACGCCGGCGTCGGCAATCTGCTCGAGCGCTTCGCGGGCCCAGTCGTCGGCGCTGAGGCGCCCGCTGCGTGGTGGGGCTTCGGTGGTCATCCTGATCCTGCGTCCATACGCTTGCGTGTGCGACAGTATGCTGAGTTTTTGCTCGCTTTTGCCGATTGACAGCGGAAATGCGAACGCCATACTTAGCCGTATGGTACGCGGCACTGCAATCGTATGCAATGCCGCTTGGTCTAGAACGCGTGATCGAACATCGCGGCACCCGGAGCCTGTCATGAGCGTCCTGCTTCCCTTCCTCGCCTTCCTCGTCGCCGGCGCCTTCGCCGCCTACCACCGCCTGCGCCTGGCCGTCTGGGCCGCATTGACCGGCACCTTGCTGGTCGCCTGCTGGCTGCTTGGCGCCAACCCGGCCGCGACCATCGCCGCCGCAGTGGTGGTGGCGCTGATCGCGGTACCGCTGCTGTTGCCGCAGATCCGCAAGCCGTTCATCACCGCACCGCTGCTGAAGTTCTACACCAAGCTGCTGCCGCCGCTGTCCGATACCGAGCGCACCGCGCTGGAATCGGGCACCGTCGGTTTCGAGGGCCAGCTGTTCTCCGGCAAGCCGGACTGGGACCAGTTGCTGGCGCTGCAGAAGCCGCAGCTGACCGCCGAGGAACAGGCCTTCCTCGACGGCCCCTGCGAAGAGCTGTGCAAGATGGCGGACGACTGGGACATCTGCCACGTCCGCGCCGACCTGCCGCCGGAGCTGTGGGAGTACATCAAGCGCAACAAGTTCTTCGGCCTGAACATCCCGAAGGAATACGGCGGGCTGGGCTTCTCCGCGCTGATGAACCACAAGGTGATCCAGAAGCTGGCCTCGATCAGCACCGTGCTCAGCTCCACCGTGGGCGTGCCGAATTCGCTGGGCCCGGCCGAACTGCTGATGCACTACGGCACCGACGAGCAGAAGCAGCAGTACCTGCCGCGCCTGGCCGACGGCCGCGAGGTGCCCTGCTTCGCCCTGACCGGCCCGTTCGCCGGCTCCGACGCCACCTCGATCCCGGACTACGGGATCGTCTGCATGGGCGAGTGGAACGGCATCAACGTGCTCGGCATCCGGCTGACCCTCAACAAGCGCTACATCACCCTGGCGCCGGTGGCCTCCCTGATCGGCGTCGCCTTCCGCATGTACGACCCGGACGGATTGCTCGGCGACAAGAAGGACATCGGCATCTCGCTGGCGCTGGTGCCGCGCGATACCCCCGGCCTGGACATCGGCCGTCGCCACTTCCCGCTCAACTCGCCGTTCCAGAACGGCCCGATCCACGGCAAGGACGTGTTCGTGCCGCTGTCGCAGCTGATCGGCGGCGAGGACTACGCCGGCCAGGGCTGGCGGATGCTGATGGAATGCCTGTCGATCGGGCGTTCGATCACCCTGCCCTCCACCGCCAGCGGCGGTTCCAAGATGGCCGCGGTCGCGGTGGGCAGCTACGCGCGCATCCGCAAGCAGTTCGGCCTGTCGGTCGGACGTTTCGAGGGCGTCGAGGAAGCGCTGGCGCGCATCGCCGGCAATGCCTATGCCTGCAGCGCCTTGAGCGAAGCCACCGCGGCCGCGGTCGCGCGCGGCGAGAACCCGGCGGTGCCGTCGACCATCTCCAAGTACCACTGCACCGAGATGGGCCGCAAGGCGGCGATGGACAGCATGGACATCCTCGGCGGCAAGGGCATCATCCTCGGCCCGCGCAACTTCGCCGGGCGGGCGTGGCAGGCATCGCCGATCGCGATCACCGTGGAAGGCGCCAACATCATGACCCGCAGCCTGATGATCTTCGGCCAGGGCGCGATCCTCTGCCATCCGTGGGTGATGAAGGAGATGAAGGCCGCGCAGCTGGAAGACGCCGGCGAACGCATCGACAAGTTCGATGCCGCGCTGTTCGGCCACATCGGCTTCGCCATCTCCAACGCGGTGCGCAGCTGGTGGTACGGGCTGACCGCGTCGAAGGTCGGCGCCGCGCCGGGCGACGACGACACCCGCCGCTACTTCCGCAAGCTCAACCGCTATTCCGCCGCGCTGGCGGTGATGGCCGACACCTCGATGCTGCTGCTCGGCGGCAAGCTGAAGTTCAAGGAATCGCTGTCCGGCCGGCTCGGCGACGTGCTCAGCCAGCTGTACATCATCAGCTCGATGCTGAAGCGCCACCAGGACGCGGGCAGCCCGGCCGGCGACCAGCCGTTGCTGGCCTATGCGATCCACGACGGCGTCAACCGGATCGAGACCGCGCTGTCCGGCGCGCTGCGCAACTTCCCGATCCGCCCGGTCGGCTGGCTGCTGTGGGCGCTGATCTTCCCGCTGGGCCGCCGCGCGCAGGCGCCGAGCGATCGCCTCGGCCACAAGGTCGCGTCGCTGCTGATGACGCCCTGCGACGCCCGCGACCGCCTGGCCAATGGCGTGTTCACCACGCCCTGCGCCAACAACCCGGCCGGCCGCATCGTCGGCTACCTGCCGAAGGTGGTGCTGGCCGAACCGGTGGAGCGCAAGTTCCTCAAGGCGCTCAAGAACAGCGACATCGAGGCGCTCGAATTCGACGCGCAACTCGACGAGGGGGTGCGCGAGGGCTGGATCAGCGCCGACGAACGCAGGCAGCTGGAGGAACTGCGCGCGATGACCCTGGACGCGATCATGGTCGACGACTTCGATCCGGAAGAACTGCGTTCCGCCAGCTACGCGGAACTGCACGGCCGCCTCGCCCCGCGCGCGGCGGCGTAAGCCATGCACCTGCTCGATGCCTACCATCGCCTGACCCGCTGGCCGGGCGGGCGCTGGCTGTTCTCGCGGCTGGTGTGCTGGAAGGCGCCGTACTTCGCCAGCATCGTGCCGCGCATCGAATCGCTGGAGCCCGGGCGCGGCGTCGCGTCCATCGCGCATCGGCGCAAGGTCACCAACCACATCGGCACCGTGCACGCGATCGCGCTGTGCAACCTCGCCGAGTTCGTCGGCGGACTGACCTGCGAAGTCAGCATCCCGCGCGACATGCGCTGGATCCCCAAGGGCATGGACGTGCGCTACCTGAAGAAGGCCGTGGGCCGAATGCGCGCGGTGGCCACGCCCGCGTTCCCGCCGCATGCCGCCGATGCCGGCTACGAGCTGCCGTTCGAGGTGGTGGTCGAGGACCCGCAGGGCGACGCGGTGATGCGCGCGGTCATCGCGATGTGGGTGACGCCGAAGGCGTCGGGCTGATTCAGAGGCAGCACACCGCCGCCAGCGCGAGCAGCGCCGGCACCGCCTGCACGAAGAAGATCCGCTTGTTGACCGACCACGCGCCGTAGGCGCCGGCCACCGCCACGCAGGCGAGGAAGAACAGCGCGAACTCGCGCGAGCCGGTCGCCGCCGCGTACAGCAGGCCGGCCGCCAGGAAGCCGTTGTACAAGCCCTGGTTGGCGGCCAGCACGCGGGTGGCCTGCGCCTTCTCCGGCGTATTGCGGAAGGTCTTGAGGCCGAGCGGCCTGGTCCACAGGAACATTTCCAGCACCAGGAAATACAGGTGCAGCAATGCGACCAGCAGGATCAGCGCCAGCGCGATCGTCGACATGGTTGGTCTCCCCGTGGATGCCGGCACGTTGTCACGACTGCCGGCGCCATGCAACGCCGGCAGGGTGCGCATGCATGCCCGTTCGCCGGGCTTCGCGCGTTCCGCCCCTTGCTGGCGCCCGGCGGCATGCGCGGCGCATGATGGCGGCGGAGGCGATGCCATGCACGACAGCGACGACAGCGGAGCCAGCGGGCCGGCGCAGGTCTTCCTCAGCGTCGGCCTGACCGCGCATCGCGACCTGGTGCCCGCCGAGGAACCGCGGCTGCGCGCGCAGGTGCGTTCCTTCCTGCAGCGCCTGCAGGGCGAATTCCCCGACCTGCCGCTGCGGGTGATCTCGGCGCTCGCCATTGGCGGCGACCAGCTGGTGGCGGAGGAAACGCTGGCGCTCGGCATCGAGCTGATGGTGCCGCTGCCGATGCCGCAGGCCGAATACGAGGCAGATTTCCACGATGCGGAATCGCTCGCCCGCTTCCGCGGCTTGCTCGCCCGCGCCCGCGTGCGCACCCTGCCGCTGGCCCCGGGCAACGACATCGAGGCCGTGCGCGGCCGCGGCGAGGCGCGCAACCGCCAGTACGCGCAACTCGGGATGTTCGTGTCCTCGCATTGCCAGGTGCTGCTCGCGCTGTGGGACGGCCAGCCGAGCGAGGCCACCGGCGGCACCGCGCAAGTCATCGAATACCACCTGCGCAACAGCATGCGCGGCTTCAACGCCGAGGATGCCGCGCCCAACCTGCTGGCCGACGACGAGAGCGACCTGGTCTACCACGTGCCCTGCACGCGCCGGATCGCCCGCGCGGGCGAAACGGCCGCGGGCAGCGCGGCCAGCGCGCGCGCCGCCGGCGAAGCGCCGCGCTGGCTCACCGCGGACAGCGGCCATCCGGGCGACGCGCCGATGCCGGCGCATTACCGCCACGTGTTCGCGCAGATGCAGGACTTCAACCGCGATGTGCAACGCTACGCCGCGCAGATCGCCCGCGACGCGGTGTCGCTGCTGGACGGCGCGACACCGGCGCCGGCGGCCGCCACCGCGCGCGAACTGGATGCCCTGTTCGCGGCATC
This sequence comes from Thermomonas aquatica, assembly GCF_006337105.1. Lineage (NCBI taxonomy): Bacteria > Pseudomonadati > Pseudomonadota > Gammaproteobacteria > Lysobacterales > Lysobacteraceae > Thermomonas > Thermomonas aquatica. The sequence continues at coordinate 2,437,958 of NZ_CP040871.1, read as the reverse complement.
CGACTGGCTGGCGGTGCATTTCCGGCGGCGGGTGCGGATCAGCCTGCTGTGCACGCATGCGTTGGCGGCGGCGATGGGCCTGGCCTTCATCCTGTACTCGGACGTGCAGGCGAACCGCATCTACGTGGCGATATTCCTGCTGGTGTTCGTGCTCGGCCTTGCGATCCGCTGGGTCGGCGAACGCCGCGAATGGCAGCGCAAGTACCTCGATTACCGCGGCCTCGCCGAGGGCATGCGCGTGCAGTTCTACTGGTGGCTCGCGGGCATCGACATACCGCCCGGCAGCAGCCTCGGCTACGACAGTTTCCTGCAGAAGCAGGACGTCGACCTGAGCTGGATCCGCCATGCGATGCGCACCACCGGCCTGCTGCGCCACGAAGCGTTCAACACCGATGCGAACTGGCTGCAATGGGTGATCGCGCGCTGGGTCGGCGCGCGCGGCTCGGCCGGCGCGGACGCGACGGGCCAGCTGGCCTATTACCAGCAAGGCAGCCTGCATCGCGAACGCGCCTATCGACTGACCACCCGGCTCGGCGACGTCGCGCTGGCGGTGGGCCTGGTCGGCGCCCTCGCCCTGCTGGTCGGCGGGGAGCGCATGGGCCCGGCGCTGCAGTCGAAGCTGGTGCTGGCCATGGGCCTGATGCCGCTGCTGGCCGGGATCCGCGAGGCCTACTCGTACAAGAAGGCGGACAAGGAACTGATCAAGCAGTTCCGTTTCATGAGCCGGCTGTTCGACGGCTGCCGCGCGCGCCTGGACCGCGCCCGCGACGATGCGCAGCTGCGCCAGCTGTTGCGCGCACTCGGCTGCGCCTGCCTAGAAGAACATGCCGAATGGATCCTGCTGCACCGCGAGCGGCCGCTCGAGGCGAACGCCCTGTCCGGATAGGACGAGGCCGTGGCCGGGCGCCCGGCAGCGACCCGCTCACGGATGCAGCGGCGCGGGTCGCCCGGTCGGGGCGGCGACGGCGCGCAACGTCAGCCGCGAGATTTCCGGAGGCACGCCCAAGCGCATCGGCAGGATGCTGGTGCCGATGCCGGGAGTGACGAACAACGTGCGCCCGCCTTCGCTGTAAGCCCCCCGCAGCGCATGCGAATCCGCGCGGAAGCGGCGCGGGCTGAACATGCCGAACGGATTGATCTGCCCGCCGTGGGTATGCCCGGCGATGGTCAGCGCGGCCGCTGCCGGCAGCTTCGGCCACAGCGCGGGCTCGTGGGTAAGCGCGACCACCGCGGCGCCGGCCGGGATGCCGGCGAAGACGCCGCCCACGTCCGGCCGTCCTTCCATCAGGTCGCCGAGACCGGCCAGCCAGAACCGGCAACCCGCCACGTCCACCGGCAACGCGCGGTTGTCGACCATGCGCACGCCGGCCGCGGAGAATGCGCGCGCCACCGCGCTTCCGTTTTTCCACCAGTCGTGGTTGCCCAGCACCGCGTACACCGGCTTGCGTGCGGTCAACGGCTTCAGGTGCTGGGCGATGGTGTCCGGCGGCACGTAGCTGCCGGCCAGCACGCTGAGGATCACGTAATCGCCGGCCATCAGCACGAGCGGCGCATCGCTGGCGGCGAGTTCGCGCACCCAGCGATCGAGGTGGTCGATGCCATTGCGCGGCGAACCCGTGTGGGTGTCGCTGACCACGTCGATGCGCAAGCCGTCGCATGCCGCCGGCAGCCCGCGCACGGCAAGCGTGTAATCGCGCGCGACCAGGCGTCCCGGCTCGATGACGAAGCCGTAGACCGCCACCGCCAGCGCGGCGAGGAACACGCCCCACGCCAGCCGCTGCCTGCGCGAACGCAGCAGGTGCCGGATCAGGCCGATGCGTCGCCCCCGCGCGCCCTGCCGTCATCGGGAAGCTTGTTCGCCTCGCGCAATACGCCGATCGCGCCCATCGTCATCCCGCATGCGACCAGCAGGCCGGCGCCGAACACCGCCTGCGAGCCGAACGCGGACAGGAACTTGTGCACCCAGACGAAGGTGAGGTCGCCGCCGCGGTAGATGACGGTGTCGATCGCCGCCCCGGCCTTGTAGCGCCACTCGCGCCCGACCCGGGTATAGACGGTTTCGCGCGCCGGTTTGGCCAGCGAGAATTCGCTGGCGCGGGTCGCCACCTGCACCGTGGCGACCAGCAGCGGCAGCGGCGACGCGGCCAGCGCGGCATAGCCGACGATGATGGCGACGCCGGGGATCAGCAGCGCCGGCGCGATCCCGAAGCGCGAGAGCAGCGCGCGGGTCACCAGCAACTGCACGAGCAAGGTCAGCGCGTTCACCGCCAGGTCGATGTTGGCGTAGTAGGCGGTCGCGTGGCCGGGATCCGGGTAGAACTGGCGCACGATCGCCGCCTGTTCGTTGTAGAGCAGCGTGCCCACGCCCACCCCGAACACGGTCAGCACCGCCATCCAGCGCAGCAGCGGCTCGCGCGCGATCAGCTTCAGCCCGGCCAGGACCTGCCCGCCCATCGGCACCTCGCCGCTGACCAGCCTGCGCGCGGCCTCGCGGCGCACGGCATGCTGCCGCAGCTGCAGGATGCAGAGCATGCACAATGCCAGGAACCCGGCCGAGACCAGCATCAGGTTGGCGATGCCGAGCCGCTCCACCAGCATGCGGGTGAGGAACGGCCCGAGGAACGCGCCGAGGGTGCCAGCCGCGCCGATGTAGCCGTAGTAGCGCCTGGCCTCGGCGTTGTCGTACACGTCCGCCATGAAGCTCCAGAACACCGCCACCGCGAACAGGTTGAACACGGTGATCCACAGGAAGAACGCCATGCCGCGGCCGGGCACGCCGCTGTCGAACATCGCGTAGAAGACCAGCAGGGTCGCGATGAAGAAGCCGTAGACCGCCGGCAGGAACACCCGCCGCGGCCAGCGGCTGACCAGCCAGCCGTACACCGGCTGCAGCACCAGCATGATCAGGAAGGTGCAGGTGAACAGCACCTGCAGCTGCAGTTCCTTCAGCGCGATGCCGCGCTCGGCGAAGAACCCGATCATCGCCGCCGGGAACAGCGCCGAGATGTCCGCGGACGCGCCCATCGCCTCGCGCACGGGCCGCAGCACGTAATAGCCGCTGAGCAGGCAGAAGAAATACAGGAAGGACCAGAGCAGCGGCGGCGATTCGCCGAGGGCTGCGCGGAAACGGCCGATGCGTCCGCTGGTGGAGATGGCTTCCGTCATCTGCGTGCATCGAACCCGGGCGCGGCGATGCGCAACGGTAACCGCAGTCGCCGGCATCCGCCAGCGTATGCCACCGAGCATTTGCTCTAGCGATGGCGAATAGCGTCGCCGGGTCACTGCAGCAGGGCGGCACCGGCTTTTGGACAGCATGTTCGACTACATCATCATCGGCGCCGGCTCCGCCGGCTGCGTGCTCGCCAACCGCCTGTCCGAAGACCCCGCCACCAAGGTGCTGCTGCTGGAAGCCGGCCCGCGCGACTGGCATCCCTTCATCCACATGCCCGCGGGCCTGGCCAAGCTGGTCGGCAAGAAGGGCGTGAACTGGGACTACGAGACCGCACCGGTGCCGCAGCTCGGCAACCGCCGCCTGTGGTGGCCGCGCGGCAAGGTGCTGGGCGGTTCCAGCTCGATCAACGCGATGTGCTACATCCGCGGCGCCGCCCGCGATTACGACGAGTGGGCGCAGGCCGCCTCCGGCTGGGGCTGGGATGCGGTGCTGCCCTACTTCAAGCGCGCGGAAGGCAACGGCCGCGGCGGCGATGCCCTGCATGGCGCCGATGGCCCGCTCAGCGTCAACGACCTGCGCCACCACAACCCGCTGTCGCAGGTCTTCATCGAAGCCGCCACCCAGGCCGGCATCCCCGGCAACGGCGACTTCAACGGCGCGCGGCAGGAAGGCGTCGGCCTGTACCAGGTGACCCAGCGCGACGGCGCGCGTTGCTCCTCCGCGGTCGCCTACCTCAACCCGGCGAAGTCGCGGCCCAACCTCTCCGTGCATACCGGCGCGATGGTCGAGCGGATCGGTTTCGATGGCCGCCGCGCCAGCGGCGTGCGTTATGCACTGCACGGCAAGCCGGCGCGGGCCTCGGCCGCGCGCGAAGTGATCCTGTGCGGCGGCGCGATCAACTCGCCGCAGACCCTGATGCTGTCCGGCATCGGCCCCGCCGACCAGCTGCGCAGCCTCGGCATCGACGTGCTGCACGATGCGGCCGGCGTCGGCGGCAACCTGCAGGACCACCTCGACATCTGCACCCTGCAGCACTCGACCCGGCGCATCACCTACGACCGCATCAACGAACCGAAGATGGCGTTCGACTACTTCCTGCGCGGCCACCGCGGCGCCGGCAGCAGCAACATCGCCGAAGCCGGCGGCTTCTTCCGCTCGCCGCTGGCGCCGGACGAGCGCGCCGACATCCAGTTCCATTTCGTGCCGGCGATGCTGGACGACCACGGCCGCAACCGCCTGCCCGGCGACGGCTACACCCTGCACGCCTGCTTCCTGCGCCCGCGCAGCCGCGGCCGGCTGTCGCTGGCCAGCGCCCGCGCCGGCGACAAGCCGCGCATCGAACCGAACTACCTCGGCGACGCCGAAGGTTTCGACCTCAGGATGATGCTCGAATGCGCGAAGATCTCGCGCTCGATCTTCGCCCAGCGCGCGTTCGATCCCTATCGCGGCACGCCGATCTTCCCCAAGCGCGGCGACCTGTCGGATGCCGAGCTGGTCGAGTTCATCCGCGCCAAGGCCGAATCCGTGTACCACCCGGTCGGCACCTGCCGGATGGGCGACGACGACGCCTCGGTGGTCGATGCGTCGCTGCGGGTGCGCGGCGTCGAGGGCCTGCGCGTGGTCGACGCCTCGGTGATGCCGACCCTGCCGGGCGGCAACACCAACGCGCCGACGATCATGATCGCGGAGCGCGCGGCGGACCTGATCAAGGCGGCTTGATCAGCGCGTTTCCTGCGCACCGATACGCGTCAGCTCCCGCTCGGAACGCAATTTCCAGTCGCCGGTGCCGAATTCGCGGTAGACGATTGCGGCGCCGGTGTTCACCAGCAATCCGAAACTGTTCCCATCGCCGGATGCATCGGCATCGAGAACCTCGCGAACCGGCGTCATCAACGTCCGGTAGCCACTCCCATCAGGCAGCACGATCGCCGGTTGCACCAAATCGCTCCTGTCGATGAGACGATTACCGTCGGTATCGCGGTTGCGTACTTCCAGGTAGATGGCGAATACGGGTTTCCCGTCCTGGACTTCACAAGCGCACAGTTTTTCGATGCGCCCGATCAATGCCCTGTTGTCCGCGAACAGCCACCGCGCCTCGCCATAGCCGGGATCGAGGAAAATCAGGTTGCGCGTTGCGGAGGCGTCATAGCTGCCAGAGAACGAACTGCCGCGTCCCTCCTGCTCCGCAATGACCCGGACCATGTGGGTGTTCGGGCCAGCGATTGTTTCGAGATCGGCGAAACGCAATTTCTCCGTGGACGGAACACCGGACTCATCCCGTTTCGGCACCTCCACTGTTCGATTGTTTCTCCATCGCGCGCTGTCCGCATACACGTTGTAGGCCACGTATCCGATCAGCAATGCGAGCGCCAATCCAGCCATCGCGAGCAGGCGGTATACCCAGCGGAAAAACGAACTGGTTTCGTTCATGTCGGCCTCATGCTCTTTCCAGCATCGGCGGCAGCGGGCAATGCAGCACCCCGCAGATGGTGCGCAGCAGTTCCGCCTCGGCCACGCTGACCCGGCCGTCGTGGCTCACCGCGGCGGTGATCGCCTCCACCATCGCCTGCTTGGCCAGCGGATCCAGCGCGTCCAGCGGCTCCCACACCGCGTCCAGCGCCAGCACGCCATTGGCAGGCGGCGCATAGGGCAGGTGGTCGCGCGGCAACACGCGCTGCAGTCCGGCGAGGTAGGCGCGCTGCGCGGAGGCCGCGTCCTCGTGCCCGGCCTGCGCCACCACCGCCAGCAGGGTGGCGAATTCGTTGCGCACGTTGCCGGGCTTGCGCCGGCCGAAGCGTGCGTAGCGCGAGGGATCGAGCGATTCGATCACCTGCACCGTCAACAGCCGGCCCAGGCAGTACTCGAACAGCGACACCTGCCCGTCCGCGTTGACCACGGCGAACACGCAGTCGAGGAAACGCTCGAGGTCCGGGCGCGGCCGCAGGCGCAGCACCGGGAACGCCAGCGCCGCAAGCGGCAGGCGCAGCATCGGGTGCAGGTCGGCGAGCAGTTGCTGGTGGATGCGCGCGGCGTAATCGGCCGCGCCTTCGCCCATGCGCGCGGCGATCTCGCCGCGCTGGCGATCGGCGAGGGCTTCGTCGTCGGCCAGCAGCAGGCCCAGCAGCAGGGGCATCACCGCATCGCGTTGCTTGGCGAGGTCGCGCAAGGCATCGGGGATGGTGCTGGCGATGGCGTCGGCGCGCCTGTAGTCGTCCGCGGCGGGCGCGGCGACCTGCGCGGCGACCATCGGCGGGGCGACGGCGATCTCCTGCATGGCGCCCGGCAGGCGCGAACCGCTGCCGGCATCCAGCCCCATCGCGAGGTCTTCCTGCATCCCGTCCGGCGGGGACGCGAACCACTTCGCCTGCAGGCGCTCCAGTTCCTCGCCGCTGAACGACGGCTCCAGCGCCTGGATGCGCTTGAGCAGCGGCGGATGGGTGGCGAACAGGCCGGAGAAGCCGACGCCGTCGCCGAACAGCATGTGGCTGACTTCCTCGGCATCGCCGCGATCGTTCAACTTCGCGCCTTCGTGCAGCCCGCCGATCTTCTTCAACGCGCCGCTCAGCCCCTGCGTCTGCCGGGTGAACTGCACCGCGCTGGCGTCGGCCAGGGTCTCGCGCGAACGGCTCACGCCGGCCTTGATCATGCGCCCGAAGAACAGGCCGACGTAGCCGACGGCCATCGCCACGAGCGCCGCGCCCAGCACGGCGACGGCGCCCCGGTCGCGCCCGCCGAAACGCGAATGCACGAGGATCTTGCGGCCGATCAGGCCGATCATCAGGATCCCGAACAGCACCCCGATCAGGCGGATGTTGAGGCGCATGTCGCCGTTGAGGATGTGGCTGAACTCGTGGGCGATCACGCCCTGCAGCTCGTCGCGGTTGAGCCGCTCGAGCGCACCGCGGGTGACCGCGACCACCGCGTCCGAGGTCGAATAGCCGGCGGCGAAGGCGTTGATCGCGGCTTCGTGCTCCAGCACGTAGACCTTCGGCACCGGCACGCCGGAGGCGATCGCGATTTCCTCGACCACGTTGCGCAGCCGGCGCAGGTTGGGATCGGTGGTGTCCTCGGGCACCGGCACCCCGCCCATCTGCAGCGCGACCGGCTCGCCGCCGCCGCGCAGGCTGGCGATGCGGTACATCGAGCCGAAGCCGATCACCGCCAGGGTGGCGAGCGTGGCGAACAGCAGCGCATTGGCCGAGCCGGTGGCGACGTAGGCGGCGGCGTCCACCGCGATCACGATGCCGGCCACCGCCAGTGCGAACAGGATCACCAGCCGCGATGAAACGCGCCGTGCGGCGGCCTGTCGCTCGAAGAAATTCATGCGCCCCTGCCCCGGCCCGCGACCACCCTCTTCCACGAGGGAAGAGGGAACGGCGGGATCAGAAGGACACCTTCGGCGCTTCGCGCGCCTGGTCGCGCTTGTCGACCGGGATTTCGAGCAAGGTGGCAGCGGCGAAACCGAACATGCCGGCGAAGAGGTTGCCCGGGAACGCCTCGCGCCTGTTGTTGTAGCCCATCACCGAATCGTTGAACGCCTGGCGCGCGAACGCGACCTTGTTCTCGGTGCTGGTCAGCTCTTCGGTGAGCTGCAGCATGTTCTGGTTGGCCTTGAGGTCCGGATAGGCCTCCGCCACCGCCAGCAGGCGGCCGAGCCCTGCATTGAGCTGGCCCTGCGCGGCGGCGAGTTGCGCCATCGCGTCCGGATCGCCCGGGTTCGCCTTGGCTGCGGACAGGCCGGACTGCGCGGCGGAACGCGCGGCGACCACCGCCTCCAGCGTCTCGCGTTCGTGCGCCATGTATTTCTTCGCCACCTCGACCAGGTTCGGGATCAGGTCGAAGCGGCGCTGCAGCTGCACGTCGATCTGCGCGAAGGCGTTCCTGTATGCATTCCGCGCGGTCACCAGCCCGTTGTAGATGCCCACGCCCCAGAATGCGACGGCGGCCACAATCACCAGCAATATCAGCAGCGTAAGCATCAAAGCTCCCCTCATTCATGCAATCGTGGAAACAGGCGCTAGAATCGGGCGCCAATGAAGCATACGCAGGGGGCAAGGCCGATGAAAGACAGCAGCACTCGGCAGGCCTGGCGCATCGGACTGGTCGCCGCGCTGCTGCCCATGGCCCTCGGTTCGGCCGCGCAGGGCGGACTGAAATGGCAGGGAACCGCAACGCCGTCGCCTGCCATCGCGCAAGCCGCGCCGTCGGGAATCCCGGCCGCGACGCCGCCGCTGGACGTGCGCAATTTCGAAGCCATTGCCCAGCAGCTGGTCGCCGGCGGACGCATCCCCGGGCTGGCGGTCGCCATCGTGCAGAACGGCCGCGTGCTCAGCGCGCGCGGTTACGGCGTCACCGACGCGCGCAACGGCGAGCCGGTGGACGCGCATACCGTGTTCCGCCTCGCATCCCTGTCCAAGTCCTTCGCCGGCACCGTCACCGGCATGCTGGTCAACGATGGCGTGCTGCGCTGGGACAGCCGGCTCACCGACTACGTGCCGAGCTTCAGGCTGTCGTCGCCGGACGCCGCCCAGCAGGTCACCGTCGCCGACCTGCTCAGCCACCGCACCGGCCTGACCCACAACGCCTACGACCGCGACCTGGAAGGCAACGCGGATTTCCATGCACTGACCATGAAGATGGCCACGGCGCCGATGACCTGCGCGCCGGGCGAGTGCTACGCCTACCAGAACGTGGCCTTCAGCCTGGTCGGCGACGTGGTGTTCGCCGCCACCGGCCAGTTCTACAGCGAGGAAGTGGCGCGCCGCATCTTCAAGCCGCTGGGCATGCACGACGCCAGCTACGGCCTAGAAGGCATCGAGGCGAGCGCACGCTGGGCCAAGCCGCACGTGCGCGGCGGCGGCGGCTGGGTGCCGCTGATGCCCAAGCCCAATTACTACCGGGTCGCGCCGGCCGCAGGCGTGAACGCCAGCATCAGCGACATGGCGCAGTACCTGATCGCGCAAACCGGGCATCGCCCGGACGTGTTGCCGGCACCGCTGCTGGCCACCCTGCATGCGCCCTTGATCGCGACGCCCGGCGAACTGCGCGGTGCGGCCTGGCGGCGCACCCGCCTGAGTTCCGCCGGCTACGCGCTCGGCTGGCGGGTGTTCGACTACGCCGGCCACGACCTGGTCTTCCACGGCGGTGCCGTGCAGGGCTATCGCGGCGCGATGGCCCTGTTGCCGGACCGCGACCTCGGCATCGCGATCCTGTGGAACAGCGAAAGCGCCCTGCCTTCCGGCCTGTTGCCGACCATCATCGACAGCGCCCTCGGCCTTGCGGGCGGCCAATGGCTGGACGAGGAAGTGGTGGCCCCGGAACCGACGATGTATGCCAACCAGCCCGCGACCCCCGCGGGCGTCGATGCTTCGGCGGCGAGCGCATCTCCGGAATAAGCCGGCAGGCAGCTCGAAGGTTCGCCCTGCCGGGCCGGACTGCGCTTCGAATCCGCAACCGCGATCCATCGCAGGCGCAGCCCGCTGCCCGGCGTGCGCAACGCGCGCTGGCCGTGCCTCGCCACAAAAAAGAAACCCCTCCCGCCTGGGCAACGGGAAGGGCCTTCAGGGTGCAGCGACTGCCTGGCCGGATGTCCCGGCCAGTGCGTCTTACATCATCGGAGCGGGCATCGCCGGCATAGCGACCGGCTTGGCCTTCTTCGCAGCCTTCTTGGCGGCAGGCTTCTTCGCAGCCTTCTTGGCGGCAGGCTTCTTCGCGGCCTTCTTGGCGGCGGGCTTCTTCGCAGCCTTCTTGGCGGCGGGCTTCTTCGCGACCTTCTTGGCAGCCTTCTTCGCAGCAGGCTTCTTCGCGACCTTCTTCGCAGCCTTCTTGGCGGCGGGCTTCTTCGCGACCTTCTTCACGGCCTTCTTGGCGGCCGGCTTCTTCTTGGCAACCTTCTTCGCAGCCTTCTTCGCAGCAGGCTTCTTCGCGACCTTCTTCGCCGCCTTCTTGGCGGCCGGCTTCTTCGCAGCCTTCTTTGCAGCTTTCTTAACGGCCATGGTATGGCTCCTCGTCAATGGGTATATCGGTAAAGCCCAGTTTCAAAAGACACCACGGGTATCGGACCCGCGATCGACCGCCGACGCGCCAGGCGCACCGGTCGGATGGATTGGCGGCCTGCGATCCATCGCAATGCCGCCCTAGACGTCCCGCGCCCAACAAAAAACCCGCGGCGATGGACGCAGCAGGTTTCGACCATGGGCGCTTCCTGATTCGGCGGAGGATGCGATGCCGACGTCCACCGTTTGATGATGCGGGTGGAGGTGCGTGTCGTGCCGCCGATGATCGCGTTGTGTTTTATCACTCGCTTCTGCAGGAAACATCTGCTGGGCGAAACCTAATCACGGTTTTTTCAACTGTCAACAACCTGTCGCAAAAAAAAATCCGCGCCCGCGACACGAGCGCGGCGACCGCATCCGCCCGGTGCGCGCGGCAAGGCGTTCGCGACGCGCGCGCGATTCGACGCATGGATCATCCGCATCGCGAAAAATATCGGGAAAACGAATGTTTTCTCGATGCGGCAAGCGCGCGAACGCACGCGCCGCGCACGCAACCCGCGACGCCGGAACGGCACTCGGGCACCGGCCGCGCGGAAACGGAACGCTGCGCGACGAAGCTGCGGCATCGCCGCGCTTTGCGCGTCGCACAAGCCGGTTTGCGCGAAAAATGCGCGAACTTTTCCGCGCCGATCGTCCTTCGCGGATCGCGCGCATCCGGAAACGAAGAACCCGCGGCGTTTCCGCCGCGGGTTCCGATGCATCGAAGCTGGCCGCGAGGACGCGTCAGTGGTCTTCGTCTTCCAGCAGTTCGGCGTAGTCGTCCGGGCTCAGCAACTCGTTGAGCTGCTCGGCATCGTCGATCGCCAGGGTGAACAACCAGCCGTCGCCGTAGGCGTCTTCGTTGATCGTCTCCGGCTTGTCGGCCAGCGCGCTGTTGACCTCGACCACCGTGCCGCTGACCGGCGCGTACACGTCGGACGCGGCCTTCACCGACTCCACCACGGCGCAGGCGTTGCCGGCCTGGACGGTGTCGCCGACGTTCGGCAGTTCGACGTAGACCAGGTCGCCGAGCAGGCCCTGCGCGTGGTCGGAGATGCCGATGGTGACCTTGCCGTCGCCTTCGACGCGGGCCCATTCGTGGGACTTGAGGAACTTGAGGTCGCCGGGGATCTCGCTCATTGCTGGCTCCAGTCGAGCTGTGTGTAGGGGGAATGTGGAAAGTCTAGCGAAGCTTGGGGCGGAAATTCACCTGCGGCGTTCACAGGATGCCGTCCTGCACCTTGCCTTCCCTGACGAACGGGAACTTGACCACGCGCACCGGGATTTCCTTGCCGCGGATGTCCACGCGCACGTCGCCGGGTTCGCCGGCCGGCACGCGGGCGAAGGCGATCGCCTTGCCGATGCTGGGCGAGAACGTGCCCGACAGGATCTCGCCGTCGCCGTTCGCGGTCAGCACCTTCTGGCCGTGGCGCAGCACGCCCTTCTCGTCCATCACCAGGCCGATCATCTGCCGCGGCACGCCCGCCGCCTGCTGCGCTTCCAGCGCGGCGCGGCCGATGAAGGCGCGCGGCTCCCCATCGGCATTGCCGTCCAGCGCGACGGTCCAGGCCAGCGCGGCCTCGAACGGCGAGACGGTGTCGTCCATGTCCTGGCCGTACAGGTTCATGCCGGCCTCCAGGCGCAGGGTGTCGCGCGCGCCGAGCCCGGCGGGCTTCACTCCGGCGGCGAGCAGTTCGTTCCAGAACGCGACGGTCTGCGCTTCCGGCACGATCACCTCGAAGCCGTCCTCGCCGGTGTAGCCGGTGCGGGCGACGAACACCTCGACGCCGCCGACGGTCTTTGCCTCGCGCGCGGAGAAGCGCAGCAGCTTCGATACCGGCGCGCGGTCTTCCTCGCGCAGCAGGCCAATCACCTTTTCGCGCGCGGTCGGGCCCTGCACCGCGACCATGCCGAACTCCGGGCGCTCCTTCACTTCGACGCCGAAGGCCGCAGCCTGGGCGGTGATCCACGCGAGGTCCTTGTCGCGGGTGGCGGCGTTCACCACCAGCCGGAACCAGTCCTCGGACATGAAGTAGACGATCAGGTCGTCGATCACCCCGCCCTGCGGGTTGAGCATCGCGGTGTACAGCGCCTTGCCCGGCTTCTGCAGCTTGTCGACCGAGTTGGCGACGAGGTGGCGGAGGAATTCGCGGGTGCGCGCGCCGGTCAGGTCGACCACGGTCATGTGCGAGACGTCGAACATGCCGGCGTCGCGACGCACCAGGTGGTGCTCGTCGAGTTGCGAGCCGTAGTGGATCGGCATGTCCCAGCCGCCGAAATCGACCATCTTCGCGCCGAGCGCGCGGTGGGTCTCGTTGAGTACGGTCTTGCGGGTCATCGGGCTGCCTGCCTGCGGGGGGCGGGCATTATCCCAGACGCCGCCCGCCCTACGCGCGGGTATGCGGCGCGCCCGGGCCGGTCAGGCCTGCTCGACCTGCAGGGTCATCGCATCGCCGCCGACGATCCGCACCGCCGCGCCTTCGGGCAGTTCCGGGCCGGTCACTTCCCAGTAGGCGTCGGCGATCTGCACGCGGCCACGGCCATCGACGATCGCCCGCTCCAGCGACACCACCCGCCCGACCAGCGCCGCGCTGCGACGGTTCAGCGCCGGCTGGTCGCTCTCGCGCTCGCGGCCGCGGAACCACTTGCGGTAGACCTGGATCGAGGCGAAGCCCAGCAGCACGAACGCGGCGGCCTGCGCCAGCACCGGGATCTGCACCGGCACCAGCAGCACGACCAGGAACACCGCCGCAGCGGCGAAGCCCAGCCACAGCATGAAGGCACCGGGCGCCAGCGCCTCCGCGGCGAACAGCAGCAGCGCGAACGCCGCCCATGCGAACACGTCCCAGCGCATGGCTCAGCCCCCTGCCTTCGGGCGTTCCATCGCTTCCTTGGCCAGCTCGGCGATGCCGCCCAGCGAGCCGATCACGCCCGTCGATTCCATCGGCATCATCACGAACTTCTGGTTCGGCGCCTCGGCCAGCGACTTGAACGCCTCGATGTACTTCTGCGCCACGAAGTAGTTGATCGCCTGCACGTTGCCGCCGGAGATCGCGTCGGAGACCAGTTGCGTCGCCTTGGCTTCGGCCTCGGCCAGGCGCTCGCGCGCCTCGGCGGCGCGGAACGCGGCTTCCTTGCTGCCCTCGGCTTCCAGGATCACCGACTGCTTCTCGCCCTCGGCCTTGAGGATCGCGGCCTGGCGGAAGCCCTCGGCCTCGAGGATGTTGGCGCGCTTCTCGCGTTCGGCCTTCATCTGCCGCGCCATCGAATCGACCAGGTCGCGCGGCGGCTGGATGTCCTTCAGTTCGATGCGGTTGACCTTCAACCCCCACGGATGGGTGGCCTGGTCGACCGCGACCAGCACCTTGGCGTTGATCTCGTCGCGCTTGGACAGCGACTCGTCCAGGTCCATCGAGCCGATCGCGGTGCGGATGTTGGTCATCACCAGGTTGAGGATGGCGACTTCCAGCTGGGCGACCTCGTAGGCCGCCTTGGCCGCGTCCAGCACCTGGAAGAACACGATGCCGTCGACCTTGACCACCGCGTTGTCCTTGGTGATCACGTCCTGGCTGGGGACGTCGAGCACCTGCTCCATCATGTTGATCTTGCGGCCGACGCCGTACACCACCGGCATCAGGAAGTGCAGGCCGGGGCTCATGGTGTGGGTGTACTTGCCGAAGCGCTCCACCGTCCATTCGTAACCCTGCGGCACCATGCGCACGGTCTTGAACAGGATCACGATGCCGGCGAACAGCACGACCAGCGCGAGTATCGAGCCCATGGAACGTCCTCCCCGAAGAATGGGTCGAGTATAGGCACGCCCGCCGGCGGACGATATTCCACACCCGCTGCGACCCTTTCCCGCGTTGCGGCATCCAGACAGGTACATGGCCACCGGTTCGAGCTTCGCGATCGACGTCCCGCCATCCCTGCTCGCCCGTGCGCGGGCCGGGGAGCGGGCCGCGTTCGAGCAGCTCTACCGCCGCTTCGAGCGGCCTGTGTTCACCCTGGCGCTGCGCATCTGCGGCAGCCGCAACGAGGCCGACGAGGTCCTGCAGGAGACGATGTTGAAACTGTGGTCGGGCATCGGCGGATTCCGCGGCGACGGCGGCAGCCCGTTCTGGGGCTGGCTGCGCCAGGTCGCGGTGAACGAGGCATTGCAGCGGCTGCGCCGCGAACGCCGGCTGGCATCGGAACTGGACGGCGTCGATGCCGATGCGACCGCCGAAGACCGCGCGCCGCCGCCACCGGCCGCCGCCGACGCCGCCCTGCTGCAACGCGCCCTGGGCGAGTTGCCGGACGCCACCCGCAGCGTGCTCTGGCTGTACCACGGCGAGGGCTACACCCATGAGGAGATCGCCGCGGCGATGCAGCGCAGCGTGAGCTTCAGCAAATCGCAACTCGCGCGCGGAACCCGCCGCCTGCGGGTGCTGTTGCAGGTGCCGGAACCGGTCGCTTCAACGCATGCCTACAAGAAGGAGCAGGCCCATGCCTGATGCCGGCGACTTCGAGCGCGCCACCGACAGCGGCTGGGGCGACGCCTTCGCCGCCCTGCCGCAGGAAGCGCCGGAGCCAGGCGGCTGGCAACGCGTGCAGGCGCGGCTGCCCGTGCCGGCAGCACGCACGCGCACGCGCTGGCCACTGTGGCTGGCGAGCGCGGCATCGCTGCTGCTCGCCGTCGCGATTCCCTTGCGGATGCTGCCGTCGGCGCAACCTGGGGGCGCCACCGCCGCATCCGTGCCGCGGACTTCGGCCACGCCGGCATCGATCGAGCGCCCGGCTGCCGCGACCAGGCCGGCAACTCCCGCGGTTGCCGGCGATGCCCACCCCGATCTGGCGGCAACGGACGCCCATCCCGGCCGCCCGACCCGCATGCCATCGCCGCCACGCCCGGCTCGCGCGAGCGCGCCAGCGGCCGATGCGGCGCGCATCGCGGCCAGCGGCGCCGCGGCGCATGCCGACCTGGAACCGCTGTACGCGCAGTCCGCGCAACTGGAAAGCCTGCTGGCGCTGGCCCGCGACGAGCGCGTCGCCAGCGGCGCCAGCGCCGCGTTGAGCGACGCGCTGGATACCCGGGTCGCCGCCATCGACGCCACCCTGATCCAGCCCGGGCTCAGCGACGCGCAACGCGCCGACCTCTGGAGCCAGCGCGTGGATGCGCTGCAGCAGCTGGTCGGGATCGAAACCACCAACCGTTTGTATGCCGCGCGCGGCCAGCGCTACGACGCCGCGCTGGTCAGCATCGACTGACGCCAGCCGAACGCCCCATCACCCGCACCATCGCCACGAGGCCCGCATGAACATCCCGAACAAAAGCAGCTCAATCAAGCCAACCGCGCTTGCGCTGGCACTTGGCCTGGCCGTGGCCGGCGCCGCCATCGCCCAGACCGCGCCGACGCCGGCGCAACAGAAGGAACTCGACGAAGCCCGCGCCGAGCTGGACAAGGCCGCGCAGCGCTTCGCCGAACTGCACCGCAGGTACGGCGGCGCCGACGCACCGGTCCGGATCGAGAAGCGCGTGTTGCGCAAGCCGGTGATCGGCGTGCTGCTCGCCCCCGATGAAGGATCCGGCGTGCGCATCGCCGGGGTCACCCCGGACAGCGCCGCCGCCGCTGGCGGGCTGAAGGGCGGCGACCGCATCGTCAGCATCGACGGCAAGGCGCTCGCGGCCACCAGCGGCGCGGCGCGCGTCGACGAAGTGCGCGAGCGGCTGGCCGCGCTGGATGCGAAGACTCCGGTGAAGCTGGGCTACGAACGCGACGGCAAGATCCAGGTGGTGGCGTTGACGCCCAGGGTCGGCGACCGCCTGATGGTCTTGCCCGGTCTCGGCGATGCGCCGGACTTCGCGGGCGACGTGCGCATCATCGAAGGCCCAGGAGGCCGCATCGACATCGATGCCGAGCGGATCGAAGGCATGCCGCCGCGCGGGGAACGCCGCATGCGCATCGCCGCCCCCGGCGGCAAGGACCGCGCCGACTGGGTGATGGTCGCGCCGGACGTGCGCACCGAAGTGATCCGCCTGGGCAGCGACTGCAAGGGCGAGGACTGCAAGCTGCCGGTGCTGGCCGAGGCCTTCCGCTGGAACGGCCTGAACCTGGCCTCGGTGGATGCCGGGCTGGGCCGTTATTTCGGCAGCGACCATGGCGTGCTGGTATTGAGCGCCGGCAAGGATCTGGATGGCCTGCAGGCCGGCGACGTGATCCTGCAGATCGCCGGCAAGCCGGTAGGCAATCCGCGCGAGGCGATGGAGCTGCTGCGCGCGCAGCCTGCCGACACCAAGGTGGCGGTGGAGTACCTGCGCGACC
This sequence comes from Thermomonas aquatica, assembly GCF_006337105.1. Taxonomy (NCBI): domain Bacteria; kingdom Pseudomonadati; phylum Pseudomonadota; class Gammaproteobacteria; order Lysobacterales; family Lysobacteraceae; genus Thermomonas; species Thermomonas aquatica. Next base: position 2,421,447 of record NZ_CP040871.1, on the reverse strand, counting down.
GCAACCGCGCCACCGCGCAAGTCAACGTGCCGAAGGCGTTGCCGTTCTCGCTGCCGCGGGTGGCGATGGCGCCGCACGCACCCGGCATGCCGGGCGCCATCGAGCGCCGCAAGATGGTGCTGGTCGACAAGGACGGCAAGGCGCAGGTGTGGAACGACGACGGCAAGCCACCGCCGGCCTGGGTGCAGGCGATGCCGAAGGACGGCCAGCGCATCGAGAAGCGCAAGTACGTGATGGTCGACAAGGACGGCAAGCGCCGCGAGTGGGAGGGCGATGCCGGCGATGCGCCGCCGGCCTGGGTGCAGGCGATGCCGAAGGACGGCCAGCGCATCGAGCAGCGCGTGCAGGTGATCGTGGACGACAAGGGCAACAAGACCGTGATCGGGGACGACGGACTCCCGCCACCGCCACCGATTCCGGCCCCGCCTCCGCCGCCGAAGGTCGACTGACCACGAACCACGAAGCCCCGCGATGCGGGGCTTCTGTTTGTCGCAACCGTTATTTGGTCAGGATCAACTTGTCGTTGCGGGTGTGGCGCAGGCGATAGGTTTCGTTGCCGTGGCGGATCAGCACTTCGCTGCGCCCTTGCAGCAGGCGCTGGCTGTCCACGGCACTTCCGGCAGGCGCCGCAACCGGCGCAGCCGGCTGCATGGAAGGCAGCGAAATGCGCGGGCGGTGCTGGACGATCACGGACATGGCGGCGCTCCTGTGGCGTTCGGCATTGATGATAATGATTCTCATTATCTAGTCAAGCAGTCACGCCACGGATTGCGCCACCCGCTCCCAGAGCGCATCGTCGAATCGCCGCGTGGCCTCCAGCGCCTCGAAGTTCTGCAGCAACTGCGACAGTTTCGACGCGCCCAGCATCACCGTCGACACGTTCGGGTTGCGCAGGCACCAGGCGATCGCCAGCGTGGATGGCGCCACGCCGAGTTCCGCCGCCAACGCGGCGTACCGCCGCAGCGCATCGATGCGCTCGCCGCGCAGGCCGCGCTGCAGCCAGGTCAGGCCTTCCTGCGCCAACCGCGAATCGGCCGGGATGCCGTCGTTGTACTTGCCGGTCAGCAGGCCGGAGGCCAGCGGCGAGAAGATCGTCGTGCCCATGCCGTAGTCGGCGTACAGCGGCGCGTATTCGGTTTCCACGCGCGCGCGGTCCAGCAGGTTGTACTGCGGCTGCTCCATGCTCGGCGCGACCAGGTTGTGCGCCCGGGCGACGCGATGCGCCTCGCGGATCTCGTCGGCACTCCATTCGGAGGTGCCCCAGTACAGCACCTTGCCTTGCCGGACCAGTCCGTCCATCGCCCACACGGTTTCCGCGATCGGCGTTTCGGGATCGGGGCGGTGGCAGAAATACAGGTCGAGGTAGTCCACCCGCAGCCGCTTCAGCGCGGCATGGCAGGCATCGTGCACATGCTTGCGCGACAGGCCTTTCTGCGTTGGCCGCGGATCGACCGCCGAACCGAAGAACACCTTGCTCGACACGCACCAGCCATCGCGCGGCAGGCGCAGGTCGGCCAGCACGTCGCCCATCACCTTCTCCGCCTCGCCGTTGGCATAGCCCTCGGCGTTGTCGAAGAAGTTGATGCCGTGGTCCCAGGCCGCGGCGATCATCTCGCGCGCGGCGCCGCGCCCGACCTGGTTGCCGAAGGTGACCCAGGCGCCGAACGACAGCGCGGACAGTTGCAGGCCGGAACTTCCGAGGCGGCGGTATTGCATGGCGATGCCCATCATGACGATGCGCGCATTCTAGGCATGCGCGATGCGGCCCCGGCCGCGCATACGTTTACAATAGGCACACCCCTCCTCCGGGGAGTAGCCCGCCGCGGTGCGATGTCGCGGCCCGCGCGTCAACACACTTGGTCGGCAGGCCATGGCGCGCGATTCCGGCCTTGCTGCCGGCAGGGCAAGACCGAAGGCAGGCGCCGCGCACCCGGCCGGGCGACGCGGCGTTTGCTTTCGCGTCGAACCACACCACGCCCGGCCCCGGAGTTCCCATGTTGGATGCACTGCTCGTCTCCGCCGGCACCGTGGCGCTCGCCGAGATCGGCGACAAGACCCAGTTGCTGGCCCTGCTGCTGGCCGCGCGCTTCCGCAAGCCGCTGCCGATCATCGCCGGGATCCTGGTCGCCACCCTGCTCAACCATGCGCTGGCGGCGTGGGTCGGCCAGCTGGCCGCGAGCTGGCTGACCCCGCAGACGCTGCGCTGGATCGTCGCCGCCAGCTTCATCGGCATCGCGCTGTGGACGCTCAAGCCGGACAAGCTCGATGAGGGCGAGACGCTGCCGGCGCACGGCGCCTTCATCGCGACGACGATCGCGTTCTTCATCGCCGAGATCGGCGACAAGACCCAGGTCGCCACCGTGCTGCTGGCGGCGAAGTACCCGTCGCTGTTGCAAGTGGTGGCCGGCACCACCCTCGGCATGCTGCTGGCGAACGTGCCGGTGGTCGCGCTGGGCAGCCGCTTCGCCGCGAAATTGCCGCTGAAGGCGGCGCGGATTGCCGCGGCCTGCGTGTTCCTGGCGCTTGGCCTGTGGGCGGCGCTTGCCGGCATAGGCCAATGATGCCGCGCCGGCGCGCTATGCTGCGCGGGCATGGGGGCGAACATCACTGACGCGACTTCCGGTCTGCGCAATTTCCTGCGGCGCCTGCTGGCGCGGCCGGATGCGCTGATGCTGGAACTCGGCGCCGGCGGCGAACTGCTGGTGTCGCAGATGCGCGCGGTGCTGTCGATGCTGTTGCTGTTGCTGCCGTTGATCAACGTGCTGGGCGGCGGCAAGCTCGAGGAATCGATGATCGGCCTGCTCGGCGCGGTGTTCGCCATCGTCATGTCGCAGGTCTGGCTGGCGTTGGCGCGGCAGCGCGGCCGCTACCGCTGGCTGCCCTGGGTGACCGCCACCTACGACGTCACCAGCACCACCCTGGTGCTGGCGCTGCTGGCCTGGAGTTCGCCGGTCATCGGCCTCAACAGCATGGTGGTGTGGGCGTTCTACCTGGTCGGGATCTGCATGACCGCGCTGCGCAACGACGGCCGCCTGACCCTGTACACCGGCATGCTGGCGGTGCTGCAGTACGGGTTGCTGTCGGCGTGCATCTTCGCGCTGGTGGACAGCCCGGACCAGCTGGCCTCGATCGACTACGGCACCGCCACGCCCGGCAACCAGGTGCAGCGGTTGGTGCTGATGGCGATGGTCACCGGCATCGCCGCGACCATCGTGTACCGCATGCAGCGGCTGGTGGACATGTCCGGCACCGACGGCCTGACCGGGCTGCCCAACCGCACCTGGCTGGTGCACCACTTCCCGACCATGCTCGACGCCACCCGCGGCCAGGGCGGTTCGCTCTCGGTCTGCCTGATCGACCTGGACTACTTCAAGCGGATCAACGACGAAGTCGGCCATCTCGCCGGCGACCGCGCCTTGCGCCACGTGGTCGATGCGCTGAACCAGAAGATGGAGGACGGCGACTGGCTGGCGCGGCTGGGCGGCGAGGAATTCGCCCTGCTGCTGCCGCGGCCGATCGGCCGCGCCTGGGAGCGGCTGGAAACCATGCGCCGGGCGGTGGCCTCGCAACCGTTCTCGCCCGAGCACGGCGCGGAACCGATGCGGCTGACCTTCAGCGCCGGCATCGCCAGCTGGCCGCAGGACGGCGCCGACCTCTCGCAACTGCTGCGCCGGGCCGACCTGCGCCTGCGCCACGCCAAGCAGGAAGGCCGCAACCGGGTGCTGGCGCGCGATCCCTGAACCGCCGCGCTTGCCGGGTCGCGGGGCCTGACCTACCCTGCACCCACTCTTATATGTAAATGCAGGCGGGGATTCGGATGGAAGCTCTCGGGCGGATCGGCTTCGGCCTGTTCGGCCTTGCGGTGCTGCTCGGCATCGCATGGCTGTTTTCCAGCAACAAGCGCGCGGTCGACTGGAAGCTGGTCGCCACCGGCGTGACCCTGCAGGTCGGCTTCGCCGCATTGGTGTTGCTGGTTCCCGGCGGGCGCGAAGTGTTCGATGCGCTGGGCCGCGGCTTCGTCAAGATCCTCAGCTTCGTCGCCGCGGGCTCGAACTTCATCTTCGGCAGCCTGATGGACACCAGCAAGTTCGGTTTCATCTTCGCTTTCCAGGTATTGCCGACCATCATCTTCTTCGCCGCGCTGATGGGCGTGCTGTACCACCTCGGGGTGATGCAGTTCGTCGTCCGCATCATGGCGTGGGCGATCACCAAGGTGATGCGGGTGTCCGGCGCCGAGACCACCAGCGTCTGCGCCAGCGTGTTCATCGGCCAGACCGAGGCGCCGCTGACGGTGCGCCCGTACATCGCGCGGATGACCAATTCCGAGCTGATCACGATGATGATCGGCGGCATGGCGCACATCGCCGGCGGCGTGCTCGCCGCGTATGTCGGCATGCTCGGCGGCGGCGATCCGGAGCAGCAGGCGTTCTACGCCAAGCACCTGCTGGCCGCCTCGATCATGGCCGCGCCGGCGACGCTGGTGGTCGCCAAGCTGCTGATCCCGGAAACCGGCGAACCGCTGACCCGCGGCACGGTGAAGATGGAAGTCGAGAAGACCGCCAGCAACATCATCGACGCCGCGGCCGGCGGCGCGGCGGACGGCCTCAAGCTGTCGCTCAACATCGCCGCCATGCTGCTGGCCTTCATCGCCCTGATCGCGATGTTCAACGCACCGCTGACCTGGTTCGGCGAAGTCAGCGGCCTGCAGGCCATGCTGGGCAAGCCCACCGACCTCGCCGCGATCTTCGGCTGGGTGCTGGCGCCGCTGGCCTGGGTGATCGGCGTGCCGTGGCAGGACGCGAGCACGGTCGGTTCGCTGATCGGGCAGAAGGTGGTGATCAACGAATTCGTCGCCTACCTGCAGCTGGCCGACATCGTCAACGGCAAGGTCGCCGGGGTGGCGCTGACCGACCAGGGCCGGCTGATCGCGACCTACGCGCTGTGCGGCTTCGCCAACTTCAGCTCGATCGCCATCCAGATCGGCGGCATCGGCGGGCTTGCCCCGGAACGCCGCGGCGACCTGGCCAAGTTCGGCCTGCGCGCGGTGCTCGGCGGCTCGATCGCCACCTTCATGACCGCGACCATCGCCGGCGTGCTGAGCTCGTTCGGCGGCTGACCCGATGCCCCGCGTCGCCATCGTCGGTTCGTTCAACGTCGACCACGTCTGGCGGGTGGCCTCGTTGCCGCAACCCGGCGCGACGCTAAGCGGCGAGTACATGTCCGGCCCGGGCGGCAAGGGCTTCAACCAGGCGATGGCCGCGCGCCGCGCCGGCGCCGATGCCAGCTTCATCTGCGCGCTCGGCGGCGACCTCGGCGCGCAACTCGCGCGCTCGCTGTGCACGGCCGAAGGCATCGACCTGCGCGATGCCGAAAGCAGCGCGCCCACCGGCACCGCCGGGATCTACGTGGACGCCGCCGGCCGCAACTGCATCGTGATCGGCGCCGGCGCGAACGCCGCGCTGGAAACCGGCTTCGTCGCCTGCGCGCTGGACGAACTCGACGACATGGCGGTCGTGCTGGTGCAGCTGGAATCGCCATCGGAGGCCATCGCCTGCGCGCTGGGACATGGCCGTGCCACGGGCGCGACCACGATCCTCAACCCCGCCCCGGCCAATGCCGCGGTCGCGGGCTACCTGCTCGAGCTCGCCGACATCCTGACCCCGAACGAAACCGAATTCGCCGCGCTGCTCGGCCGCCACGTCGGCGAGCGGATCGAGGCCGACGCGGTCGGCAACCTCGACCAGGGCCGCCTGCATGCGTTGTGCCGCCAGCTCGGCCACCGCAGCACGGTGATCGTGACCATGGGCGCGAGCGGGTGCTTCGTCTCGCACCCGGAAGCGAACCTGCGCGGCGACGAAACCGCCTGCTACCGCATCGCCGCCGAAGCGGTGAGCGTGGTCGACACCACCGGCGCCGGCGATGCCTTCAACGGCGCGCTGGCGGCCTCGCTGGCGCAACGCCGCGATGCCGCGTTCGCGGAGCACGTGCGCTTCGCCGGCCGCTACGCCAGCCTGTCCACCGAGACCAAGGGCGCCGCGCTGGCGATGCCGCGCCTCGCCGTTTCCTGAGGCTTCCGGCGCGCGCCGTACAATGCGCGCATGCAGATCGGGCCGCATCGCATCCAGCCGAAGGTGATCCTCGCGCCCATGGCGGGCGTGACCGACAAGCCGTTCCGGCTGCTGTGCAAGCGGCTGGGCGCGGGCCTGGCGGTCTCGGAAATGACGATCTCCGATCCGCGCTTCTGGAACACCGCGAAGTCGCTGCACCGGATGGATCATGCCGGCGAGCCGGACCCGGTCAGCGTGCAGATCGCCGGCACCGTGCCGGCCATCATGGCCGAGGCCGCGCGCCACAACGTCGGGCATGGCGCGCAGCTGATCGACATCAACATGGGTTGCCCGGCGAAGAAGGTCTGCAACGCGTGGGCGGGATCGGCGCTGATGCGCGAACCGCTGCTGGTGGCGCGCATCGTCGAGGCGGTGGTCAAGGCCGTCGACGTGCCGGTGACGCTGAAGATCCGCACCGGCTGGGATGCGGACAACAGGAATGCGCCCGAGATCGCCCGCATCGCCGAGGACGCCGGCATCGCCGCGCTGGCCGTGCACGGCCGCACCCGCGACCAGCAATACAGCGGCGTCGCCGAGTACCGGACCATCGCCGCGATCAAGGCGATGCTGCGGATCCCGGTGATCGCCAACGGCGACATCGATTCTCCGGCGAAGGCGAAGCAGGTGCTCGATGCCACCGGCTGCGACGCGGTGATGATCGGCCGCGCCGCGCAGGGACGGCCGTGGATCTTCGGCCAGGTCGCGCATTTCCTCGCCGGCGGCGAACTGCTGCCGGAACCGGAAACGGCCGAAGTGCGCGACATCCTGCTCGCCCACCTGGAACACCTGCATGCGTTCTACGGCGAAACCTCGGGCGTCCGCATCGCGCGCAAGCACCTGGGCTGGTACGCGAAGGACCGCCCGGAAAATGCCGCATTCCGCGACGTCGTCAACCGCGCGCAAAGCGCGGAAGAGCAGTTGCGCCTGACCCGCGACTATTTCGACGCGCTTGCCGCGGGCGTGGCGCCGGGGATCGCTGCTGCGGCCTGAGAAACGCCTTGCCGGGCACGCCGCCCAATCCCGCCAAGGTCCGCATGCAATGCCGTTGGTCGCTGTTACCAGAAGCACTGGCTGCATCCGCAGCACGCGCCGATCATCCTCGGCGGATGCACGCCGCGCAGGTGCATGGCGGACGCGCCATCCTCCCCCCAACCAGGAGGTACGTGTCGATGAAACTTTCTTCATTCGCATTGGCGCTGCTGTCCGTAGCGGCCACACCCGCCTTCGCCGCTACCGCGGCGGATCCGCAAGAAACCGACCTGCAACCGGTCCGCGCCGAGATCGAAACGGCCGCGCCGATCGGCGGTTACGACGCATTGAAGCTGCTCGCACTGGAAACCGACGTGACCGCGCGCGATGTGCGCCTGGTGCTGGCCACCGAAGCCAGGAACGAACGCTATGACGTCCGCTTCCAGCGCGACATGGCGCGCCGCTTCGCGGCTTCGCTCGGCCCCGCGCGCTATTCGGACCTGATCGCCGGCCGCCCGATCGCGCTGCATTCGCCGGCCGTGCTGGAAGCGGCGCGCAACATGACGGCGGCAACGGGCGATGCAGGCCGCGGTTCGCAGCCGGCCACGCTGGTCGCGATGGTGGCGCTCGCGCGTCCGTGAGCCGCCAGCGGCAACACCACTCCGGCCGACGCCGTCCGGGCTGGATCGGGCGGCGTCGGCAACGGGGACGAACCGCGGTCGAGCAACAGCCGGCGACCGCGGCCATCCGGCCGGATCACGCCGCGCGTGGCAGCAGCGCGTCCGCCAGCAGGCGCAGGCGGGAGGGAATCCCGGCCAGCACTTCGCCGCCATGCACGAGCAGGCTCAGGCTGCCATCCGCTTCCTCGACCAGCGCGCTCAGGCTCTCCACCCAGTCGCCGTCGTCGGCATAGACCAGCCCGTCGCGCAGCAGCGGCGCATCGGCGGCCAGCGTGCCGACGCGGATCTGCTTGCCGTCGCTGGTCGCGCCCAGCGAACGCATCGCTGCGATGCCGGCGCGCACCGCGGCGGGATCGACTGCGTCGGCAATCGGTTCCGGACCGGCGTCGATGGCCGGCATCGCACGTTCGCGGCGCGTGCCGAGCGCGTACAACTCGCCACGGATGTCGCGCAGCAGGGCATCGCCATCGACATCGGTAGGCACCTTGCGCACGCTGCCGACGCACAACGAAATCCCGCGCGCACGTCGGGCGAACACCTCGCGCGCCAGCAGCGCGGTGCCGGCGGGCTTGAACAACGCCGAGGCGCCATAGAACAGCGCCGAGTTGCGCGCCTGGATCCGTACCGGCAGCACCGGCGCATGGCAGGCGCGCGCGAAGCGCAGGAAGCCGCGCCGCCAGCGGGTATCGCGCACGCCGCGCGGCCCGAGCCGCGACACTTCGCCGGCCGGGAACACGATCACGCATTCGCCGCGCGCCAGCGCCGCATCCACCGCGCGCAGGCTGTCCGCGCTGGGCCGCCCGCCGAGGATGCGCACCGGCAGCAGCAACTCGCCGATGTTGTCCAGCGCCAAGAGGACATCGTTGGCGACGATGCGCACGTCGCGCCGCACCTTGCCGACGGCATCGAGCAAGGCCAGCGCATCCAGCGCGCCGCCGGGATGGTTGGCGACGACCAGCAGGCGGCCGCTCGCGGGAATCCGCGCCAGCGCGGCTGCGTCCACCGTGTAGCGGGCACCGAGGAATTGCAGCGCCGCCGCGACGAAGGCGAAGCCGCGCACATGGCGATTGGCGGCCAGGAAGGCGTCGATCACGTCCAGCCGCGACCAGCGCTCGATCCCGCGCAGCAGCGGCCGGGCGATGGCGGCGCGACGGCCGCGGAACCAGTGCGGGAAGCGCTGCTGCAGGCGTCGTTCGAGCTGGATCATCGGGGCATGGCGTGCCGGGTTGGCCGCCAGCCTGCGCGGCCCGCGCGACAGCCCGGTTGCGCCCGGATTGCGCGTGGATGACAGCTCCCGCTTAACGCCAGATCAACACCGCTGGACGCCGTTATGGCGCAAGATGCACGCCTGCCCGCAAGCCTGTATCATGCGCGGCCATCTTTTCATCCGAATACAAGGATATAAAGCCGATGTCCAGCTATCTCTTCACCTCCGAATCGGTCTCCGAAGGCCATCCGGACAAGATCGCCGACCAGATCTCGGACGCGGTCCTCGACGCCATCCTGGCGCAGGACAAGCGCGCCCGCGTGGCCTGCGAAACCATGGTGAAGACCGGCGCCGCGATCGTCGCCGGCGAAGTCACCACCTCCGCGTGGGTGGACATCGAGTCGCTGGCGCGCAACGTCATCAACGGCATCGGCTACGACAATTCCAACGTCGGCTTCGACGGCCACACCTGCGCCATCATCAACATGCTGGGCAAGCAGTCGCCGGACATCGCCGCCGGCGTGGACGGCAGCAAGAAGAAGGCCAAGAAGCCGGAAGAAATGGGCGCGGGCGACCAGGGCCTGATGTTCGGCTACGCCTGCGACGAAGCCCCGGAATTCATGCCGGCGCCGCTGTACTACAGCCACCGCCTGGTCGAGCAGCAGGCCAAGGTGCGCAAGAACGGCAAGCTGAAGTGGCTGCGCCCGGACGCGAAGTCGCAAGTCACCCTGCGCTACACCGAGAGCGGCCACCAGATCGAAGGCCTGGACGCGGTGGTGCTGTCGACCCAGCACGACCCGGACATCAAGCAGAAGGACCTGATCGAGGCGGTGCGCGAGCACATCCTCAAGCCGGTGCTGCCGAAGAAGTGGTACGAGTCGCTGCCGAAGAACAAGGTGCACATCAACCCGACCGGCATCTTCGTGATCGGCGGCCCGGTGGGCGACTGCGGCCTGACCGGCCGCAAGATCATCGTCGACAGCTACGGCGGCATGGCCCGCCACGGCGGCGGCGCGTTCTCCGGCAAGGATCCGTCCAAGGTCGACCGTTCGGCCGCCTATGCCGCGCGCTACGTGGCCAAGAACATCGTCGCCGCGGGCCTGGCGTCCAAGTGCGAAGTGCAGGTCAGCTATGCGATCGGCGTGGCCGAACCGACTTCGATCTCGGTCACCACCTTCGGCACCGGCAAGATCCCGGACGCGCAGATCGAGAAGCTGATTCGCGCCAACTTCGACCTGCGCCCGTACGGCATCATCAAGATGCTCGACCTGATCCACCCGATCTACCAGCAGACCGCCGCCTACGGCCACTTCGGCCGCAAGCCGAAGGAAGTCAGCTACACCGACGGCGCCGGCAAGCAGCAGACCGCCACCGCCTTCTCCTGGGAGAAGACCGACAAGGCCGACGACCTGCGCAAGGCCGCGAAGCTGAAGTAAGCGATACGAAATCGGGCGCGCGGTGCAATGCCGCGCGCCCTGCGCCATCGAGGGGCGCTGCAAGCCCGGCACGCGATGCAAGGGAACAGGCTCGATGGATGCGAACGATGCAACGGCGCCCGTGACTGCGGATCGCAACCGGCGATCCACGACAACGGAGCAACACCCATGAACGCGCAATTGAAGACCTTCTCGCAGGATGGCGACTACAAGGTCGCCGACATCACCCTGGCCGACTGGGGCCGCAAGGAACTGGACATCGCCGAGCACGAGATGCCGGGCCTGATGTCGATCCGCAAGAAGCACGCCGCCACCAAGCCGCTCAAGGGCGTGCGCGTGACCGGCTCGCTGCACATGACCATCCAGACCGCGGTGCTGATCGAAACTCTGAAGGACATCGGCGCCGACGTGCGCTGGGCCTCGTGCAACATCTTCAGCACCCAGGACCACGCCGCCGCCGCGATCGCCGCCACCGGCACCCCGGTGTTCGCGTGGAAGGGCGAGACGCTGGAAGAGTATTGGGACTGCACGCTGGATGCGCTGACCTTCACCCTGGCCGACGGCACCCAGACCGGGCCGGAACTGGTGGTCGACGACGGCGGCGACGTCACCCTGCTGATCCACAAGGGCTACGAACTGGAACAGGGCGACGCGAGCTGGGTGAACAGCGCGTCGGGCAGCCATGAAGAGCAGATCATCAAGAACCTGCTGAAGCGCGTGGCCGCCGAGCGCCCCGGCTTCTGGACCCGCGTGGTCAAGGACTGGAAGGGCGTCTCCGAGGAAACCACCACCGGCGTGCACCGCCTGTACCAGATCGCCGAGCAGGGCAAGCTGCTGGTGCCCGCGATCAACGTCAACGACTCGGTGACCAAGTCGAAGTTCGACAACCTGTACGGCTGCCGCGAATCGCTGGCCGACGGCCTCAAGCGCGCGCTCGACGTGATGCTGGCCGGCAAGGTCGCGGTGGTCTGCGGCTACGGCGACGTCGGCAAGGGCTCGGCGGCCTCGCTGCGCGCCTACGGCGCCCGCGTGATCGTCACCGAGATCGACCCGATCTGCGCGCTGCAGGCGGCGATGGAAGGGTACGAGGTCACCACCATCGAGGACACCCTCGGCCGCGCCGACATCTACGTCACCACCACCGGCAACAAGGACATCATCACCCTGCAGCACATGCAGGCGATGAAGGACCAGGCCATCGTCTGCAACATCGGCCACTTCGACAACGAGATCCAGGTCGATGCGCTGTACGCCAGCGGCGCGGTCAAGACCAACATCAAGCCGCAGGTCGACAAGTTCACCTTCGCGGGCGGCAACAGCATCTTCCTGCTCGCCGAAGGCCGCCTGGTGAACCTGGGCTGCGCCACCGGCCACCCCAGCTTCGTGATGAGCAACAGCTTCTCCAACCAGACCTTGGCGCAGATCGACCTGTGGGCGAACAAGGACGTGTACGAAGCCAAGGTCTACATCCTGCCCAAGCAGCTGGACGAGGAAGTGGCGCGCCTGCACCTGGAGAAGATCGGGGTGAAGCTCACCAAGCTGACCCAGGCACAGGCCGATTACCTCGGCGTCGCGGTCGAAGGCCCCTACAAGCCGGAGCATTACCGCTACTGATCGCCCGGTTCGATGGCGAGACGACGACGGGCGCCGCAAGGCGCCCGTTCTCGTTCAGGCGACGGCGAATTCGTCTTCCGCCACCAGCACGGTATTGCGCCCGGCCGCCTTGGCGCGGTACAGCGCGCCGTCGGCCGCGCGATAGAGTGCGCTGCCATCGGCATCGCGCGCGGGATCGAAGGCGGCCACGCCGATGCTCACGGTGATCTGCAGCGCGCCTTCGCCCACTGCCGACGCATGCCCGGCGAATGCCTGGCGGAACGCATCCGCGCGCCGCGCGGCTTCGCCCGATGTGCAATCGCGCAGCAGCACGCCGAATTCCTCGCCGCCCAGGCGCGCCACCAACTCGCCCTGCGCCGGGAACGCCTGCTGCAGCTGTTCGGCGAATTCGCGCAGGCAGGTGTCGCCGGCGGCATGCCCGTGGCGATCGTTGACCGACTTGAAATGGTCCAGGTCGAGGATCAGCAGCGCCAGCGGCGAGCCGCCGCTGCGCGCCTTCGCCACCCAATCCGCCAGCGCGCCGGAGAAGCGGCGCCGGTTCGCCAGCCCGGTCAGGCCATCGCGGCGGCTCTGCCGTTCGAGCAGGTCGCGCTGCTCGCGCAGCTCGTCCTCGAGGTCGAGGCGCTGCCGGTATTCGGCATGGCTGCGGCGCAGCGCGAGCGAGACGTACAGCAGGTAGAGGACGCTCACCGCCACCAGCTCGAACCGCGAGCCGTTGGCGATCAGCGCGGCCAGCGTCGACAGGTACAGCAGGCCGAGCGCCACGAAGGCGGAACGCAGCCGCATCGGGAAGTTGTGCGCGAACGCAGTGGCGAACGCATAGGAACTGATCGATGCGACCGTCCGCGCGCTTTCGTTCGGCGTGACCATCAACAGCCACGCCACCGCGACCGCCCACAGCGCCGAATTGGCGAGCAACAGGGTCCAGATCCAGTCCAGGCGCCGGCGCACCGCCAGCGCACTCGCGCCTTCCGCCAGGCCGCGCACGCGGAAGCGCAACACGTTCAGGCCGATGAAGCCCAGCGTCACCAGCAGGAATGGCCAGCGGGCGCGCTCCCACAGGCCGCTGGCGGTTCCCGACAGCAGCCACAACAGGATGTAGAACGGCCCGCCCAGGCGCAGGCGCTGCAAGGTCTCGCCCAGTTCCTGCATCTGGCGCGGTGCGGCCTTTTCCCCCGCTGGCGCGTCGTTCGCGGTATCGCGCATCCGGTCGTCCCCCCGCCGCACAGTGCGGCACAGCCGTTTGGCGGTCAAGGCGGAACGAGCACCCGTCCATCATTGATTCTTTCATCCGGATAAAGAGATGGATACAATGCCCGCATCGACGACACGGGCATCCACATGCTGCCGATCAGCTTCGAGTTCTACCCGCCCAAGACCGACGAACAACGCGCGCAGCTCGACCGCAGCGTGCAGCGGCTGAAGGCGCATGCGCCGCAGTTCATGTCGGTGACCTTCGGCGCCGGCGGCTCGACCCTCAGCCACACCCCCGAGACCGTGCAGCGCCTACGCAGCGAACACGGCGTGGCCGGCGTGCCGCACCTCACCTGCGTCGGCGGCAGCCGCGAGGAAATCCGCCAGCTGCTCAAGCTGTACCGGGCGCTGGGCTGCGACCGGGTGGTCGCGCTGCGCGGCGACACCCCCTCCGGCATGGTCCGCAGCGGCGACCTGCGCTACGCCAGCGAACTGGTCGAACTGATCCGCGCCGAGCATGGCGACCATTTCCACGTCGAGGTCGCGGCGTATCCGGAAACCCATCCGCAGGCCGAGGACGCGCACGTCGACCTGCGCAACTTCAAGACCAAGGTCGATGCCGGCGCCAACGGCGCGATCACCCAGTACTTCTACAACACCGACGCCTATTTCCGCTTCGTCGACGATGCGCGCGCGCTCGGCATCGAAGTGCCGATCGTGCCCGGGATCATGCCGATCTCCAACTTCAGCCAGCTCAAGCGCTTCTCCGAAGCCTGCGGCGCGGAAATCCCGCGCTGGATCGGCCAGCGCATGCGCGCCTATGGCGACGATGCCGACAGCATCCGCGAATTCGCCGCCGACTTCGTCGCCCAGTTGTGCCGGCGCCTGGTCGCCGGCGGCGCGCCCGCGCTGCACTTCTACACGCTCAACCTCGCGAAGCCGACGCTCAACGTGCTCGAACGCCTGCGCTGAACAATCGACGCGGCGGCATCCGCCCCGCACTTCCTTCGCCGATGCCGCCCGCGTAGGCTGGCGCGCATGCCGCGCCTCGCCTTCACCTGCCTGCTCCTGCTCGCCTGCGCATGGCTGCCGCGACATGCCGATGCGCAGGTACGGCAGTGCATCGGCGGCGACGGCACGCTGGTCTATACCGACCGCAAGTGCGAGGACATCGGCGGGCGCGAACAGCCCGCATCGCAGGCAGCGGCCGGCATCGGCGGTGCGCGCATGTCCCGCGGCGGTTGCGCGCGCAGCGTGCAGGACCTGGTGTATTCGCTGAGCAGCGCGATCCAGTCCGGCGACGCCAACCAGATCGCCGGGGTGTACGACTGGGCGGGCATGTCGACCGCGAACGGCTACCGGCTGTTCGCGCGGCTGGAAGCCATCGCCAAGCGGCCGCTGGTGGACGTGCAACCGATGTACGCCGGCGGCACCAACGAATACGGTTACGACGTGGTCGAATTCGACGAAGCCACCGGCGAGGTGGTCAGCAAGCCGCCGCGCAAACCGCACCTGGTCGGGCTGCGCGTGGAGCAGACGCTGGCGAACGGCAGCACGCCGGCACGCACCGTGTTCGGGCTGCGCAAGAACCTGGGGTGCTGGTGGGTGCGCCTGTAAGGCGCGCCGCGATGGCCGTTATCGCAGCCTGACCAGCCAGCCGTGGCGATCGGGCACGCGGCCGTACTGGATATCGGTCAGTTCCTTGCGGATCGCCATGGTGACCTCGCCTGCCGGCGCATCGATGTCGCCCACCGCGAAATCCTTGCCCTTCAACTGCCCGATCGGGGTGATCACCGCCGCGGTGCCGCAGGCGAACACCTCGCTGATCTCGCCCGAAACCACGCCATCCTTCCACTCGTCGACGGACACCTTGCGCTCCTCCACCTGCAGGCCGCGGTCGCGGGCCAGTTGCAGGATGCTTTCGCGGGTGATGCCCTCGAGGATGCTGCCCGACAACGCCGGGGTGACGATGCGGCCGTCCCTGTAGACCAGGAACACGTTCATGCCGCCGAGTTCCTCCAGGTACTTGCCTTCCACCGGATCCAGGAACAGCACCTGCGAGCAGCCCAGCGCCTGCGCTTCCATCTGCGGCAGCAGCGAAGCGGCGTAGTTGCCGCCGCACTTGGCCGCACCGGTGCCGCCCTTGGCCGCGCGTGCGTAATCCTCCGACAGCCAGATCGACACCGGCGCCACGCCCTTGGCGAAATACGCGCCGGCCGGGCTGGCGATGACGTAGTAGGCCGCAGCCTGCGCCGCGCGCATGCCGAGGAAGGCCTCGGTGGCGATCATGAAGGGACGGAAATACAGGCTGCTTTCCGCCGCCGACGGCACCCAGGCATGGTCGACCGCGATCAGCTGGCGCAACGATTCGGTGAACTCGGCCACCGGCAGTTGCGGCAAGGTCAGGCGCGCGGCGGAACGCTGCAGGCGCGCGCCGTTGGCATCGGGGCGGAAGGTCCAGATCGAGCCGTCGGCATGGCGATAGGCCTTGATGCCCTCGAAGATCTCCTGCCCGTAATGCAGCACCGATGCGGCCGGATCCAGCGCCAGCGGGCCGTAGGCATGGACCCGCGCATCGTGCCAGCCGTTCGCCTTGTCCCACTGGATGGCGACCATGTGGTCGGTGAAGTGCCGGCCGAAGCCGAGTTCGCCGGCGAGGATGGCCGCGCGTTGCTCTGCGCTGCGGGCATGGTCGGACAGCGCGACCTGGTAGGCCAACGGTGCGGCGGCGGGGGCATTCATGGGGGGAATCCTTCGGAAAATCGTGCACGACATTATGCCGCCGAAGCCGCTGGCGTTGTCGCGGAGGACTTCAGCCGAAGGTGAGCGTCGCCACCACGCCCTGCGTCTCGCCCGGCCGCACCCGCACATCCCAGCCGTACAGCGCGCACAACCGGCGCACGATCGACAAGCCGATGCCGCCGCCCTGCGAATGCCCGGCGTGGGTGCCGCGATAGCCGCGCTCGAACAGCTTGGCGGCGTCTTCCGCGCTGAGGCCCGGTCCCGAATCGACCACGTCGACGGCACGGTCGTGCAGGCGCACGATCACGCCGCCGCTCTGGGTGTACTTGACCGCGTTGCCGATCAGGTTGCCCAGCGCCACCGACACCGCCGACTCCGGCGCATCCACCACCAGCCGCGTCGCCCCTTCCAGGCGCAGTTCCAGCGGCTTGCCGCCGAGCTGGGCGCGATGGCTGTCCAGCAACTGCTGCGCCACCTTCGCCACGTCGCACTCGCCGACCGCGCGTTCGTTGCGCGACAGCAGCAGCAGGGCGCTGATCAGGTCGGTGCATTGCTGTTCGGAACGCTGGATGCGCTGCAGGCGCGCGCGCGTGCGCTCATCCAGTTCCGGTTTCGACAGCAACAGCTCGACCGCACCGCGGATCACCGCCAGCGGCGTGCGCAACTCGTGGCTGACGTCGGCGTTGAACTCGCGGTCGCGCTGCACGACGTCGGTCAGCCGATCGGAATAATCGTCCAGCGCCTTCGCCAGCTCGCCCACTTCGTCGCCGGCGAAGTACGGCGCCAGCGCCTCCGGATCCGAACTGGTGCCGCTGCGGCGCAGCCGCCGCGCGAGTTCCGACACCGGCGCCATCACCCGCGAGGCCGACCACCAGCCGAGCAGCAGCGAGAACAGGGTGAACACCGGCACCACGATGTACAGCGCGCGCTCGAATTTCTCGGTGCGGCGCACGCTTTCCTGCATGTCGTAGGCGAGGAAGAACCAGGTATCCGGCGTCTTGCGCACCGCCAGCTTGTAGCTGAAAGGAGTGCCGTCCTCGTTGCGGCCGCTCATCGGGTGGATGCCGTCGCCGAAGCCGTACCACTCGGGATATTCCTTCTTGAGCGTCTCGAACTTGTCCCTGCCGACCACGCGTCCGTACATCTGCTGCACCGGCAAGCCGATGTCGCGGCCGCCGCTGGCGTAAAAACGCTCCGCGTAGGCATTGATGTTGCGGTCCATCAGGTCGGTGATCATGTCCTCCTCGACCCGGCCGCGGACCCAGTTGGTCGCGAACGCGAGCAGCAGGGTCAGGCCCAGCCCGAGCAGGGCGAACGACAGGATGATGCGGGTGCGCAGCCGCCTGCGCGCGCGCGGCGCAGGGCGAGGCGCGGCGCGCGGTTCGGGCGGAACGTCAGCTTTCGGCATCGGGCGGCGCGATCCGGTAGCCGATGCCGTGGCGGGTCTGGATCATCGGCACGGCGAACGGCTTGTCCACCATCGCGCGCAGGCCGTGGATATGCACCCGCAGCGAATCCGAATCCGGCAGCTCCTCGCCCCAGACCCGGGTTTCCAGGTCCTGCCGGGTCACCACCGCCGGCGCGGCTTCCATCAGCGCCTGCAGGATCTTCAGCGCGGTCGGATTGAGCTGCAGCAGCTTGCCCTCGCGGCGCACTTCCAGGGTATCGAGGTTGAATTCCAGTTCGCCGACATTGAGCACGCGCGCCTGCGGACCGCGGCCACGGCGGCCGAGCGCGCTCAGGCGCACATCCACTTCCTGCAGCGCGAACGGCTTGATCAGGTAATCGTCGGCGCCGGAATCGAAGCCGGCCAGCTTGTTCTCCAGCGAATCGCGCGCGGTCAGCATCAGCACCGGGGTTTGCTTGCGCGCTTCGTTGCGCAGCTTGCGGCAGACCTCCAGGCCGTCCATGCCGGGCAGGTTGAGGTCGAGCACGATCGCGTCGAAGTCGTGCACCACCGCCAGGTGCAGGCCGGTCACGCCGTCGGCGGCGAAGTCCACGGTGTGCCCGCGGTCCTCGAGGTAGTCGCCGAGGTTGGCGGCGATGTCGGGGTTGTCTTCGATCACCAGGATGCGCATGCGGTTGTTCCTGCTTGGCGGCGGCACGTCCGGATGTGACCGGCACGCCTGTTCATGGTTCCGCGATTCTGGCACAGCGGGCCGGCTCCGATTCATCGGCGCCGGCGCGCGCACGCAGATCCACGCATGAAAAAGCCCGGGGCGTTTCCCGACCACGCGCAGCGTTGCCCCGAGGGGTGGCTGCCATGGGCGGCGAGCACAAACGAAGGCCCAGGCGGGGGACGCCTGGGCCGTGAAGTCTCACAATGGTCACTGCTGCCCTGCACGACATCGCCCCGGGGGAAGTGAGGCGGCATCGCAGCACCGACATTACCCAGCCTTCGATTAAGAATCCGTCAAATCCGCGTTGCGGGGATGTTTGCGCACGGGTACGCCGCCGCCGGCCACGTGCTCGATGATGCGGCCGGCGACATCCACGCCCGTCGCCGCCTCGATCCCCTCCAGCCCCGGCGAGGAATTCACCTCCAGCACCAGCGGCCCGCGCTTGCTGCGGATCAGGTCGACGCCGGCCACGCCCAGGCCCAGCACTTTCGCGGCGCGCACCGCGGTCTCGATCTCGGCCTTGCTGGCCTTGACCGCCTTGGCCGTGCCGCCGCGATGCAGGTTGGAACGGAAATCGCCCTTCGGCGCCTGCCGGCGCATCGCCGCGACCACCTGGTTGCCGACCACGAAGCAGCGCAGGTCCGCGCCCTTCGCTTCGCCGATGAATTCCTGCACCAGGAAATGCGCGTACAGGCCGCGCAGGGTCTCGATCACCCCGCGCGAGGCAGACAGCTTCTCGGTCAGCATCACCCCCGCGCCCTGGGTGCCTTCGTTGAGCTTGATCACGTGCGGCGGCGGACCGAGCATCGACAGCAGGTCGACGGTGTCGTCCGGGTTGTCGCCGAACACGGTCACCGGCAGGCCGATCCCCTGCGCCGCCAGCAACTGGTGGCAGCGCAGCTTGTCGCGCGCGCGCGCGATCGCCGCCGCGCTGTTCGGCGTGTAGCTGCCCATCAGCTCGAACTGGCGCAGCACCGCGCAACCGTAGCGGGTGACCGACGCGCCGATGCGCGGCACCACCGCGTGGTAGCCGGCGATCTGCGCGCCCTTGTAGTGCATCTCGAAGCCTTCGGTGCTGATCCGCATGTAGCAGCGCAGCGGATCCAGCACCCGCACGCTGTGCCCGCGTTCGCGCGCGGCCTCGACCAGGCGACGGGTCGAATACAGCTTGCCGTTGCGGGACAGGATCGCCAGTTTCATGGGTGCAGCCTTTGCATGGGTGCGCTCGCCTGCTGCTTCAAACGTCGCGCGGTGTTTCGGGGGGACGCCGCATGCGGCGGCGGCGATGCAGGAACGATCCCGCGGGGTCGACCACGAATGCGTCCGCCAGCGCGGTGCGCCCCAGCAGCAGCGGGAACCGCATCCCGCAACGATCCGCCAGGTTCATTTCGATTTCGCGTTCGATCCCGGCCAACCGCAGCTTGGTGCGGACGAACACGCGCGAAGTTCGATGGCCGCCGGAATCGGTCACCATCCTTTCATCGACGATGGCCGCGGCGGCCTCGACTTCGCCCGCATGCAGGCGAGCCACCAGCGCGAAACCGACCCACGGCGCCCCGGCCTCGACGAAGCGCCATTGCCGTTCCACGTGCAGGGCGGAGCTGCGCGCGCCGGTATCGAGCTTGGCCCGCAGCCGCGGCAGGCCCAGTTCCGGCAGGGCCGCCCACTCGCGCCAACCGACCGCAATCGCCGCCATCCTTCGCTCCATCGCCGCGAGAAAGAAACGGCGGCATTCCCGAAGGGGAACACCGCCGTTGCCGTCGCTTGCCGAATCATGGAGCGGGTGATGGGAATCGAACCCACGCTAGCAGCTTGGGAAGCTGCAGTTCTACCATTGAACTACACCCGCGTTCGGCGGCAAGTCTATGCCGCGCGCCGCCGGTGGCGCAACGCATGCGTGCGGGGCATGCGTCGCGCGCTCAGCTCGCGCCGATCAGAACTTGCTGCCGATGCTCAGGAACAGCGCGATGTCGTTGCCGCCCTTCTGGCCGACGGTGACGCTGCCGCCGATATTGGCGTCCAGGCCCACCAGACTGGTGCGCACGCCGGCCACGACGGTGCCGTAGGTTTCGTCGAAGGCCAGGCCGGGCACCGCATACGGCAGCGAACCCGGGATCGACTGCGCCTGCGCGAAGGCCTGCGCCGGCGCATCCTCGAACTCGCGGTCGTAGGTCAGCTTGGCGTAGGGCTGCACATGGTCGTTGATCGCATAGCTGAACTGCCAGCCGACGCTGCCGATCAGCGAATCGAAGTCCTGCTGCGGATAGGCCAGCGAGGTGGACAGGGTCGGATCGGTTTCGGCATAGCCGTCGACCGAGATCTTCTGCGACAGCACCGCCAGCACCGGGCCGTGGCGGAATGCGCCATCGCCGAAGTTCCAGCCGGCGCTGGCGCCGAGGCTCAGGTTGTCGCCATCCGGCGAGCCGCTGTGGACGCGGGTGGCCGGGCCGAGGTGGACGGTGCGGTCCACGTCGTAGCTGACCTTGGTCCAGCCGAGTTGGCCATTGGCCCAGAATGCGCCGCTGCGCCAGCCGACGAAGCCGCCCAAGCCGGCATCGGTCTGCTTGAATTCGCCGCGATCCTCGCCGAAATCGCTGTTCTGGCGGCCGTAGCCGGCGAATGCGCCGTACACCAGGTTGCCGCTGGTCCAGCCGATGCCGAACGAGGCGGCCGGGCCGACGCTGTCATAGTCGAACGGCGCGTCGTAAGCCTGCTGGTTGCCGCGCACGTCGGCCCACCAGCGCATGCCGTCTTCCTTGCCGAGGCCGGCGACCGCGCCATCGACCATCTGCGCGCGCGAACGGCCGATCACCGCTTCCGAATGCGGCAGGACCGCGATCTGGCGCGGGCCTTCGATCACCGAGACGGCGAAATCGGCCAGCGCCTTGTGCGCGGCGGTGGTCGGGTGCACGCCATCGGCGAACAGGTAACTGGCGCCGCCGGGCACCATCGAGGCCGGGCTGCAGAACAGCGAGGAACCGCCGGCCGGGGCCGGCTGGGTCACGCAGGCCTTGCCGGTGGCATTGGAAATCCCGTAGGCGGAAGGATTGGCCACCACTTCCTGCAGGAAGTGGAAGGTATCCATCGGGATCACCCGCAGGTTGGCCGAGGCCAGGCCGCCGAACAGCGCGGTGTTGTAGGTATTCGCCAGCGCGGTACCCTGGGCCATGCCGACCGCGCCACCGGCGCGCGCATCCGGGGTCAGGCCGAGGTCGGGCAGGGTCGGCACCAGGATGTATTGCGCGCCGGCCTGGGTCAGCGCACCGACCAGGCCGACCTGCGCGGTCACCGCGGCGCCGATGATGGCCTGCGCCTGCGCCGGGTTGGCCTGCACCGCGAACATGTCGTTGGCGCCGCCCCACACGGTGTACAGCGCGCCCGGATCGACATGGTGGCCGGAAGCCAGGTAGGCCTGGTATTGCGCGGTCAGCGACGGCGTGTAGCCCAGGCCACCGACGGTGCTGGTGCCGACGCGCGCACCGCCGACCGCCCAGTTGTTGCCCGCGGCCTGGGTCGGGGTGGCGGTGGCGTTGCCGGTCCAGGCCGGCGCTGCATTGCTGCCGTAGTAGTCGGCCAGGTACTGCGACCAGACGTAGCCGGGGTTGTTGGTGAACTGGCCGATGATCGCGCCGTTCGGACCCACCATCTGGATCAGCACCGGGCGGAAATAGCCGCCGTCGGTCAGGCTGTCGCCGAAGAAGACGGTCTGGGTGAACGGCGAATCGGCCGCCTGCACGACGGTCGGAAGGGCGGCCAGCGCCAAGGCAGCGGCCAGCAGGGATTGGCGGATCTTGGCTTTCATCAGGAGTCCTCGGGTAGGCGCCGACAATACGACAGCGAATGGCGCGGATGGTTTCACGAAAATGTAACGGCAACAAGTTGCGCCGCCGCACGCCGCGACCGTGTCGAATCGGGTGAAAATGCCGGCATGCGCATCCAGTTGAACGGCGAACCCCGCCATCTCGAACCCGACGCCACCATCGCCGCCCTGCTCGATGCCGAAGGCCTGGGCCAGCGCCGGGTGGCGGTCGAGGTCAACGGCGAGATCGTCCCGCGCGGCCGGCATCCGCAACATGCCCTGCGCGATGGCGACCGGGTCGAGATCGTCCACGCGCTGGGTGGCGGCTAAACTAGCGGGATGACCGCATCGCCGAATCCCGACACCCTCCTCATCGCCGGCAAGCCGTACGCCTCGCGCCTGCTCACCGGCACCGGCAAGTTCAAGGACCTGGACGAGACCCGCCGCGCCACCGAGGCCGCCGGCGCGCAGATCGTCACCGTCGCCATCCGCCGCACCAACATCGGCCAGAACCCGGGCGAGCCCAACCTGCTCGACGTGTTGCCGCCGGACCAGTACACGATCCTGCCCAACACCGCCGGCTGCTACACCGCCGACGAGGCGGTGCGCACCTGCCGCCTCGCGCGCGAACTGCTCGATGGCCACAACCTGGTCAAGCTCGAAGTCCTCGGCGACCAGAAGACGCTGTATCCCGATGTGGTCGCCACGCTCGCCGCCGCGGAAACGCTGGTCAAGGACGGCTTCGAAGTCATGGTCTATACCAGCGACGATCCGATCCTGTGCAAGCGCCTGGAGGAGATCGGCTGCGTGGCGGTGATGCCGCTGGCCGCGCCGATCGGCTCCGGGCTCGGCATCCAGAACAGGTACAACCTGATCGAGATCGTCGAAAGCGCGAAGGTGCCGATCATCGTCGATGCCGGCGTCGGCACCGCGTCCGACGCCGCGATCGCGATGGAGCTCGGCTGCGACGGCGTGCTGATGAACACCGCGATCGCCGGGGCGAAGGATCCGGTGCTGATGGCGCATGCGATGAAGCTGGCGGTGGAAGCCGGCCGCGCCGCGTTCAAGGCCGGGCGCATCCCGCGCAAGCGCTTCGCCTCGGCGTCGTCGCCGGTCGACGGCTTGATCGGTTGAGATGACCGATCCGTTCGCAAGCGACGGCCGCAAGGCCCCGCCCAAGCCCTTCACCGTCACCGACGGCGTGCGCAAGGTGCGCAGCTTCGTGCTGCGCCAGGGCCGCTTCACCGAGGCGCAGCAGCGCGCGTTCGACGCCCTGTGGCCGCGCTACGGCCTCGACTACGCCGGCGCGCCGCGCGATTTCGATGCCGCGTTCGGGCGCAAGGCCAGGCGCATCCTCGAGATCGGCTTCGGCAACGGCGAGGCCTTCCGCTATTCCGCGCAGCGCGACCCGGATCGCGACCACATCGGCATCGAAGTGCATGCGCCCGGCGTCGGCCGCCTGCTCAATGCGCTGGGCGACGACGGTGCCGGCAATGCGAAGCTCTACCACCACGACGCGGTGGAAGTGCTGGAGAACGAAGTCGCCGACGCTGCGCTGGACGAGATCCGCATCTACTTCCCCGATCCCTGGCACAAGAAGCGCCACAACAAGCGCAGGCTGGTGAATCCCGAATTCGCCGCGTTGCTGGTGCGCAAGCTGGCCGCCGACGGCCGCTTGCACCTCGCCACCGATTGGCAGGACTATGCCGAGCAGATGTGGGACGTGCTGGATGCCACGCCCGGCATCGCCAATCGCGCGGGATTGCGCGGCAGCGTGCCGCGGCCGGACTGGCGTCCGCAGACGCATTTCGAGACCCGCGGCCAGAAACTGGGCCACGGCGTCTGGGACCTGCTGTACGACCGCTGCTGAGACCGAAGGAACCCACGGCGCGAAATGGACACCACGCTGACGCTCACCACCGACATGGAGCTGGTGCTCGGGCTGGTGTTCTTCACGATGGCGATGTTCCTGTTCGAGCGCATCCGCGCCGACGTGGTCGCGCTGGTGGTGCTGGTGGTGCTGGGCCTGACCGGGCTGGTGCCGCGCGAGGACCTGTTCGGCGGCTTCGCCGGCAACGCGGTGATGAGCATCATCGCCACCATGATCCTGGGCGCGGGACTGGATCGCACCGGCGCGCTCAACCGCCTGTCGGGCTGGTTGCTGCGGCGCGCGCACGGCATCGAATCGCGGCTGCTGCTGCTGACCACCGGCATGGCCGGCCTGACCAGTTCGATCATGCAGAACCCGTCGGTGATGTCGCTGTTCCTGCCGGTCGCCTCGCGGTTGTCGTCGCGCACCGGCCTCACCCTGTCGCGCATGCTGCTGCCGCTGGCGGCGGCGATCGTGATGGGCGGCGGCCTGACCATGGTCGGCAACTCGCCGCTGATCCTGCTCAACGACTTGCTGGTCGCGGCCAACGCCAACATGCCCTCCGGCGCAGCCACGCTGGAACCGCTCAACATGTTCGCGCCGATGCCGATCGGCCTGTGCCTGCTCGCCGCCTCGCTCGCCTACTTCCACTTCTTCGGCAGCAAGCTGCTGCGCGAGGACGAGGACGAGGCGGTCACCCCGGCGCGCACGCAAAGCTATTTCGCCCGCGCCTACGGCATCGACGGCGACGTCTACGAGCTCACGGTCAGCGCCGACAGCCCGCTGGTCGGCATGAGCGTGGGCGATACCGAAGCCCTGCACGGCGCGCCGCTGCTGCTCGCCCTGCGCACCGGCGAGGACTCGCGGCTATCGCCGCCGGCGGACGCGCGGATCTGGGTCGGCAGCGTGCTCGGCATGATGGGCGCGAAGGAACAGGTGGCCGATTTCGCCCAGAACAACTTCCTGCGCCTGTCCGCGCGCCTGCGCACCTTCGGCGACCTGTTCAATCCCAGCCGCGCCGGCATCTCCGAGGCCGTGGTGCCGCCGACTTCCAGCTTCATCGGCAAGACCTCGGCGCAGCTGCGCCTGCGCAAGCAACTCGGGATCAGCCTGCTGGCGATCAACCGCGACAAGGAGGTGCTGCGCGCGGACGTGCGCGGCACGCCGATCCGCGCCGGCGACATGCTGGTGCTGCACAGCATCTGGACCGACCTGGCGCAGGCGGCCAAGGGCAAGGACCTGGTGGTGGTCACCGACTACCCGAAGGGCGAGCAGCGCCCGCACAAGTTCAAGATCGCGATGACGATCTTCGCGGTCTCGATGCTGCTCGCGCTGAGCTCGAAGATCCCGGTGCCGATCGCCTTGATGACCGGCGTGGCCGGGATGCTGGTCGCCGGCGTGATCAACATCGACGAAGCCTACGCCGCGATCAGCTGGAAGACGGTGTTCCTGATGGCCTGCCTGATCCCGCTGGGCTGGGCGATGGATTCCAGCGGCGCCGCCGCATGGCTGGCCGGACACACCCTGGAGCAGTTGCCCGAAGGCTTCCCGCTGTGGCTGCTGCAGATCCTGATCGGGCTGCTGACCACCGCCTTCTCGCTGGCGATCAGCCACGTCGGCGCCACCATCATCATGGTCCCGATCGCGATCAACATCGCGCTGGCCGCCGGCGGCGATCCCACCGCGTTCGCGCTGATCGTGGCGCTGTCGGCATCGAACAACCTGATGACCGCATCGAACCCGGTGATGTCGATGATCACCGGCCCCGCCAACTACACAGGCCGCGACCTGTGGCGGGTCGGCGGACCCTTGTCGCTGGTCTACCTGGCGATCATCGTGATCGCGATCAACCTGCTGTACTAGGCGGCGCGCCCAGCCGCACCTCGCCATCCGCGCAATGCACCGCGACTTCGCGCAGCGCCTCGCCGCGGCACGGCCCGGCCACGCATTCGCCGCCCTGCAACTCGAAGCTCGCGCCATGCACCGCGCACACCAGCAGGCCGTCCTTGCTGCGCAGGAACTGGCCCGGGGCCCAGTCGAGGCGGCGCCCCGCGTGCGGGCAGACGTTCAGCCACGCGCGCGCGCGGCCCGCGGCATCGCGGTGCAGGATCAAAGACTCGGCATCGCCGTCCACCACGGCTTCGACCTCGTGCAGGCTGTCCGGGGCCATGGCGTCCAGCCGCATCAGGGCCGGGGCATCGCCATCATCGCGATTTAACGAAGTGCTCACAACTCGGATTCGCAGTGCCCGGATACTTGCCGCCATTGTGTCATGGCGCTGCTGCGCCGCAGGATCCCGACCACGATGCGCGCATTCCATCGCAGCTTCAGATTCAACCCGCACATGTTCAACCGTTTCACCGCACCCCGTCGCCCACGCCATCGCTGGCTGCGCGTCGTGCTCGGCATCGCCGGCATCGGCCTGCTGCTGGCGCTGCTGTTCGTCAGCGTGTTCGTCGGCATCGCCATGCTGGCCGCGGGCATGCTGTGGCGGCTGTGGAAGCAGCGCGGCAAGCCTGTCGCGCACGGCACCCGCGCGAACAGCATCGATGGCGATTTCCGCGTCGTCGGCAAGGCGCAACTGCCGCTGGCACGCTGAGTGGGCGAAGCCGGCGCGCACGACCTGGTTCCCGCCGCGGCCACGCCGCGCATCCCCGTCCGCAACCGCGCCGGCGACCCGCTCGGCGAGTTCCCGGTGCGCCGCATCTACTGCGTCGGCCGCAACTTCGCCGATCATGCGCGCGAAATGGGCGCGGCCGCGCCGGCATCGAAGGCGGAACGCGGCACCCCGGTATTCTTCATGAAGCCGGCCGATGCCATCGTCGTCGATGGCGTGGTGCCCTATCCGCCCGGCACCAACGAACTGCACCATGAAGTGGAACTGGTGGTCGCGCTCGGACGCGATGCGCCGGATGGCGAGCTCGATGCCGGCAGCGCGATGGCGCTGGTGTTCGGCTTCGGCGTCGGCCTCGACCTCACCCGCCGCGACCTGCAGGCCGCGGCCAAGGCCAAGGGCCTGCCCTGGGATACCGGCAAGGGCTTCGATCACTCCGCGCCGGTCAGCGCCTTGCTGCCCGCGGGCGAGGCCGGCGACCTCGCCACGATGTCGCTCGCGCTCGACGTCAATGGCGAGCGCCGCCAGCACGGCGCGCTGCACGACCTGATCTGGGACGTGCCCGATATCCTCCACGAGCTGTCCAGGCTGTATGCCCTGCGCGCCGGCGACCTGGTGTTCATGGGCACGCCCGCGGGCGTGGGCCCGCTGCACCCCGGCGATCGCTTCGAAGCGACCCTGGCTCCGGCCGGCGCGGTGTTGCGAGGCAACATTTCCGTCACGCGCTGAGCGGTTAAGCTGCATCGCCGCACAGGCGCGGCACCCGGCCACGACGAGGAGAGCCATTCGATGGGCATGATCAGCGAGTTCAAGGAATTCATCGCCAAGGGCAACGTGCTCGACCTCGCGGTCGGCGTGGTGATCGGCGCGGCATTCGGCAAGATCGTGAGCGGCCTGGTGGACGGCATCATCATGCCGATCATCAGCATGCTCACCGGCGGGGTCGACGTCTCCGGCTGGAAGCACGTGATCAACCCGGCGCAGATCGGCGCCGACGGCAAGGAAATCGCCGCCGAAGTCGCGATCAAGTACGGCGACTTCATCCAATCGATCATCAATTTCCTGATCGTGGCGTTCGTGATCTTCCTGGTGGTCAAGGCCTACAACCGCATGCGCAAGCCGGCCGCGGAAGCGCCGGCCGCCACGCCGGAAGACGTGCTGCTGCTGCGCGAGATCCGCGATTCGCTGAAGAAGTAGGCGCGACGGGACTTTCGTCACCCTGCACCGGAGCCGCGGGCTGCTAGGCTCGCGGCTTCGTCGTTCCTGGCCCCGGAGATCGCTCGATGCGCCGCACCGCCCTTGCCTTCGCACTCGCCCTGACCATCGCCCTGCCGCTGCAGGCGCAGCAACCGACGCGCATGCCGGACGCGGCGATGGCGCAAGCCGCGGCCCTGCGCGACAGGGCGCTGCAGGACGACACCGGCTGGAAGGTGCTGGAATCGCTGACCACCGAAGTCGGTCCGCGCCTGGCCGGCAGCGATGCCGACGCGCGTGCGGTGGAATGGGCGAAGGCGAAATTCAGGCAGCTCGGCTACGACAAAGTGTGGACCGAGCCGGTGACCTTCCCGAAATGGGTGCGCCGCAGCGAACATGGCGAAGTCCTCGGCCCGCATGCGCAGAAGCTGGTGCTGACCGCGCTCGGCGGCAGCGCCGGCGGCACCGTCGAAGGCGAGGTGGTGCGCTTCCCCGACCTGGCCGCGTTGCAGGCCGCGCCGGACGGTTCGCTGGCCGGCAAGATCGCCTTCGTCGACTACCAGATGAAAGCCGCGCGCGACGGCAACGACTACCGCAACGGCGGCGGCATCCGCGGCGGCGGCCCGTCGGTGGCGATCCGCAAGGGCGCGATCGGCTTCCTGATGCGTTCGGCCGGCACCGAGACCTCGCGCTCGCCGCATACCGGCAACACGCGCTACGAACAGGGACTGACGCCGATTCCCGCCGCGGCGCTGTCGACCATCGATGCCGCGCAACTGGCGCGGCTGGTCGCGCTCGGCCCGACCCGGGTCAAGCTGGCGCTGGATTGCGGGTTCGACGGCGAATACACCTCGCAGAACGTCATCGGCGAAATCACCGGGCGCAAGCATCCGGACGAAATCGTGCTGATCGGCGGCCACCTGGATTCCTGGGACCACGGCACCGGCGCGATCGACGATGGCGCCGGCATCGCCATCAGCATGGCCGCGGGCGCGCTGGTCAAGCCGCTGAAGCCGGCGCGGACGATCCGCGTGGTAGCCTTCGCCAACGAGGAACAGGGCCTGTTCGGCGGCCGCAAGTATGCGGACGACCATGCCAAGGACGTGGCCAAGCACGTGATCGCCGCCGAGAGCGATTTCGGCGCCGGCCATGTCTACGCGTTCGACAGCAGCGCGCGCGACGCGCAGCCGCAGGCGATGCAGCAGTTCATGCAGGTGCTGGCGCCGCTCGGCATCGAATGGCAGCCCGGCCAGGGCGGGCCGGAATCCGACATCGGCGCGATGGCCGCGCGGGGCATGGCATGGGCATCGCTGGCGCACGACGGCACCCATTACTTCGACCTGCACCACAACGCGGACGACACCCTCGACAAGGTCGATCCGAAGGATCTCGCGCAGAACGTCGCCGCCTACGCGGCGTTCACCTGGCTGGCATCGGAGGCGCAGGGCGGGTTCGGCAGCGCGCCGAAGGCGCCCGACGCGAAGCACTGACCACGGCTACAGCGCGCCGCGCCAACTCGCCAGCAGCACCGCGGTCGCGGCGGCCACGTTGAGGCTTTCCACCGCGCCGCTGCCGGGGATCGACAGCCTCATGTCGCAGGCGGCGGCCAGTTCCGGCGATATGCCCTCGCCTTCCGCACCCAGCACGTAGACCAGTCGTTGCGGCAGCTTCGCCGCGAACAGGTCGCTGCCGCCGCGCACCACGGTCGCGGCCAGCTGGAAGCCGGTGCCGCGCAATTGCGCGATCGCGTTGTCCTCGCGGCCCAGGCGCACGAACCGCACCGCTTCCGCGCCGCCTTCGGCGACGCGCGCGGCGGCGCCGGACAACGCCAGCGTCGACTGCTTCGGCAACAGCACCGCGCCCACGCCGAAATGCGCGGCGCTGCGCAGGATCGCGCCCAGGTTGTGCGGATTGCCGACGCCGTCCAGCCACAGCGCGCATTGCGCGCCTGCCGGCAGCTCGCGCAGCCATGCGGTGAGCGATTGCGGTTCCTCGCGCAGCACGTCGGCGACCACGCCTTCGTGGTGCGCACTGGCGGCGAGTTTCTGCAGGTCGCCTTCTTCCACCACGCGGTAGCCGACGCGGTTGGCGACGCACCATTTCAACAGCGGCTGCAGTTGCGGGATGCGCGCCTCGAGCAGGTACAGCTTGCGCAGCGCCTGCGGGCGTTTCGCGAACAGCGCGCGCACCGCATTGATGCCGTAGATGCGCAGTTCCGCATCGCGGCGCTCGCGCGCGGGATGCGACGATGCGGTTTCATCCGCCTGCAACGGGTTGCGGGGAGCGCGTGGTTTCCACGGCGAACCAGGATCACGCATGGCCGCCGGCCTCCGGGGTGGTGGATTCGAGTTTATCGAGTTCGTGCGCCAATGCCTCAGGCGAATGGGTGTACTTCGCCAGCAGCGCATAGAACGCCGGCACCACGAACAGCGAGAGCAAGGTCGAGAACGCCACGCCGAACACGACCACGGTGCCGATGGTGGCGCGGCTGGCCGAGCCCGGCCCGCCGAAGATCACCAGCGGCAGCGCGCCCATGATCGTCGCGATCGAGGTCATCAGGATCGGGCGCAGGCGCACGCCGGCGGCCTCGACGATGGCCTCGTGCACGCTGCGGCCGGCATCGCGCAATTGATTCGCGAATTCGACGATCAGGATGCCGTTCTTCGCCGCCAGGCCGACCAGCATCACGATGCCGATCTGCGAGAACAGGTTCATGGTGCCCTTGGTCAACCACAGCCCGATCAGCGCGCCGAGCACGCCCAGCGGCACGGTCAGCATGATCACCAGCGGGTGCAGGAAGCTTTCGAACTGCGCGGCCAGCGCGAGGTAGACGATCAGCAAGGCCAGCGCGAAGGTGATCAGCACCTCGCCGCCGGACTGCTGCAGCTCGCGCGATTCGCCCTTCCAGCCGACCTGCGCGTAGTCGGGCAGGCTCTGCTCGGCGGCCTGCTGCGCCCACGCGACGGCTTCGCCCAGCGGATAGCCTTCCGCCAGGCGCGCGCTCAAGGTGATCGAGCGCAGGCGGTTGAAACGGTTGTAGGTGCCGGGTTCGGCGATTTCCTTCAGCGTCACCAGGTTCGACAGCGGCACCAGCGCACCGTTGCGCGCGCGCACCTGCAGCGCGTCGAGATCGGCGGTGGAGGCGCGGCCCCGGCGGTCGGCCTGCAGCATCACGTCGTATTCCTCGCCGTTGTCGACGAAGGTGGTGACGCGGCGCCCGCCCATCATCGTCTCCAGCGCGGTGCCGATCGCGGTGGCGGATACGCCGAGGTCGGCGGCGCGCGCCTTGTCGACCACCACGCGCATCTGCGGGCGGGTTTCCTTGTAATCCGAATCCGGGCCAACGAAGCCGGGGTTGTCCGCCATCTTGGCCAGCATGATGTCGCGCCAGCGCGCCAGCTCGGCGTAATCGGGGCCGCCCAGCACCATCTGGAACGGCTGGCCGCGGGTGCGCACCAGGCCGCCGCCCACTTGCGTGCGCACGCGCACGCCGGTCAGGCCGGCGAACTTCTTCTCGAGGTCGGCGGCGACCTGTGCGGTGCTCTGCGTGCGCTTGTCCCAGTCCACCAGGAAGACGCTGGCGCGGCCGGTGTGCATTTCCTCACTGGCGCCGAAGCTGCCCGGCACGCGCGGGTTGGCGCGCTCGATCAGCTTGTCCGGGCCGATCTCGCCGGCCAGGATCGCTTCCACCTGCTTCATCTGCGCGACGGTGTAGTCGAAGCCCGCGCCTTCCGGGCCTTCCATCGTGAGCTGGAACGAACCGCGATCCTCGGCGGGCGCCAGTTCGCTGGGCAGCAGCTTGAACAGCAGCACCAGCGCGACCATCGCCGCCAGCATCAATCCGCCGAACAGCCAGATGCGGTGCACGTTGCGCTCCAGCACGCCGCGGTAAGCGCCGGCGAACCGCTCGAAGCGCGCGTTGAGCCATTCGCTGACCCGGTTGCCGTGCACCGCGTGCGGGCCGGTATGCGGGCGCAACAGCTTGCTCGCCATCATCGGCGTGAGGCTCAGCGCGACGAAGGCGGAGATGACCACCGCCGCCGCCAGCGCCACCGACAATTCGCGGAACAGGCGGCCGGTATTGCCCTGCAGGAAACCGACCGGCAGGAACACCGCGACCAGCACCGCGGTGGTCGCCAGCACCGCGAACGCGACCTGCGCGGTGCCGCGGCGCGCGGCGACCAGCGGCGGTTCGCCGAGATCGACGCGGCGCTGGATGTTCTCCACCACCACGATCGCGTCGTCCACCACCAGGCCGATGCACAACACCAGCGCGAGCAGGGTCAGCAGGTTGATCGAGAAGCCGAACGCGTACAGCGCGATGAACGAGGCGATCACGCAGACCGGCACGGTCACCGCCGGGATCAGCGCGGCGCGCACGCTGCCGAGGAACAGCCAGATCACCACCAGCACCAGCACCACCGCTTCCAGCAGGGTCTCGTACACGCGGTCGACCGAGGCGGAGATGAAGGTGGTGCTGTCGAAGGCGGTGTAGATGTCGGTGCCCTTGGGCAGGGTCGGGCGGATCCGCTCGGCCTCGGCCTTGGCTTCGGCGGCCACGTCCAGGCTGTTCGCGGTGGACGTCTTGACGATGCCGATGCCGAGCGCGGGTTCGCCGTTGCTGTGGTAGTACGCGCGGCGTTCGGAGGATTCCAGCGCCACCCTGGCCACGTCGCCCAGGCGCACCACGTAGCCGTCCGCGCCCTTGCCCACCGGCATCTGCGCGAACGCCTCGGCGGTGGTGTAGTCGCGCGCCACCCGCAGGATGAAATCGCGGTCCTTGGATTCGATGCGGCCGGCGCCGAGCTCGACGTTCTCCGCGCGCATCGCGCTCTCGATGTCGCCGGTGGTCAGGCCGCGCGCGGCCATCGCGTCGCCGTCGAGCCAGACCCGCATCGCATAGCGCTGGCTGCCGCCCAGGCGCACCTGCGCCACGCCCTGCAGGCTGGAGAAGCGATCGACCAGGTAGCGCTGCGCGTAATCGGACAGCTGCAGCTGGTCCATGTTCGCCGAGCGCAGGTTGAGCCAGATGATCGGGTCGGAATCGCTTTCGACCTTGCTGATCTCGGGCGCGTCGGCTTCTTCCGGCATGCGGTCGGCGACCCGGCTGACCGCGTTGCGCACGTCGTTGGCGGCGGCCTCGATGTCGCGGCTGGCGTAGAACTCGATGCTGATCCGCGACGCGCCGTTCTGGCTGCTGGAATCGATGGTGTTGATGCCTTCGATGCCGGACAGCGCGTCCTCCAGCGTCTGCGTGATCCGCGTTTCCACCACGCTGGCGGAGGCGCCCGGATAATCCACCTGCACCGAGACGATCGGCGGATCGATCGCCGGCAGCTCGCGCAGGGTCAGGCGCAGGAACGACATCGTGCCGAGCACGATCAGCAGCAGGCTCATCACCACGGCCAGCACCGGCCGCTTGATCGACAGATCGGAGAGCTTCATCGCTTACTTCGCGGCGCCGGCAGGCGCGGCATCGGCCCGGCCTGCGGCGATCTTCGCGCCGGCCTGCAGCTTGCCCACGCCCTCGGTGACGATGCGCTCGCCGGCTTTCACGCCGTCCTTGAGCATGACCTTGCCCGGCACGCGGCCACCGACCACCACGTTCGCCTTCTCCACGCTGTCATCGGCCTTCACGCGCCAGACGAAGGTCTCGCTGCCGATCTGCTGCACCGCGATCTCCGGCACCACCAGCGCCGGCCGGATGCCGCGGGCGAGGCTCACTTCGACCAGCATGCCCGGCTTCAGCGCGCGCTCCGGATTGGCGAAATCGCCGCGCACGGTGGCGGCGCGCGAGACGGCATCGAGCCGCGCGGACACCGTATCGACCGTGCCATCGAACACGCGATCGCCGTAAGTACCGACGCGACCGGTCAGCGCCTGCCCCGGCGCGACCTCGGCCAGTTCGGTTTCCGGCACCGGGAAATCGACGTAGACGCGGGCGATGTCGTCGAGGGTGGCGATCGCCGTGCCCGGCGTGACCAGCGCGCCCGGGCTGACCTGGCGGATGCCGAGCACGCCGGCGAACGGCGCGCGGATCACCCGGTCGGACAGGTTGGCGCGGATCTGCGCGACCTGCGCGCGCGCCGCATCGCGGGTGGCGCGTTGCGCATCCAGCGAGGCGCGCGCGATCAGCTGCTGGTTCGCCAGCTGTGCCTGCCGCGCGTAGAGCTGCTCGGCTTCCTTCAAGGCCGCCTCGGCGGAGGCCAGCGCGGCCAGTTGCTGCTGTCCGCTCAGGGTCACCAGCGGCGCGCCGCGCGCGACCTGCTGCCCGCTGTCGAAATGCACCTGCTGCACGGTCTCGCTGACCTTGGCGGTGACCGTCACCGCCTCGCGCGCATGCACGGTGCCGAGCGCGCGCAGGCTGTCGGTCCAGTCCTGCTCGCGCACGGTTTCCACCACCACCGGCACCGGCCCGCTGTTGCGTCCGCCCGGGCCGCCCTGCTTCGCCGCCTCGTCCTTGCCGCAAGCGGAGATCAACGCGGCAACCAGCAGGCACAGGGGCAGCGAACGGCGAAGGCTCGACATCATCGGGCGAAGCTCGGCATGGGGGAAATCGATTTTCACAACCGGCGATTCTAGCGGGCGGGGATGACCGGCCCGTGTGCCATCGGCTGGGACGCTGTGCCGGCGGTCACGGTCAACCGATGGCGCCGCCGCGCGTTGCGCGTATCCGTCAGGCCGTTGCGCCGAAGCCGATCCAGGCCACCGCCAGGACCAGCACCACGGCCACCAGCAGCCAGCGCAACTGCCCGGGCGGATCGCCCATCACGACCGTCGGCTGGCGACGCGACTGCACCGGCATCGCCGGCTTGCCATCCCCCGCGGAAGCCTCGCCCGCGGCAGCGGAACGGGCCTGCGCCTGCATCCGCTCCATCACCGCTTTCGCCCGCGCCAGGTCGAGGCCCGGGTTGGCCGTGCGGATCAGCTTGATCGCCTCGATCACGCGCCCCTGCTGCAACGCCAGCACCGCCACGTCCGGCAGGACCAGGCCGGCATTCGCCGCCGCGTCCTGCACCTGCTGGCGATCGGGCTTGCGGCGTTGAGATGGCGGGGGAATCGTGATCATGCGGGCAGCATACGCCGCAATGGCCGCCTCCCGGAACGCGAAACGCCGGCTCGGGGCCGGCGCTGCGTTCGATCGATCCGCGCTGTCGTGCTCAGCGCCCCGGCCCGCGCACCCGTGCGCGGGCGTTCGCACCGGCAACCGTTGCCTGATGGCAACGGTCAGACGCGGTCACCCACCCCACTGCCCCAGCGCGGCCAGGCCATTGGCCTTGGCGCGCTCGAACACGGTCTGCTGCGCCTTGGCGTAATTGCCGGCCATGTCCTGCGCCCACAGCTTGAGCGCGGCCTGCTGCATGGCGCGGCCGTAGCTGAAGCTCAGCGGCCACGGGTTCGGGCCCATCCGGTTCATCGCGTCGAGGTGCGCGGTGGCGTCCTCGTCGCTCTGCCCACCGGACAGGAACACGATGCCCGGCAGGATCGCCGGCACCGCCGACTTCAGGCACATCAGGGTGGATTCGGCCACTTCCTCGACGCTGGCCTGCTCCTCGCAGCCCTTGCCCGGCACGACCATCGAGGCCTTGAGGATGGTGCCTTCCAGCATCACGTTCTGGTTGTACAGCGCGTCGAACAGCGAGCGCAGCACCACTTCGGTGACCTCGTAGCAGGTCTCGATGTCGTGGTCGCCGTCCATGATCACTTCGGGTTCGACCATCGGCACCAGGCCCTGCTCCTGGCACAGCGCGGCATAGCGCGCCAGCGCATGGCTGTTGGCCTCGATGCAGGTGCCGGACGGAATGTCCTCGCCGATGTTGATCACCGCGCGCCACTTGGCGAAGCGCGCGCCGAGCTTGTAGTACTCGGCCAGGCGGTCGCGCAGGCCGTCCAGGCCCTCGGTCACCACCTCGCCCGGGAAGCCGGCCAGCGCGTGGGTGCCCTTGTCGACCTTGATGCCCGGGATCATGCCGTTGTCGGCCATGTACTTGGCGAACGGGACGCCGGACCTGGTCGACTGGCGGATGGTCTCGTCGAACAGGATCGCGCCGGACAGGTACTGGTTGGCGTTCGGCGCGGTCAGCAGCAGCTCGCGGTAGGCGCGGCGGTTTTCTTCGGTGTTCTCGATGCCGACCCCGGCGAAGCGCTTGGCGCAGGTCGCGGACGATTCGTCGATGGCGATGATGCCCTTGCCCGGGGCGACCATGGCACGGGCGGTTTCGGCGAGTTGTTCGATGCTCATGGGAATCCCGGGGGCTGGCGGCGGAAAGGCGGAATTATAGCCGGCCGCGGCCCCCTGAAATCGTAGTCAAGCCGGACGCTAGATGTGATCTCTCGGTAGGTTGTTCATCCGGGGCATCTCTGGAAGATGGGGGTTGCGAAGCCAACCCAGCCCCCAGGAGCCCCGGATGAACCTGCATAAACATGCCCGTTTGAGCCCGCGCGGTCGAGCCCTGCTCGTGGACCGCATCCTTGTTCAGGGCCTTCGCGTCGAAGAAGCAGCGCATGCGGCCGGTGTCAGCGTCCGCACGGCCTACAAGTGGCTCAGACGGTTCAAGGAGGAAGGTCCGCAAGGCTTGGTCGACCGGTCCTCTCGGCCACGCTCCTGCCCGCATGCCACGCCACAGGAGATTGTGCAGCACGTCATCGAGCGGCGCCGCTCACGGCAGACGTATCGGCAGATCGCCGGGCAACTGCCTGTTGCCCCGAGCACCATCGCCCGGCTGCTGCGTCGCGCCGGCCTGCACCGCTTGGCCGAACTGCAGCCGGCAGCGCCGGAGAACCGCTACGAATACGCCTTGCCCGGCCAGCTGCTGCATCTGGACATCAAGAAGCTTGCTCGTTTCCGACAGCCGGGGCATCGGGTCACCGGCAATCGCCAAGTCAACTCCGATGGCATCGGCTGGGAATACGTCCATCTGGCCATCGATGACCACTCCCGCGTGGCGTTCGGCTCCATCGAGCCGGACGAGCGCGGTAGTAGCGCGTGCAGGGCGCTGTTGCGGACGGTGCGCTACTACCGACGCTTGGGCGTGCAATTCGAGCGCGTCCTGACCGACAACGGCGCCTGCTACAGATCGCGTAGCTTCCGGCGTCTGGTCCGTCGGTTGGGCATGCGCCACCTGCGCACGCGCCCCTACACCCCACGCACCAACGGCAAGGCTGAGCGGCTGGTGCAGACCAGCCTGCGCGAATGGGCCTACGCCCGCTCATACGCCAACTCCGAACAGCGAGCCCACGCGCTGCAGGGCTGGCTTCATCACTACAACTGGCATCGACCACATGCCAGCCTTGGCTACAGGCCACCCATCACCCGAATCCCACTGAACAACGTGGTGGGTTTACACAGCTAGAGCTCCCCAAGCCCCTCCGCCCGCCCGTCCACGCCGATTTCCAGCAGGCGCAGGGTATTGGTCGCGCCGCGGGTTTCCATGTGCTCGCCGCTGGTGAACACCACGCGGTCGCCGGGTTCCAGCCAACCGGCCTCGACCAGCATGCGGATGCTGCCGCGCGCGGCTTCGCGCGGGGTCTGGCCGCGGCTGTCGTAGTCCATCGGGAACACGTCGCGCATCAGCGCCATCTTGCGGCGCGCCGGCGCATGCCGGGAGAACGCGTAGATCGGTACCGCCGAGCGGAAGCGCGACAGGAAGCGCGCGGTGCCGCCGGACTCGGTCATCGCCACCACCCCGCGCACGCCGATGTGCTCGGACAGGAACATGGTCGCCATCGCGATCGCCTGGTCGGCGCGTTCCAGCCCGCGCCGCGCCTGTTCGAAGTCGGTATCGGCGACGAACTGCTTCTCGGCGCCGACGCAGATCCGCGCCATCGCCTCGACCGCCTTCACCGGCCAACTGCCGGCGGCGGATTCCTGCGACAGCATCACCGCATCGGTGCCGTCGATCACCGCATTGGCCACGTCCAGCACCTCGGCGCGGGTCGGGATCGGGCTGTCGACCATCGACTGCAGCATCTGGGTCGCGGTGATCACCACTTTTTCGCGCGCCACCGCTTCGCGGATGATCTTCTTCTGCAGGCCGGGCAGTTCGGCATCGCCGATCTCAACGCCGAGGTCGCCGCGCGCCACCATCACCACGTCGCTGGCGTCGACGATCTCGGCCAGGTTCTCGATCGCCTCGGCTCGCTCGATCTTCGACACCAGCGCGGCATTGCTGCCGTGCGCCTTGGCCACGCGACGCGCCTCGTGCATGTCCTCGGCGTTGCGGCAGAACGAGACCGCGATGAAGTCGACTTCCATCCCGGCGGCGATCGCGATCAGCTCGCGATCCTTCTCGGTGATCGCGCCCAGCGACAGGCCGCCGCCCTGCTTGTTCAGGCCCTTGCGGTTGGACAGCACGCAATCGTTGAGCACGGTGGTGACGATGCGCTCGCCCTGCACCGCGTCGACCTGCAGCTGCACGATGCCGTCGTCGAGCAGCAGCACGTCGCCCGGCTTCACGTCGCCGGTCAGTTCGAGGTAGCTGACGCCGACCTGGGTCTCGTCGCCGGGCGGCGCGTCGAGGCTGGCGACCAGGTCGAAGCGGTTCCCAGCCTTCAGCTGCACCTTGCCCGCGGCGAAGGTCTCCACGCGGATCTTCGGCCCCGGCAGGTCGGCGAGGATGCCGACCTCGCGGCCGATCTTCGCGGCCATCGCGCGCACCGCCTCGCCGCGCGCGACCTGCGCCGACGGATCGCCATGCGAGAAATTCAGGCGCACCACGTCCACGCCGGCGCGCAGCACCGCTTCCAGCAC
This sequence comes from Thermomonas aquatica, assembly GCF_006337105.1. NCBI lineage: Bacteria > Pseudomonadati > Pseudomonadota > Gammaproteobacteria > Lysobacterales > Lysobacteraceae > Thermomonas > Thermomonas aquatica. The sequence continues at coordinate 2,383,151 of NZ_CP040871.1, read as the reverse complement.
CTCCGGCGGATCGGTGGCCGGGCCGAGGGTGGCGACGATGCGGGTGCGGCGGTGGTGCGGCTGGGTCATGGGTGCGGGCTCCTGTTGCCCGCACGCTAGCACAGCGCAACGACCCGCGATGGCTCGCGGGACATTGCAATCGACTTCAGGCGGCGCGCGCCTTCAGTGCCGCGACCGCCGGCAGTTCCTTGCCTTCGAGGAATTCGAGGAAGGCGCCGCCGCCGGTCGAGATATACGAGACATCGGCTTCGATGCCGTACTTGTCGACCGCCGCGAGGGTGTCGCCGCCGCCGGCGATGGAGAAGGCGGGCGAGGCCGCGATCGCGCGTGCCACCGCTTCGGTGCCGTGGCCGAACGCATCGAACTCGAACACGCCGACCGGGCCGTTCCACACCACGGTGCCGGCCTTGGCGATCAGCGCGGCATAGGCCTGCGCGGTCTGCGGGCCGATGTCGAGGATCATGTCGTCGGCGCCGACCTCGTCGATGCGCTTGATGGTGGCCGGCGCGTCGGCGGCGAACGCCGGCGCGACGACGACGTCGGTCGGCAGCGGGATGTCGGCGCCGCGCGCCTTGGCATCGGCCATGATCTTCTTTGCCGTGTCGATGAGATCCATTTCGACCAGCGACTTGCCGACGCCGTAACCGAGTGCGGCAATGAAGGTATTGGCGATGCCGCCGCCGACGATCAGCTGGTCGACCTTCGACACCAGCGAAGAAAGCAATTCGAGTTTGGTCGACACCTTGCTGCCGGCGACGATGGCCAGCAGCGGCCGCGCCGGGTTGTCCAACGCCTTGGCCAGCGCATCCAGTTCGGCCATCAGCAGCGGGCCACCGGCAGCGACCTTGGCGAAGCGGATCGCGCCATGGGTCGAGGCCTGCGCGCGGTGCGCGGTGCCGAACGCATCCATCACGAACACGTCGCACAGCGCCGCGTACTGCTTCGACAGGGTTTCATCGTCCTTGCCTTCGCCGACGTTCATGCGGCAGTTTTCCAGCAGCACCAGCTTGCCCGGCGCGACATCGACGCCATCGAGGTAGTCCCGCACCAGCGGCACGTCGAAGCCCAGCAGTTCCGACAGACGCGCGGCGACCGGCGCCAGCGAATCGGCCTCGCTCCACGTGCCTTCCTTCGGCCGCCCGAGGTGCGAGGTCACCATCACCGCCGCCCCCTTCTCCAGCGCCAGCTTGATGGTCGGGATCGACGCGGTGATGCGCTGGTCGGAGCTGACCTTGCCGTCGGCGACCGGCACGTTGAGGTCCTGGCGGATCAGCACGCGCTTGCCGGCGAGGTCGAGGTCGGTCATGCGGACGATGGTCATGGGCATTCCTGCGATGCAAAGGAGCCTATTGTCCGGGCCGCGCGCGGCCGCCGCAAACCGCGCTCAGGCCGCCGGCTTGCTGCGCAACAGGCTGAAGGCGAAGCCGGCCACCACCAGCGCGCCCAGCGCCAGCACCGCCCACAGCAGCCACGACTTCCAGTCGTAGGCGGGCTCTAGAGCGGCGTTGCCGGCCAGCGGCTTCGCCGCGCCGAGATAGGCGGGCGCCGGCTGCCAGTCCGCCCCACGTTGGCGACGCAGTTCGGCGACCAGTTGCGGGATCGGCGCGGCGGCGCGTAGTGCGCGGGCGCTGCCCGCAGCCAACGCATACGGCGCCGAGCCTTGCGCGAGGAACACCACCGCCTCCGGCCGATAACCGAGGCGCAAGGTCGGCACATCGGCCACCTCGGCGTTCGCGCGCAGCCGCCAATGGCGATCGCGCACGATGGCGTCGAGTTCGCGCGCAGGCGACGCGCTGCCGCCACCCACGGCATCCACGCGATACGCCATCCACGGCCCCGCGCGCAGCCGCCACGGCGCATCGCCATCGTCGCGGCTTTCCAGCCGCCACTCGACCGCATGGTTGCCGGCCAGCGCGACATCGGCCAGCTGCACCGGGAACCGCCCATCGAGATCGAATTCGAAGGCCACTTCGTTGCCGCGGTTCATGCGCTTGCCGGCCAGTTCGACCCATGCCGGTTGCGGCAGCGCGCGCGCGGCCGCGAGCTCGACGGACACGCCGCTGATCGCGATGGGCTGGTCACTGCGATCCGGGCTGAGCCGCAGGTAGCGCGCCTTCTGGTACTGCGGCAGCAGGCCGTACAACTCGATGCGCCGGTGCAGCAGGCGGCGACCGTCGCGCTGCAGGTCGATCATGCGGCCGCGCGTGGCCAGCGGCTGCCACTGTTCGAGGTCGTCGCTGGCCTCGAGCCGATAGCCGAGGTCGAGCGCTTCGACCGGCTGCCATTGCAGTTCCAACGCGACGATCGCCTCGCGTACGCGGCTCACATCGACCAGCAGGGCATTGCGCGGCAGCGCCGCCGCCGACGGCTGGGTGATGCGCGCCTCGACCCGGCGCAGGCGACCGTCGGCATCGGCCTGGCTGACCAGTTCCCAGCCTTGCGCACCGCCATCGACCGCCGCGGCCGGCAGCGCGAACCATGGCACGGCGATGCGTTGCGCCGGCTTCGCCACGGCATCCTGCTGCGCGAACAGGCCGGCCGGCACTTCGGCGCGATCTCGGTTGAGCACCACCAGGTCGCGCAGTTGTGGATCCTGCAATTGCCGATACACCGTTTCATCGAGGACGACGCGGTACGCGCCATCGCCGTCGCGGCCGAGAGTCAGCGGCCATTGCGTCGCATAGTCGGTCGCGGTGCCGGCAGATGCGGCCAGCGTCGCCGTCATCGCCGCGAGGAAGACCAATCCCTTGCCGACGCCCTTCATGCAGCTGCCCTTCATGCGGATGCTCCACTCGGCTCGCCATCGCTTTCCGGCGCACGCGGCGGCGCCGGCGCGAAATACCCGACCACCGTGCACAGCAGGCCATAGGCGATGAACGAACCGATGCCGAGCAGGTTGCCCAGGTGCTGGCGATCCACCAGCACCAGCTTGGCCAGCACCACGCCCATCAGCACCGCGCCGGCCAGCCACAGCATGCGCTGGCCGCGCCTGGAGCCCAGCACCCAGCCGAGCACGCCCAGCACGCTCCAGACCACCGTCAGGCTGGTCTGCGCCAGGCTGGTCGACAGGATGGCGTCGCCCCATGGCGCGCCGCCCCAGTGATGCACCGCATGCAGCACCACCGAGGTGACCCAGACGAAGGCCAGCGCCGCCAGCAGCACGATCCGCCGCGGCGGCAAGGTGCGGCCGCCACCCATCTGCCAGCGCAAGGCCAGCACCAGCGCGGCGAGTTGCGCCAGCTCCATCGGGTTCAGCAGCGGCAGCCACGGCAGCGGCGCGGCGGCGCCGGCTTCGAACAGCGAGACCAGCCACCACAGCCCGAGCACCGCGAACAGCACCGCCAGCAGGCGTCCGCGCCAGCCGTCGAAGCGTTCGCCCAGCGGCATCGACAGCCAGCGCCAGCGGAACAGCGCCAATGCGGCGACCAGCAACCACGGCAACGCGACCAGCGCCGCCTGCCAGCCATCGCCCAAGGCCTCGACCTGTTCGGGCAGCCATGACAGCAACAGGCTGGCCACCAGCGGCCACACCAGCCACCAGGTGAACTGCGCGGCGGCGGCGGTCGGCCTGTCCCCGCCCTCGCGCAGGCACAGCAGGCTGCGGATGCCCAGCGCCGCATAGGCCAGCCACGCCCACAGGCCATGGGCGGCGAACGGTTGCGCATGCGCATTGCTTTGCCAGATCGCCAACGGTGCGGCGGACGCCAGCGCGGCCAGCGACGTCCATGCCAGCGCGCCGGCCGGGCGACGGCGATGCACCTCCGCCGCCAGCCAACCGCTCAGCGCGGCGAAGGCCAGCAGGGCATCGGGTTCGTCGCGGTTGCCGAGGAAGCGGCCGATTTCGTGGATGCCGTTGCCGGCCCACCACGCCAAACCCCAGCCGTAGTACAGCAGCGCGATGCCGTCGCGGTTGTCGTCGCCGCCGCTGCGTGCGTGGCGATAGGCCCAGGCGCTGGCGAAGCCGGCCAGCGCGATCAGCAGCGCGCTCATGAAACCGGCATTGGCGAACATCGCGGCGGCAGGCATTGCGCCCGCCATGCCGATGGCGAACGCATACGCGGCCGCGAGCTGCAGGCCCGCAGCGGTGAACTGCGGCAAGCGCCGTTGCTGGCGCAGGCCCAGCCACGCCAGCGCCGCGCCTTCCAGCGCGAACACGCAGGCGGTCGCCTGCGCCGACAGGGCCAGCGGCACCGCCAGCGTGGCGAAGCCGACCGCCAGCAGCGCATACGACCGCGCCAGCACGTCGTAGTCCCGGCGCCGCCGCAGCCACCACACCAACGCCGCATACAACACGCCCAACCCGAGCGCGCAGAACGCCAGCGGCATGCGTCTGCCTTCCAGCAGCCCCGCCTGCAGCGAGAACGCCACCAGCGGCATGCCGAACACCAGGCAGCCATCGATCAGGTCGCGACGACCTGCCGGGCGCCGGCGCGCGAACAGCAACGGGATCGCCAGATAGAAGGCGAAGAACAGCGCGAGGAACGGCTGCGTGCTGGCGTACTTGTGCGGCGCATAGTCGAACGCGCCCCACGCGGTACCGATGCCGAAGGTGAACACGAAGCCGAGCAGGTTGAGCAGCCGCCACGACTTGTACCAGGCGATGCCGACGATCGCCGCGTTCAACACCGCGTAATACGAGAACAACGCGACATGGTTGCCGCTGCCGGTCGACAGCCAGATCGGCGCGAGGAAGCCGGCGAGCAGCGCGAACACCGCCAGCGCCTTCGCGTCCTGCAACACCGCCAGCATGCCCGCGCCGGCGACCAGCACCACGCTCAATGCGAATGCCGCACCGGCCGGCAACAGCCCGAAACTCTTGAACGCGGCGAACACCACCAGCAGCAGCACGCCGATCGCCCCGCCCTGCAGGCTCAGCGCGAAGGTGCGGTTGCTGTCGCGCTTGCGCCAGGCGAATACCAGCGCACCGAGCGCGGCGGCGGCGATGCCCGCCAGCCGCAATGCCGGCGGCAGGGTCAGCCAGCCCTCGTCCGAGGCGTACTTGAGCAGCGCGGCGACGCCGGCGAACAGCACCAGCATGCCGATCTTCACCGGCACGTTGCCGACGGTGAACCAGCGCTTCACCGCACGCACGACGACGGTGACGATGTCCGGCCGCGTGGGCTTGGGCGGCGAAGTCCGCTTGGGCGATGGTGGTGGTGGCGGCAGCGGATCCGCCGCCGGCGTTTGCGCCACTCGTGGTGCCGGCGAAGCGGCAGCCGGCACCGCCGCGGGGGCTGGCGTGCCCGCCCCCGCGACAGGCGTTGCAATCGGCGCCGCCATGGACTGCGCCGTGGAAGCCTGCTGCATCAATTCGCCCAAGGTCGGCTCCGCCGCCGTCGATGCCTGCGCTGGCGCGCGCGCCTGTTCGGCGCGCGCGCGGCGCTGCAACGTATCGACCTGGACTTCCAGCGCCGCGATCCGCGCTTTCAGCCCGGACACCGACACCAGCGCCATGACCAGCAACACCGGCACCGCCAGCACCGCCAACACCAGCAAGACGATCAAGCCTTCCATCCGCGCCCTTCGTTCGCCCGTGCCGGCAGCCTCTGCGATGGGCGTGCGTTTTGCAAGGCGCCCCCGGCCGGGCCATCAGGACGCGGATACTCGAAGCCCCGCATCAGCGGGGCTTCGGCAGGACATCGATGCAACGCGGCTTACTTCGCCGCGACCACCTTGACCATCTCCAGGCACTTGTTGCTGTAGCCCCATTCGTTGTCGTACCAGCTGACCAGCTTGACGAAGGTCGAATCCAGCGCGATGCCGGCTTCGGCATCGAAGATCGAGGTGCGCGCGTCGCCGCGGAAATCGGTGGCGACCACCTTCTCGTCGGTGTAGCCGAGGATGCCCTTCAGCGCGCCTTCGCTCTGCGCCTTCATCTCCGCGCAGATCTCGGCGTAGCTCGCCGGGTTCTCGAGTTCCACGGTCAGGTCGACCACCGAGACGTCCGAGGTCGGCACGCGGAAGCTCATGCCGGTCAGCTTGCCCTTCAGCTGCGGCAGCACCACGCCCACCGCCTTGGCCGCGCCGGTGGCGGACGGAATGATGTTCTCGAGGATGCCGCGGCCGCCGCGCCAGTCCTTGTTGGACGGGCCATCGACGGTCTTCTGGGTCGCGGTGGCGGCGTGCACGGTAGTCATCAGGCCGCGCTTGATGCCCCACTTGTCGTCCAGCACCTTGGCCAGCGGGGCCAGGCAGTTGGTGGTGCACGACGCATTGCTGATGATCGCCTGGCCGGCGTAGCTGCCGCAGTTCACGCCATGCACGAACATCGGGGTGTCGTCCTTGGACGGTGCCGACAGGATCACCTTCTTGGCGCCGGCGGCGAGATGCTTTCCCGCGCTGTCTTTGTCCAGGAACAGGCCGGTCGATTCCAGCACGATGTCTGCGCCGATCTCGTCCCACTTCAGGTTGGCCGGGTCGCGCTCGGCGGTCAGGCGGATGGTCTTGCCGTTGACGACCAGCTGGCCGTTCTCGACCTTGACGTCGCCCTTGAAGCGGCCGTGCACCGAGTCGTAGCGCAGCATGTATGCCAGGTAGTCCGGCTCCAGCAGATCGTTGATGCCGACGATCTCGATCTCGTCGCCGAAGTTCTGCACCGCCGCGCGGAACACGCAACGCCCGATGCGCCCGAAACCGTTGATGCCTACCTTGATCGCCATGGGAATCCTGTCAAACGGGGGTGGGGAAAGTCCGCTATTTTAGCGGTTCGTCCCCTTCCCTGCCCGGCCCCATGCGTCCTGTCCATCGCAACCCCTTCGCCGTCCTGCTGTCCACCGCGCTCCTCACCCTGGCCCTTGCCGGCCCGGCCGGCGCATGGGCCGGTTTGGGACACCGCATGGTCGGCGAACTGGCCCAGCGCCACCTGGACCCGGCCGCGCAGGCCGAAGTCGCCCGCCTGCTGGCCGGGGAACCGGATCCGAGCCTGGCCGGGGTGGCGACCTGGGCCGACGACCTGCGCAACGACGACCCGGAACGCTTCAAGGCGACCTCGCGCTGGCATTACATCAATGCGCAAGGCGGCGGCTGCGCCTTCGACGTCGCGCGCGACTGCCCCGACGGCAACTGCGTGGTGGCCGCGATCGAAGCGCAGCGCGCGATCCTGGCCGACCGCAAGCAGCCGCTGGAAGCACGCCGCGACGCGCTGAAGTTCATCGTGCACCTGGTCGGCGACGCGCACCAGCCGATGCACGCCGGCAACCGCACCGACAGCGGCGGCAACAAGTTCCAGGTCAGCCTGCGCACGCCGATGCAACCCGAGGAGTACGCGAAGAAGTACTACGTCGACGGGGTGATGGGCACCAACCTGCATTCGGTCTGGGACTACTACATCCTCGGCAGCCGCGGCCTGAAGCTGGGCGCCTACAGCGACCGCCTCGACAAGCTGCCGTGGCCGTCGTTCCCGGCGCCGTCGAAGTACGACGTGATGCCGCTGGCCTGGGCCGGCGAATCCTGCCGGCTGATCGATGCGCGCGGCCTGTACCCGCCGGAAGACAACCACGCGATGGATCACGCCTACCTGGATGCGATGCGCCCGCTGGCCGAACAGCGCGTGCGCCAGGCGGCGTGGCGGCTGGCGCAGTTGCTGAACCAGACGATCGGCGAAGGCTGATCAGGGCTGCGCGGACGCATCCAGCAGTTCGCGCACGCGCGCCTCGGCGCCGGTCATCCCGGCGGCGCGCCCGAGCGCCAGCGCCTCGTCGACGGGCACGCCGGCATCCGCCGCGCCCAGCGCGATCAAGGCCCCGACCCGGTTGCCGCTGGCGCAATGGACCAGCACCGGGCCGTTTGCCGCGGCCAGCAGTGAGCGCAACGCGCGTGCCTTGTCGAGGGTGATGCCGGCCGCGCCATCCACCGGGATCGCGTGGTAGGCCATGCCTGCCGCGGACACCTCCGCCGCTTCGTCGCGTCCCGCCATTTCCGCGGCCGGGCGCAGGTTGACGACGGTGGCGACCCCGCGCCGCGCCAGCACGGTCCATGCCACGGCCTCGGGTTGGCCGCCGGTGACCAGCCCCGCGCGCGGCACGTGCAGTTGCGGAACGGGCAGGTCGTGCATGGCGGCGGTCTCCGGGACTACGGCGGGTTCGGGCGTGGCGCAGGCGGCGCAGGCCAGCAGGATCGGCAGCAACAACGGCAATTCCATCTTCATCGGGCGTCTCCGCAGTAGATGTCGTGCAGGGTGCGCATCAATGGCCGCACCGGGCCTTCGGCGAGGGCATAGAACGCCTGCACGCCTTCGCGCCGCACCGTGACCAGGCCGGCTTCGCGCAACAGCGCCAGGTGCTGCGACAGCGCCGATTGCGACAACGCCATCCGCTGCAGCAGCGTGCCGACGCCCACTTCGCCGCCCACCAGTTCGCACAGGATCAGCAGGCGTTGCGGATTGCCGACCGAACGCAGCAGGCCGGCGGCCTCCTGCGCGTGGCTGCGCATGCGGGCCAGGTCGGGGGCTTGGGCGATGGCGGTGCGGGGCATCTCGGCTTTGCGGGCGGGAACGCTTGCCATATTATTAGATTTTGCTAATTTAGCAAAACCTGATTTCGATGCCGCCCCGGAATGCCGCCATGACGCCCATCGTCCAGCCGTTCTTCCACGCCGACAGCAACACCTGGAGCTACGTGGTCCACGCCGCCGGCGCGGCGGACGCCGCGATCATCGACGCGGTGCTCGACTTCGACGCCAAGTCCGCGCGCACCTCCACCACCTCCGCGCAGGCGCTGGTCGACTACGTCGCCGCGCACGGCCTGCAGCCGCGCTGGCTGCTGGAGACCCATGCGCACGCCGACCACCTCAGCGCCGCGCACTGGCTCAAGGCCACGCACTGGCCGCAGGCCCGGCTCGCCATCGGCGGTGGCATCCGCAGCGTGCAGAAGACCTTCCGCCCGATCTTCAACCTGGGCGAGCATTTCCCGGTGGACGGTTCGCAGTTCGACCATTTGTTCGCGGACGACGAAACCTTCGCCATCGGCGACCTGCCGGCGCGGGTCATCGCCGTGCCGGGCCACACCAGCGACAGCAATGCCTACCTCATCGGCGATGCGCTGTTCGTCGGCGATTCCCTGTTCATGCCCGACGGCGGCACCGCGCGTTGCGATTTCCCCGGCGGGGACGCCGCCACGCTGTACCGCTCGATCCAGCGGATGTACCAACTGCCCGACGCCACCCGCGTGTTCGTCTGCCACGACTACGGCCCGGGCGGCCGCGCGGTCGCCTGCGAAACCAGCATCGGCGAACAGAAGCGCGGCAACATCCACGTGCGCGACGGCGTGGACGAGGCCGCCTTCGTGCAGCTGCGCGAAGCGCGCGACGCCACCCTGGCGATGCCGGCGCTGATCCTGCCGGCGGTGCAGGTGAACATCCGCGCGGGCGCGCTGCCGGAGCCCGAAGGCAATGGCGTGCGCTACCTGAAGCTGCCGGTGGACACGCTGTGACCATGTCCACCGAATTCACGCCGGGCTCCGCGCTGCTGGGCGGCATGCTGATCGGCCTGGCCGCCAGCTTGCTGTATGCCGGGATCGGCCGCATCGCCGGCATCAGCGGCATCCTCAACGCCGCGATCGAGCAACCCGCGGAGCGCGGTTGGCGGATCGCGTTCCTGCTGGGCCTGGTCGCGGCCGCCGGCCTGTGGTTCGCCGGCAACGGCATCGCACCGCGCAGCGGTTTCCCGCTGGGGTGGTTGCTGCTCGCCGGCGTGCTGGTCGGTTTCGGCACGCGGCTCGGCAACGGCTGCACCAGCGGGCACGGCATCTGCGGCCTGGCACGGCTGTCGAAGCGTTCGCTGCTGGCGGTACTGGCGTTCATGGGCAGCGGCATCGGCACCGTCTTCCTGCTGCGCCATGCACTGGCGGTGTTGCCATGAAGCGCATCGCCATCGCCCTGCTGGCGGGCGCGTTGTTCGGGCTGGGACTTGCGGTGTCCGGCATGACCAACCCGGACAAGGTGCTGAACTTCCTCGATGTCGCCGGCCGCTGGGATCCGTCGCTGGCGCTGGTGATGGGGGGCGCCTTGCTGGTCGCCACGCCGGGCTTCGCATTGGCGCGCAAGCGCGGCGATTGCGCCTGTGGCGATCCCTTGCCCGCCGCCGCGACCGCGCGCATCGACACGCGCCTGCTGGCCGGCAGCGCGCTGTTCGGCATCGGCTGGGGCATCGCCGGCTATTGCCCGGGCCCCGCGCTGGCGAACCTGGGCCACGGCGGCGAAGCGATTGCCTTCGTCATCGCGATGCTGGCAGGCTCGCAATTCGCCCGCCTGCTGCCGAGATCGCCGTAAGCCCGATTCCGTTCGTCGCGGCGCTGTTGTGCGACGCAAGCCGGACCAGGCATCGCGCTCGAAGGCGCGGCTCACATCTCGCGCGCATCATGCGCGTAACCGCACGCAGCTGGGCTTGAAGTGGCTGCGGTGCGCGGGTTGCGCTACGCGTTGGCGATCGTGCCGCTGATCGCGTCGGGCACGCCGGTCTTCGCCTGAGGTGCCATCGCCGGATTCAGCCGCGACCGCCGAATTCGACGACTGCGCGTCCGTTCACCTGCCGGAAGGTGAAGCGATAGTCCTGCGTGAACGGCAGTCGTTCGACCCGAGCGCCGGTGATGCGCTTCAGCGGAATGAACGTCCAGCCCCTGACCGCCGACAACACCGCCTCGGCGAACGCCGCTTCCCCGCTGCTGCCGTCGACGAGCTCGGCGCGCGCCACCGCGCCGGTTTCATCCACCACGATGCGCACCACCACGGTCGCCTCCGGCAGTCGTCGCGCAAGCAGGTCCGGCGGATATTGCGGAGGCGCGTTCTCGCGGATCGGTAGCGGATTGAGGTACACACTGCCCGCCATCGGTTGGTAGCGCGCGCTATCCGGCCGATCCACGATGTCCGCGCTCACCGCACCGTCGGCGAGATAGCCTTCGCGCGCCTCGACCCGGTGCGTCGGCGACGCGCAACCGGCCAATGCGATGCATGCCGCCGGCATCGCGACGCCCCAACGCCAACGCGCCGGCATCAGCATTCGTCGGCAGGCGGCGCCGGCTTTTCCCAGCGCGCGTTCAACGAATGCACCATCTTGTCGTAACTGCTCCAGCCATTCGCGGCCGCCTGCTTGGTCAATACGGCGCGGGCATCCTCCACCGGCGCCGCGTGGTCGCCATCGAGGGCGAACTCGACCGGCACGCGCACCCGACCCGGTACCGGCTTGCCATCCTTCATCGCGGGCTCGAACTTCCATTGCTTCACCGCGTCGAGTGCAGCCGCGTCCAGACGCGCATCGCCCGCCGAGCGATCGATCTTCGCCGCGGATACGCTGCCATCCGTCGCGACATCGACGATCAGCACCACCTTGCCGGTCACGCCCTGCTTCAGGACATCGACGGGGTAGACGGGCGGCGGCATCGAATGCGATGCGGTTGCGACCGGCTGCGTCGCCGAATCGGTCAGGGTGATGTCCACGCGAATGCCCTTGAACGTCGTGCGCCCGTCTTCGCCACGGATTTCCTCGCCCATCTGGACGGCGCCGGCCTTGCCATCGCGCAATACGACCTTCGGCGCCGCGACCTGCTTGCCGTCTTCGACAATCCGCATCTCCAGCGCCAGCGCCGGCTGGCCGTCATGTTGCACGCGCGTCACCGTGCCTTCGATCGCCATTTGCTTGCCGCTTTCGTCGCTGCGCACCGAGAACGGCCGCCCTGGCAGGGTCAGCAGCCGCATGTTCATCGGTTTGCCATCGTCGACGCGCAGCACCATGTCGGCGGCGACCTGGCCTGCCGGCACCACGACGGGCACATCCGGCTGCGCGGCCCAGGCGGCATAGCCGGACGCCAGCAGGATCGCGATGACCATGCCGCGCCCGGCGACGCTGCGCAGGGTCGAAGGAAGCGGTCGCTTGAGCATTTCGATTCTCTCCTTGAGCGGATGGGACTGTCCCCAGTGGCAGCCGAGCGGAAGCATCGCGGTCGCCATCTGGGTCTTGAGCATGGCCTCGCCGTAGGCGCGGCGGGCCTGCGGATGACGCGCGATCACGCGGGCATCGCAGGCCAGTTCCTGGTCGTGGCGGAACCTGCGCGCGGCGAAATGCACGAGCGGGTTGAACCAGAACAGGCAGCGCAAGACCGCGACGAAGGCATTCGCCAACAGGTCGCCGCGGGCGATGTGCTCGCGCTCGTGCGCCAGCATCAGGCCGCGCTCGACCGTGTCGTAGCGCGACATGGCATCGGCCGGCATCACGATGCGCGCATTCCAGACGCCGACCGCCGCAGGCAGGCCCGCGACCGCGTCGGCCAGCAGCAAGCCATCGCCACGCTCCGCAATGTCGCCGAGCCCGCGCACGAAGCGGCGCTGCTGCCACCACAGGAACGCGGCGAACGCCACGCAGCCGCACAACCATGCGATGCAGGTCCACGCCGCGATGTCCGGCATGGTGCTGGGTGGCGCTTCCGCGGCCAGCATCCGGATCGGCGCGCGGATCGCGGCAAGCGGCGCCGCTGGCGCATCCGCCTCGGCCGCGGGCAACAAGGTGGCAAGCAAGGCGACGGGCACCGCGCTCCATGCCGCATGGCACGCCCCGGCGCCGAACGCGGCGCGCAGCAGCTTGCGCAACGCCAGCACGGCAAGCGCCGCCGCACTGCTGACCAGGGTCGCCTCGATCAACCACGCATACAGGTCAGCGATCGCCATCGTCGAGCTCCTCCAGCAATTTGCGCAGCTCGGCAATGTCCTTGCGGCTCAGCTTGCGCTGCTCGCTGAAATGCGCGACCAGCGGCGCCACCCGGCCATCGAACAGGCGGTCGAGCAGGCCGCGGCTTTCCTCCAGCACCCATGCCTCGCGCTTGAGCAAGGGCGAATACAGGTAGCGGCGGCCGTCGCGTTCGGCGGCGATCGCGCCCTTGTTGAGCAAGCGGTTGAGCAGGGTCTTGATGGTGGCTTCCTGCCAGTGCCGGCTGTCGGCCAGCTCGGCCACCACGTCCTCGGCGCCCAGCGGATGCCGGCGCCAGAGCACGTCCATCACCACCGATTCGGCTTCGCTGATCTGCATCGTTTACATCCGTAATTTCTTTCGAGATTACGCCTGTAATCGACGATGTCAAGCCTCGGTCCGCACGCCCAAAAAGAAGGGCGCCCGCAGGCGCCCTTCTGGTTTCGCAACGATGGCGATGCTTACAGCGACTGCGCCGCCGCGACCACCTTGTCCACGGTGAAGCCGAAATGCGGCATCAGCGCCTCGATCGGCGCGGAGGCGCCGAAGGTATCGATGCCGACCACCGCGCCGTCCAGGCCCACGTACTTGCGCCAGAAATCGCTGACGCCGGCTTCGATGGCGACGCGCTTGCGCACCGCCTTCGGCAGCACCGCTTCGCGATAGGCCGCGTCCTGGCGATCGAACACGTCGGTCGAGGGCATCGACACCACGCGCACGTGCTTGCCGAGGCGCTCCGCCGCCTGCATCGCCAACCCGACTTCGGAGCCGGTGGCGATCAGGATGATTTCGGGCGTGCCCACGCTGTCCTTCAGCACGTAACCGCCGCGGGCGATGTCGGCCACCTGCGCGTCGTTGCGTGCCTGGTGCGGCAGGTTCTGGCGGCTGAACACCAGGCAGCTCGGGCCGTCGGCACGCTCGATCGCGGCCTTCCAGCTGACCGCGGATTCCACCGCGTCGCAGGGACGCCAGACGTCGTTGTCGGGGATGTAGCGCAGCGAGGCGAGGTGTTCGATCGGCTGGTGGGTCGGGCCGTCCTCGCCCAGGCCGATCGAGTCGTGGGTGTACACGTGGATCGCGCGCACGCCCATCAGCGCGCTCATGCGCACCGCGTTGCGCGCGTAGTCGCTGAACACCAGGAAGGTGGCGTCGTACGGGATGAAGCCGCCGTGCAGGGCCAGGCCGTTGCTGATCGCGGTCATGCCGAATTCGCGCACGCCGGAATAGATGTAGTTGGCGTTCGGGTCGTTGCTCGCCACCGACTTGCTGCCCTTCCACAGGGTCAGGTTGGAATGCGCAAGATCCGCCGAGCCGCCGACCAGCTCCGGCAGCAGCGGCGCGAAGGCCTCGATCGCCATCTGCGAAGCCTTGCGGCTGGCGACGGTCGGGCCGTCGGCCTGCAACTTCGCGATGTAGGCGTCCGCGTCGGCGTCGAACGCGGCCGGCAGTTCGCCCGCCATGCGCCGCTCGAATTCGGCGGCGGCCTGCGGGTGCGCGGCCTTGTAGGCGGCGAAGCGCGCATCCCACGCCGATTCGGCGGCGGCCAGGTCGCGCGCGCGCCAGCCCGCGTAGATCTCCTGCGGCACCTCGAACGCGCCATGCGTCCAGCCCAGCGCCTCGCGCGTGGCCTGCACTTCGTCCTTGCCCAGCGGCGCGCCGTGGCTGGATTCCTTGCCGGCCTTGTTCGGCGAACCAAAACCAATCGTGGTGCGGCAGCAGATCAGGGTCGGCTTGTCTTGCGACTTCAGCGCGGTTTCGATCGCGGTCCTGATCTCGACCGGATCGTGGCCGTCGACGCCGCGCACCACGTTCCAGCCGTAGGCCTCGAAACGCTTCGGCGTGTCGTCGGTGAACCAGCCGTCGGTGTTGCCGTCGATGCTGATGTGGTTGTCGTCCCAGAACGCGACCAGCTTGCCCAGGCCCCAGGTGCCGGCCAGCGAGGCGGCTTCGTGGCTGATGCCTTCCATCAGGCAGCCATCGCCCATGAACACCCAGGTGCGATGGTCGACGATGTCGAGGCCGTCGCGGTTGTAGCGCTGCGCCAGCAGCTTCTCCGCCAGCGCGAAGCCGACCGCATTGGCCAGGCCCTGGCCCAGCGGACCGGTGGTGGTCTCGATGCCGGGTGTCATGAAGTTTTCCGGATGGCCGGGCGTCTTGGAATCGAGCTGGCGGAATGCCTTCAGGTCGTCGATCGACAGGTCGTAGCCGCTCAGGTGCAGCAGCGCGTACTGCAGCATCGAACCGTGTCCATTGCTGAGCACGAAGCGGTCGCGGTCCGCCCACTGCGGGTTGCCGGGGTTGTGCTGGTAGAAATCGTTCCACAGCACTTCGGCGATGTCGGCCATGCCCATCGGCATGCCGGGGTGGCCGGAGTTGGCGGCCTGCACCGCATCGATGGCGAGGAAACGGATCGCGTTGGCGAGATCGCGGCGGGTAGGCGTCGTCATGGGGCGTCGAGGGGAGGCGCCCGGCGGCGTGCGGGCCGCCCATTGTCCCATCCCGGCACGGGCCGCCGCCAGCGCGGCCGGCAAACCCGCGTCAGCGCACGATTTCGTCGAGGTGCTCGATCGCCTCGTCGGGCAGGTCCTTCTCGCCGCTGCGGTGCGAGACCACCACCGCGGTGGCCAGGTCGCCGGTGACGTTCAGCGAGGTCCGGCACATGTCGAGGAAGGTGTTGACGCCGAGGATGATGCCGATGCCCTCCGGCTTGATGCCGATGATCCCGCAGATCATCGCGATCACCGGCAGCGAGCCCGAGGGGATGCCGGCGGTGCCGATGCCGCCGAGGATGCACAGGATCAGCACCAGCAGCTGCTGCCCGATCGGCATGTGCAGGCCGTAGACCTGGGCCAGGAACAGCACCGTGATGCCCTCGAACAGGGCGGTGCCGTGGTGGTTGGCGGAGGCGCCCACGGTCAGCACGAAACGGCTGACCTTGCGCGGCAACTTGAGGTTCTCCTCGGCCACGCGCAGGGTCACCGGCAGGGTCGCGGTCGAGGATGCGGTGGCGAACGCGGTCAGCGAGGCCTCCTGGGTGCCGCGGAAGAACGCCAGCGGCGACATCCCGCCCATGATCCGCACCCACAACGGCAGCACCACGAAACCGTGCAGCGCCAGCGCCACCAGCACCGTGACCACGAACCACAACAGGCTGCGGATCACGTCCCAGCCCAGCTGCGAGGTCAGGTTGAACATGAACGCCGCCACCGCGAACGGCGCCAGCTTGATGAACATGCCGATCAGGTGCATGCAGATCTCGAACAGGCCGTGCAGCGCCGACTTGAACGCGCGCGTGCCGGGGGTCGGCTTCATCACCAGGCCGATGCCGATCATCAGCGCGAAGAACACGATCCCCAGCTTCTGCTTGTCGTCGGCCATCGCGCCGACGATGTTGTGCGGCACGATGTTGACCAGCAGGTCCATCAGCCGCAGCTCGTTGCCCTTGCTGACGATCTCGCCGGCCTTGGCGTTGCTCATCGCCTGTTCGACCAGCGCCGGGTCCATGTGGGTGCCGGGCTGGAACAGGTTGGCGCAGAGCAGGCCGATGCCGACCGCCATCGCGGTGACCACCGCGGTATAGATCAGGGTCTTCCAGCCCAGCCGGCCGAGCGAGGCGATGTCGCCGAGTTCGGCCACGCCCAGCACCAGCGCCGAGAACATCAGCGGCACCACCAGCATGAACAGCAGGTTGAGGAACACCTGCCCGAACGGGCGGGTGCCGTATTCGATCAGCCCCTGCACCCAGCCCGCATCGGTCGCGGTGGCATGCACCACCAGGCCCAGCACCGTGCCCAGCATGAAGCCGACCATGACCTTGACGTGCAGCGGCATGCCCTTGCCGCCGACGGCGGATGGCGTGGGATCGGTGGAATGCATGGCGACGCTCGCGTTGCGGACAAGGCCGCGAGCTTAGCAAAGACGCCCCATCACTCCGGATACAGCGGCGGCAGCAGGGCTTCGGCCTTGCGCGCCGATGCGCGCCAGCGCGGACCTTTCGCGAAGGCGCTGCGCAGCGCGGCCAATGCGCCCTGCGCATCGCCGCCGCCCCAGCGCGCCGCCTGCAGGCGTCCGACCGCTTCCGCTTGCGCGGGATCGGCAAGCCGGTTGCGCAACGCATCCAGGTCGTCGCCTCGCGATCCGCCCGCCGCGCACAGCGCGTGCGCGATGGCGGCAAGGTCGCCCTGCTTCAACGCATCCGCCACGGCCGGTGCGGACGGCGCCGCCAGCGCGGCACTCCCGGCATCCGCATCCGCAGCCGCCGGCGGCGAACGCGAACGCCACCACGCGAACGAGGCCGCCACTCCGGCCAGCAAGAGCAGCCATGGCGCGAAACGCTTCAGCGCATCGGCCGCGGCCGGATCGCCCGCATCGGCCACCGCGGCTTGCGCCGCCGGCGGCGCCGACTCCGGCGGCGCAGGCGCATCCGCGCCCGGCGCGACCTGCAACTGCAATGGCGGCAGGGTCGCCGTGCGCGCCACGCCCCGGGCCGCGTCCCACCACTCGATGCGCGGTCCCGGCAAGCTCAGCGTACCGGCGCGCAACGGCACGATGGCGATGCGCCGGCGCAACGTCGTCCGCGGGCGGCCTTCGACGAACTGCTCGTCGGACTGCGCCGGATCGGCGAACACCTGCGCCTGCGCGCTGTCCGGCATGGTCAGCGGCGGCAACTGGCTGGCACTGGCGCCATCGGCGATCGCCTCCAGCTCGATGGTGGCCGCTTCGCCTGCGCGCGCGTTGCGCGGGGCCTGCACGTAGCGCAACGCGAGGTCGCGCAACGGCAACCAAGGCTGCGGCGCATTCGCGGGGATCGGCTGCACCTGCAGGCGCTTGGCCGGGGCCGCCGCGGACAATGGCTTGCGTCCATCGTCGAACACGTCGTCGAACAAACCGCCCACCGCCTGCCCGTTGAAGCGCGCACCGGGAATCAGCAACGGCCCGCTGCGCTCCGGGATCAGCAGGTAGCGGCGCTCGACCACGTTGTAGCGCCTGCCGCCGATCTCGCGCTGGTACTGGAGGTCCTCGCCCACGCGCTGCAGGCTGGCGCCCGGCACGTCGTCCTGGTCGAGCTGGCCGGACAGCAGCGGCACCGCCACGTGCAGCCGCACCACCATCCCCACCGCCTGCTGCACATAGGGCTGCGCGGCATCCAGCACGGTCTCGACGAAGGCATCGCTACCGCCGCCCGCGGCTTGCACCGCTGGCGGCAACACCGTCAGCCGCAACGGCGGCGTGCTGGAATTTCCCACGCGCAATGCCGGCACGCCGATCACGCCCGGCCCGCGCGGGCGGATGCCGACCGCGAACAGCGACTTCGTGCTGGCGCGTTCGTTCACCAGTTCGTAGCTGCGGCGCACGGTCTGCCCGGCGATGTCGAACTGCGCGGCCAGCGGGCTGTAGTCGATCAGCCGCACGGAGGCCGATGTTTCGATGTTGAGGGTGGCGGTCTCGCCATAAGTGATCTGCGCGCGGTCCAGCCATGCGCGCGTCTGCGCCAGCGCCGGCAACGCGCACAGCGCGAGCAGCAAGCCCAGCATGCGGGCGAACCGGCGGATCATGGCCCGCGGCCCTGCCGGCGTTCGTATTCCAAGCGGAACCTGGTGCGCAGCAGCGCGCCCGGATCGTCCGGGACGCGTTGCAGCTGCGCCTGGTTGGCGATGCGCCGCTCGCGCTGTTCCGCGGTCTCCTTCGCCTGCTGCGGCTTGCCTGGGGCTTGCTGCTGTCCTTGCCGCTTGCGCAGGGCTTCCTGCATGCGCTGTCGCTGTGCGGCATCGGCCTGCGCCTGTTGCTGCGCATCACGGGGTTGCGACGGCTGCGGCGATTGCTGCTGCTGCGATTGCTGCTGCGATTGCTGCTGCGATTGCTGTTGCTGTCCCTGTTGCGATTGCTGCTGCGATTGCTGTTGCTGTCCCTGTCGCGATTTGTCGCGCGCTTCGCCTTGCCCGTCTTGCGGCTTCTGCCGGTTGCCCGCTTGCTGCTTCGGATCCTGCTTCTGCTGCGCTCCGCCCGCTGGCGGCTTGCGCTTGCGCGCGGCCTCGACGACCGCGCGGTTCTTCGCCGCATCCGGCATGCCAGGCTGTCGCTCCAAGGCGCGATCGTAGGCGGCGATCGCTTCGTCGTAGCGCCCGGCCTTGGCCAGCGCATTGCCCAGGTTGTACTGGCCATCGGCGGTGGGATTGCCTGCGAATTTGTCGATGGCCTCGTCGTACCGTTGCCGGCGATATGCGGCGACGCCTTCCTGCATGCGCGCATACGCCTGCTGGTCGGCGCGCCGCCACAGCCCCCCCGCGACCGGTGGCCGGGCAGATTGCGCCTGTGCCTGCGCGCGCGGCACCGGCAGCATCAGCGCCAATGCCAGCATCGCCGCGAATGCGCCGCCGCGCCGGAACAACGGCAACGCCAGCAGCAACGCCAGCGGCAGCAGCCAGTATCCATCGTCGCGCCAGTCCGCCGCCTTTTCGCCGCGCGATGCCGCGCCGTCGCCCGCCTTCGGATCGAGCACGCCGAGCGCGCGCAGGTCGGCATCGCCCGCCGCCAACGGTCGATACGCGCCGCCGCCGCTGGCGGCGAGCCGCTGCAGGCCCGCCGCATCCAGGCGGGCATTTCCCAACCCGCCCTGGATGTCGAACACGCCGCCCCGCCCGGTTCCGAGCCCAAGCGCGGACACCCGGTAGCCCGCCATGCGCGCCTGCGCCGCTTCCGCGACATCGGCGGCATCCGCGCGATCGGTCAGCAACAGGATGTCGCCGCGGTCGAAGCCGGCACTGCGCAACAACCGTTGCGACCAGGCGATCGCGCGATCGGCGCGATGCCCGTCTTCCGGCATCACCTCCGGCGCCAATGCATCGAGGAACAGGGCGACGTTCGCGGCGTCCTCGGTGAGCGGCGCGACCGTGTAGGCGTCGTCGGCGAAGGCGACCAGCGCCACCTGGCCGCCGGCGCGTTCGCGCAGCAGGGTCGCGATCTTCGCCCGCGCCTGCGCAAGCCGCGATGGCGGCAGGTCGCGCGCAAGGGTCGCGCTGGAGAGGTCCAGCGCGACCACCAGCGGGGCTTTCGCCTGCCACAGCGGAAGCTCGACCTTGCGGAAACTCGGGCCGGCCATCGCCAGCACGGCCAGCGCGGCCGCGAGCGTTGCGAACCAACCCGTCCACCGCCGCCGCGACGGCCCGCCGGACGCATCCAGCAGGTGCGGCAGCAAGTGCGCATCGACCGCGTCCTGCCACACGCTGCGCCGCGGCGCGTGCGCGCGCCACCACCAGGCCAGCGGCGGCAAGGCCAGCAAGCCGAGCAGCCACAACGGCCGCAGGAAATGCAGTTGCGCGAGCGCGGCGGCCATCCCGCTCATGCGCGCCTCCGCGATGCGAACGCGAGCAGGCCGGCTGCAAGCGCAAGCCCCAGCGGCAACGGATAGCGTTCGATCTTCGGCCGCACCGCCCGCCCTTGCCGCTGCACCGGCTCCAGCTTGTCGATCTCGGCATAGATGCCCGCCAATGCCTCGGTGTCGCGCGCGCGGAAGAAGCGCCCGCCGGTGAGCGCGGCAATGCGCTGCAGGCCGGCCTCATCCACTTCGTCGCCGCTCATCGGCAGCTGGAAACCGAACACCGACAAGCCGCCGCCATCGCCGCCGAAGGCGATCGCATGGATGCGCACGCGGTTGTCGCGGGCGATCTGCGCGGCCTTTTCGGGCTCCAGCGCGCCCGCGGTATTGACGCCGTCCGTCAGCAGGATCAGCACGCGCTGGCCCGCGGGTTGCTTCTGCAATCGCTTGGTCGCCAGGCCGATCGCATCGCCGATGGCGGTGGCGCGCCCGGCCAGTCCGACTACGCTGCCGTCGAGTTGTTCGCGCACGCTGTCGCGATCGAGCGTCAGCGGCGTCAATGCGTACGCGCGTTCGCCGAACACCACCAGGCCGACGCGGTCGCCGGCGCGGCGGTCGAGGAAATCCGCCAGCACCGCCTTGGCCGCGGTGAGCCGATCGACGAGGCGACCGCCGAGTTGCATGTCTTCCTCGCCCATGCTCGCGGACAAGTCGACCGCCAGCATCAGGTCGCGCCCGGCCTGCGGCGGCGCGATCGCCGGCCCGAGTTGTTGCGGACGCGCGGCGGCGATGCAGAGCAGGCACCATGCGAGGAACAGCAGCCATGGGAAGCGCCGCGGCTTCGCCGCGAGCGCATCCGCGCTGGCGATGCGTTGCAGGCGTTCGCCCCAGGGCACGCGCAGGGCCGCCTGGTTGCCGCTGCGCGCAGCGGCCGATGCATGCACCAGCAGCGGCAGCGGGATCGCCAGCAGCAGCCACTGCCATGCGAAGCCGTGCAGCGCCAGCAATTCGCGCAGCGCGTTCATGCGCCCCGCATCCAGCTGAGGTAGCGCTGCCGGGCGATCGCACGCAAGGCATCGGCCTGCTCCACCGCCACGTCGCTGCGGAACCCGCCATCGAGCAGCAGCCTGCCGGCGCCGGCACCGAACACCGCCCGCGGCATGCCGTCGTCGAGGAAACGCAGCCAGTCCTCGCCTTCCAGCATGGCCGCCGCGGCATCCTTGCGGCGTGCCGCTCGCCGCAGCAGTTCCGAGATCGCCGCCACCTGCTCCGCCGGGCTGCCGGCGCGCTCCACCGCGGCATCGAACAGGCGCAGCAGCGCGGCCTGACGCTGGCGACGGCGCAGCGCCCGCCAAGACAGCACCGCGATGACGACGGCGATCGCCGCCAGCACCAGCCACCAGCCCGGAGCGAGCGGCCACCACGCGGGCGCGATGCCTTGGTGGACATCCCGCAATTGCAATGCCGGCGTCATCGCGGCCGCACCGCGCGCTCGAGCAAGGGCAGCCAGGCATCGCTCGGATCCGCGCTGGAGAGTTCCATCGCGCGGATGCCGCGGGCACGCAGCGATTCCAGCGTCGCCTCGAGCGGAACGCTGAACTCCTGGTGCCAGCGCCGGCGCGTCGCCGCGCCTTCGAGGGCGAGCTCGACGCGCCCGCCCGTGGCCGTCGCGAATGGCAAGCTGGCGGCCAGCGGCATGCGCTCCAGCGGATCGGTCAACAGCAGCACGACGAGCTCGTGGTGCGCGGCCAGGCCGAACCAACGTTCCGGCGGGATCGCGGCGATGCTGCCGGGATCCGCGGGCACGACCAGGCGCGAACCGGGGCGCAGCAGGCGACGCGCATGCTCGAGCGCGGCCAGCAGTCCGGCATCGTCCCGCTGCGGCTGCGCATACCAGCGCACCAGCGCATCCAGCACGCGCAGCGCACCGCGCGGCCCCGCGGCCGGGGCGACCGGCGCTTCGCCGTCCGTCCCGCGCAGCGCCGCGATCCGGTCGCCGTCGCGCACCGCGACCCAGGCCGCGAGGGCGGCGGCGCGCGCGGCCTGCACCGACTTGAAGCGAATGCGGGTTCCGAAATACAGCGACGGCGAGGTATCCGCCACCACCAAGGTCAGGCGCTCGCGCTCGGCCTGGAACAACTTGGTATGCGTGCGCCCGCTGCGCGCGGTCAGCCGCCAATCGATATGGCGCGCATCGTCGCCCTGCGCATATTCGCGCGACTCGGCGTATTCCATCCCGCGCCCGCGCAGGTTGGACAAGGCATGGCCCTGCACGCCGTGGCGTCCTCGCCGCGCGCCGCGCCGGCCCTGCACCAAGGCACGCAGGGCGATGAGTTCGGGCAGGGTCGGCACGATCCCGGCCCCGTCGCTCGCGGCGGTTTCGACCTGCGGCATCGCCGTGCTCAGGGCAGCGGCACCCGCTGCAGCAATTCGGCCACCAGGCGGTCGCCGTCCCAACCTTCCGCGGTGGCCTCGTAGCTCGGCAACACGCGATGGCGCAGCACATCCGGCGCGACCGCGCGCACGTCTTCCGGCGTCACGAAGTCGCGACCGGCAAGCCAGGCGCGGGCGCGGGCGCAACGCTCCAGCGCGATCGAACCGCGCGGGCTCGCGCCCCAGGCGATCCGCCTGGCCAACGCCGCGTCGTAGCGCGCGGCGTTGCGCGACGCCAGCACCAGCTCGACCAGGTAGCGCTCCAACGCGGGTGCGACATGCAGGTCGAGCACGGCCTTGCGCGCGGCGAACACGTCGGCCATCGGCATCCGCGCCGAACCCGATGCCGGCGCCTGCAACGCATCGCGGGCGCGTTCACGCGCAAGCCGCAGGATTTCGCTTTCCGCATCGGCTTCCGGATACCCGATGCGCACGTACATGAGGAAGCGATCGAGCTGCGCTTCCGGCAGCGGGAAGGTGCCCTCCTGTTCGATCGGGTTCTGCGTCGCCATCACCAGGAACAGCGGCGGCAACGAATATGTTTGCCTGCCGACCGTGACCTGGCGTTCGCCCATCGCCTCCAGCAATGCGGATTGCACCTTGGCCGGCGCGCGGTTGATCTCGTCCGCCAGCAGGATCGGATGGAAGATCGGGCCTGGCTGGAATTCGAAACGGCCGTCCTGCGGCCGCCAGACCTCGGTACCGGTCAGATCCGCCGGCAGCAGGTCCGGGGTGAACTGCACGCGGGCGAAATCGGCTTCCAGCCTGGACGCAAGCGCGCGGATCGCGCTGGTCTTGGCCAGGCCGGGCGCGCCTTCGACCAGCAGGTGACCATCCGCCAGCAGGGCGATCAACAGGCGTTCGATCAGCGCTGCCTGGCCGACGATCTCCGCCGAAAGCCCGACTCGCAGGCTGCGGAAGGCATCGTGCAGGCGCGCGATGTCCGGAGCGGATCCGGTATTGCTCGGAATATCCATGGCGTCCTCGTGGTGCAGGCCCGTTCGACCGGCAACCCGGCCAAAGGTTCGCAGGCACCGGCAACGTCCCGATGAACGGCCTCGACTCGGGCCTCAAACGGAACGGGAGCCTTGCGGCTCCCGTTGCGTCGCATGATCCGGCGTGAAGCCGATCAGTTGCGCTGGGCGACGCGCATGACCTTCGGCGTCACGAACACCAGCAATTCGGCCTTTTCCTTGCTGCGGCTCTTGTTGCGGAACAGGTTGCCGAGGAAGGGGATATCGCCGAGGAACGGCACCTTGGCGATGTCGGTGCGGTCGCTGAATTCGTACACGCCACCGATCACGACGGTCTGGCCGTCGTCGACCAGTACCGCGGTGTTGACCTCGCGCTTGGCGATCTGCGGCACGTCGCCGAAGCTGCCGGCGCTGACGAAGCCATCCAGCTCATCCTTCTTGACACCCAAGTTCAGGAATACCCGGCCATCATTGGTAATGGTGGGAGTGACCTTCAACTCAAGCAGGGCTTCCTTGAAGTTGACGGTGGGAGTCAGGGCTGCGCCTGTGCCCGTGATAGTGAGGTAGCCGATCTCCTTGCCTTGCTTGATCACCGATTCCTTCTGGTTGCTGGTGACGATGCGGGGGTTGGAGATCACTTCGCCACGGCCTTGCTCCTGGATGGCCGAAAGCTCGACATCCAGCGCATATCCTGCATTCAGAATGGAGAGCGCCAATGAGCCCGCTGGATTCTCCAATGCTGCCGGCAAGTTCGACATCAGGCCTCGACTGATCGAAGGCAACACAGCCGGGCTGGGCGGAGGCGTAGTGCTGTTCTGATTAGCCGCGTTGACGAACGAGTTTTGCGTCGCGATATTGTGCGCGATCGTGTCGCTGAAGTAGGCCTTGCCGTCGCGCGCCGATCCGGAGATGCCGAACTTCGCGCCCAACTCGCGCGCGACGTTCTCGCTGGCAATCACGATCCGCGCCTCGATCACCACCTGATCCACCGGCTTGTCGAGCTGTTGGACAAGGTTCCGGATATTGGCGACGCGCTGCGGGATATCGATCACCAGCAACGTGTTGGTGCGCTTGTCGAAGCTGATGCTGCCCCGCGAGGACAGGAAGCCGCGATCCTGACTGTTCTGACCGCCGCCTTGGCCACCACCCCCGCCCTGGGCATTGCCTTTGCTCTCCTCGGTCAGCAGCTTGGCGATGTCTTCTGCATTGCCGTAGTTGATCGGGATGTATTCGGTGACTTTTTCCGCACGCTCTTCCAGGCTGATGCGAGCATCTTCCTTGTCCTGTTCGAACTTGGCGATCTCCGCCTGCGGCGCCACCCACACCACGTTGCCGCTGCGGCGCTTGTCCAGCGACTTGGCCTGCAACACGATGTCCAGCGCCTGGTCCCAGGGCACGTTGATCAGGCGCAGGGTGACATTGCCCTGGACGGTGTCGGCGGCAACGATGTTGAGGTTGGACTCCTCGGCGATCAACTGCAGGACGGTGCGTACCGGCACGTCCTGGAAGTTGAAGGTCACCGGCTTGCCGTTGTAGCGAACCGCGGAATTGCTGCTGGTCGCGCCCATCGCGGCCGCGCCCATCGCCGGGGCCGCCGGCTGCGCCTTGGCGGCGACCGGGGTCGCGCGCGGCACGATTTCGACGATGTAGTCGTTGCCGCTCTGGTAGGCCATCGATTCGAAGGCGCCCTGGGTGCCCAGCACCAGTTGCGCACCGCTGCTGGTGGCACGGGCATCGATGCGCTGCACCGGGGTGGCGAAATCGGAAACATTGATCGGACGCTGCAGCGACGCGGGAAGCTGCGCATTGCCGATGTCGACGACCACGCTGGACCCCATGTTGCGCAGGTCGGGCGCGGCGCCTTCGCCATT
Source organism: Thermomonas aquatica (assembly GCF_006337105.1). Lineage (NCBI taxonomy): Bacteria > Pseudomonadati > Pseudomonadota > Gammaproteobacteria > Lysobacterales > Lysobacteraceae > Thermomonas > Thermomonas aquatica. The sequence goes on along the minus strand of NZ_CP040871.1, from coordinate 2,357,885 downwards.
GAAACGCAGGATCAGCTTGCCGGAGCCGCCGTCGCCGCGCTTGAAATCGATCGCCGACACGCTGACTGCGTTGGGCGCGCGCTTGGCGGGATCCGCCATCGCGCCGGTGGCCGATTGCGCCATCGTCGCGGCGGCGACCACGGGCAGCGCAGCTGCGCTCGCGGCATACAAGCCCACGGCCAGCCCGACTGCGCAGGCGCCGAGGGATGAGGGGCGCCGGACAGGCCGCTGTTGCTTGACGTTGGTGACGGTCATCGGTCTATCCCCTAATCAATTGTCTTCGAGCGCGATGGTCGCCGGCCGTTCCAGCCAGCCGCCTGCGCCATCGGGAACCAGTTCGACCAGTTCGATCCGGTCTTCGTACACGGCGGTCACCCGCCCATCGCTTTGCCCCAAGTAGGCACCTGGGCGCACGCGGTAGGTCACCTTGTCCGGTGCCAGCAACAGCGCGATCACGCCGGGGCCCCTGCCGATGGTGCCGACCATGTCCAGGCTGTCCAGCGGGAACTGTTCCAGCGTCTGCTTGCGGCGGCCCGGATCCGGGCGTGGGCCGCTGCCAGCGCCGCCACTGAAGGCTTCGCTGAAGGGATCGCGCAGGTTTTGCGAAGCGTATTCGAAGGTCTCGAACTGCTGCATCACCGGCAGCGGATCAAGCGGCGGCGCCGGCCTGGCCTTGACTTCGGCGACCCATTTTTCGAGATCACCCCGGCCACCACCGCATGCGGCGAGTGCAACCGCCAGCATGACGACGCCGGTCAAGCGGAAATTGCGGATGCCATTCGCGGGCATGTCAGGCCCCTCCCTTGGCAGGCGTTGCAGGCGGGGCGCCGGCGGCGGCCGGTGCTGCCGGAGTCGCCGCGGCGGCCTGCGCCGCGGTCTCGTCCTCGTCCAGATAGCGGTAGGTCTTCACCGTGCCGGCGAGCTCCAGCGCGCTGTTCGGGCCGATCTTCGCATTCGGGTCGGTCTTCGCGTTCTTCGGCTGCAACGAGATGTCATGCATGGTCATGATCACCACGCGCGGCAACGAGGCGACGCCACTCACGAACGCGCCGAACTGGTGGTAGGTCCCCACCATCCGCAAGGCGATCGGCTTTTCCGCGTAGAACTCCTTGGGCGCTTCCGGGCCGGGCTGGAACAACTCGTTCTGGATGCCGGTCGCCAGTGCGGTCTGCGAGATATCGACGATCAGGTCGGGCATCTCGGTCTTGCTCGGCAGCTGCCGCAGCATCTGCTGCAACTGCTGCTCCATCTGCGCGAGCTGCTGCTTGAGCGGCTCGAGGTTGGCGGCGCGCCCCTGCTTGGTCTCGAATTCCGTGCGCAGCTCGGTTTCCTTGGCCTGCAGGCCTTCGAGTTCGGTCCCCTTGTCGCGCACGAACAGCAACCACGCAAGGAGCAGGATCAGCAGCGCGATGATCGCGCAGAAGCCGATCTTGGCGTTCTGCGGCCATTGCCCGATGTTGTTGAAATCGAGTTCACGAAGACTCAGCTGCTTCTTGCTCACGATGCGGACCCTCCTGCTGCTGGCGCTGCTGGCGCTGCGGCAGGCGCAGTGCCTTCCTCGCCATCCTTGGGTGCGTTCGGGTTGGCCAGCTTCACCTTGAGGTTGAATTCATAGGGCAGGCCCGCGTTGCCTTCCTTCGCCTCGATGATGTTGAGGTCGGGGTTGGTCATCCAGCCCGAACCCTCGAGGTTGCGCATGTAGGTCGATACCCGCGCATTCGACTGCGAACGGCCCGTCAGGGTCAGGATATCCCCTTCCTGCTTGATCGCGCTGAGGCTGACCCCATCCGGAATGGTGCGCACCAGAGAATCGAACAGGTGCACCATCTGCGAACGGTTGGCCTGCAACTGCTCGATGACTTCCTTGCGGGCCAGCAGCTTGCTCTTCTTCTTGTCGAGCTCCTCGATCTCCTTGATCTGGGTATCGACCTTGGTGATCTCGCCCTGCAGGTATTCGTTGCGTGAATTCTGGTTGCTGATGCGGCCGTTGTACCAACCCACCACCAGGAAGGACGCCAGCACGCCCGCCGCGACGGCCAGCGCCAGCATCCCCATGAAATCCTTCTGGCGCAGCTTGCGGCGCTCGACGCGCCACGGGAGGAGATTGATCCTGGCCATCAGTCGAAGCTCCTCAATGCGAGCCCGCAGGCGATCATCAGGGCCGGGGCATCCTGCGCGAGGGCATGCGCCTGCACGCGCGGACCCAGGGTCATGTTCGCAAGCGGATTGGCGACCGCGGTGGGAACGCCCAGCTGCTCCTCGACCATGCCGGCGATGCCGGGGATCGAGGCGCAACCGCCGGCGAGCACGACCTGGTCGACGCGGTTGAACTCGCTGCCCGCATAGAAGAACTGCAGGAGGCGGCTGACCTGCTGCACCATCGCTTCCTTGAACGGATCCAGCACTTCGATCTCGTAGCTTTCCGGCAACCCGCCCTGGCGCTTGGCCAGGCCGGCTTCCTCGTAGCTCAGGCTGTAGCGGCGCATGACCTCGTCGGTCAGCTGCTTGCCGCCGAACACCTGCTCGCGGGTATAGACGCTGCGGCCGCCGCGGAGCACGTTGAGCGTGGTCATCGTCGCGCCGACGTCGACCAGGGCGACCAGCCCGTCGCGCTGCACGTTAAGGCTGCCGGCCATCAGCGCGTAGGCGTTCTCGATGGCGAACGCCTCGACATCGATCACCTTCGCGGTCAAGCCGCCCAGTTCCAGCGCCGATGCGCGGACTTCCACGTTCTCGGAACGGGATGCCGCCAGCAGCACCTGCACCATTTCGCTGTTGCCGGGCATCGGCCCGAGCACCTCGAAATCGAGGTTCACTTCCTCGACCGGATACGGCACGTAGTTCACCGCCTCCAGCTCGATCTGCGACTCCATGTCGTCCTCGTCGAGGTCGGCCGGCATCGGGATCAGCTTGGTGATCGCCGAGGAACCGGGCACCGCGGCAGCGGCGAACTTGGTGCGCGCCCCGGAGCGCGCGACCGCGCGGCGGATCGCCTCGCCGACGGCCTCGACTTCGACCAGGTTCTTCTCGACCACCGCGCTTGGCGGCAATGGTTCGACCGCGTAGTGCTCGACGCGGTAACGGTCGCCCGCACGCGAAAGCTGCAGGAGCTTGACCGCGGTCGAACTGATATCGACGCCGATCAACGGCGATTGCGTTTTCGTCCCCAGTCCCACTGGTATCTCCCCTTCCCACGGGCGCTTACGCGCACTTGGTGCTCCAGTACATGAATAACGGACTTTTCACGCAAAGGCAACCGGTCGCCCTGTTGCCACCGCCCAAAACCCCCGTCCCACGACCTGATCATCCCTACGGACATTCCGGGGAAAACCGGCCGCCCCCCTGCAGCCAAGTCATCACGGACGCCTACTCTATACTCCGCGACCACGAAACCCGCAATCGGAATCTGTGTCGATGCCCCGCCTCCCCCGCACCCTGCGCCTCGTTCTGCTGGGCGGCGTCACGCTTGCAGTGCTCGGCGCGATCGCCGTCGCGATCCTGGTGATGTCGCTGTCCTCGCGCCTGCCGGACGTGCAGACCCTGCGCACCACCGAGCTGCAGGAACCGATGTACGTCTACGCCCGCGATGGCCGGCTGATGGGGCTGTTCGGCGAGATGCGCCGCTACCCGGTGGACATCAAGGATGTGCCGGCCCGGGTCAAACAAGCCTTCCTCGCGGCCGAGGACGCCCGCTTCTACCAGCACCACGGCGTCGACTACAAAGGCGTGGCCCGGGCGATCTGGCTGCTCGCCACCACCAACGACAAGCGCGTGCCCGGCGGCTCCACCATCACCCAGCAGGTGGCGCGCCAGTACTTCCTCGACTCCGAATACAGCTACACCCGCAAGCTGCGCGAAATGCTGCTGGCGATGAAAATGGAACGCGAGCTGGGCAAGGACGAGATCCTCGGCCTGTACCTCAACAAGAGTTTCTTCGGCAACCGCGCCTACGGCGTGGCCGCGGCGGCCGAGTTCTACTACGGCAAGAAGCTCGACCAGCTGACCCTGGACGAAGCCGCCACCCTGGCCGGCACGCCCAAGTTCCCGTCCACCGGCAACCCGCTGGACAACCCGGACCGCAACCGCGAGCGCCGCGACCACTACATCCTGCCGCGCATGGCCCAGCTCGGTTACGTCAGCGCCGCCGAGGCCGAGGCCGCCAAGGCCGCGCCGATGCACGCGACCCCGCACGAGCGCCACATCGAAGTGAATGCGCCTTACGTCGCGGAAATGGTGCGCCAGGAAATGATCGCCCGTTATGGCGAGCAGGTGCTGACCAAGGGCTACCACGTCACCACGACCATCGATCCGGTGCTGCAGGCCGCGGCGGACAAGGCGGTGATCGATGGCATGCGGGTGTACGACCATCGCCACGGCTGGCGCAAGCCGGAGCAGCAGGTGCAGATCCCGGCCGGCGCCGACGCCAGGGCCATTGCCCGCCTGTTGCGCGGCATCCCCGCGCAGGGCGGCCTGCTGCCTGCGGTGGTGACCGGCAGCAACGGCAGCGGCCTGCAGGTGGTGCTGGCCGATGCCAGCGAGCTGACGCTCGGCGGCAGCGCTACCAGTTGGACCGGCAAGAGCGGCCCGGCGCTGGCCGCGCGCGGCGACGTGGTGCGCGTGCGCCGCAGCAACGCCGAGCAGCCGGAGGCCGCGCCCGCCTGGGTCATCGACCAGGTGCCGCGCGCGCAAACCGCGCTGGTCTCGCTGGATGCGGACAACGGCGCGCTGCGCGCCCTGGTGGGCGGCTACAGCTATGCCGGCAACAAGTTCAACCGCGCCACCCAGGCACGCCGCCAGCCCGGCTCCAGCTTCAAGCCGTTCGTGTATGCGGCGGCGTTCGAACGCGGGTTCAACCCGGCCTCGATCGTGCTGGACGCGCCGGTGGTGTTCAAGGATCGCGCCGGCCACATGTGGCGGCCGCAGAACGACAGCGGCAACTTCGCCGGCCCGATGCGCGTGCGCGAAGCGCTGGTGCAATCGCGCAACCTGGTTTCGGTGCGCCTGCTCGATGCCATCGGCGTCGACTATGCGCGCCGCTACATCAGCCATTTCGGCTTCGACGAAGCCAAGCTCCCGCCGAACCTGTCGATGTCGCTCGGCACCGCCTCGCTGACCCCCTTGTCGGTGGCGCGCGGCTACACGGCATTCGCCAATGGCGGCTTCCTGACCACCCCCTGGTTCATCGACAGCGTGCGCGACCGCAGCGGCAAGGAGTTGTTCAAGGAGAAGCCGCCGACCGCCTGCAGCTGGTGCGCCGTCGTGCAGGCCCCGGGCCAGGCGGCGACCGCCACGGTCGCACAGACCAAGGTCGATGGCTTCGATCTCAGCCCGACCGGCAGCGAGCCCGCGGATTCGGCCACCAAGCCGGCGCAGGCCGCCGTGTCCAAGCCGAAACCCGCCAAGCCCGTCGACCCGACCATGGTCGTCGCCCCGCGCGCGCTGGATCCGCGCGTGGCCTGGCAGCTGCAGTCGATGATGCGCGACGTGGTCAAGCGCGGCACCGCCACCGATGCCCGCGTGCTCGGCCGCGAGGACGTGGGCGGCAAGACCGGCTCCACCAACGACCACCGCGACGCCTGGTTCTCCGGCTTCGGCGGCCAGTACGTCACCACCGTCTGGGTCGGGCGCGACGACTTCAAGTCGCTGGGCTACCGCGAATACGGCGGCAAGGCGGCGCTGCCGATCTGGATCAACTACATGAAGGTGGCGCTGAAGGACCAGCCCGAACGCGATCTCGACCCGCCGGCGGGCATGGTCCAGGTCAAGGCCAACGGCGTGGTCGAATGGCTGAAGGCGGAGGACGAGGAACGCATGCAGAGCGAACTCGACAGCCTGCCCGAACAGGATGCGCAGCCCGACGAGGAAGCGTTCGACATCTTCTGACTCCGTTGCATCAACGCGACGCCGCGTTGATGCGCGGGTCGTCGCAGTCCGGTACAGTCCCTGCAGGCCGTACCGGGGATCCGCGATGCCGAACAGCCGCCAGCACGCCAAGCTCCACGCGCACACGCATGCGCAGACCCGCACCCGCGAACGCCGCCAGCACCTCGCCTTCGAGGCCGCACGGCTGATGGCCGAAGGCGGCATCCGCGACTACCACCAGGCCAAGCTCAAGGCCGCGCAGCGGCTCGGCATCCACGACGACGCCTCGCTGCCGCGCAACCGCGAGATCGAGGACGCGCTGCGCGAATACCAGCGCCTGTTCCTCGGCAGCGACCAGGCCGCGGAAGTGCGCCGCCGCCGCGAAGCCGCGCAGCGCGCGCTGGAGTTCTTCCGCGAGTTCGAGCCGCGTCTGGTCGGCCCGGTGCTGGACGGCACCGCCGACGCCAACAGCGCGGTCGCCCTGCACCTGCACAGCGACGATGCCGATGCGGTGCCGCGCCATTTCGAGGAACACGGCGTGCCTGCGCTCGCGCGCAGCCGCCACCTGCGCCTGGACCGCGAGCGCGAAGGCGACTTCCCGGTCTGGCTGTTCTCCGCCGAGGACCTGAGTTTCGACGTCACCGTGCTGCCGGCCGACGTGCTGCGGCAGGCGCCGCTGTCCGGCATCGACGAGAAGCCGATGCGGCGCGCGTCGGCCTCGCAATTGCGCGAACTGCTGGCGGCGGAGGAGATCTCCCGCTACGAGCAGGCCGGCTACGAAGAAACAGGCGGCTGATCGCCGCCCGCCAGCGGGAAGCGCAGGAGCACGCGCAGCCCGGGCCGGTTGTCCTGCAGCTCGATCCGCCCGCCGTGGCGGATCACGATCGCGCGCACCAGGCTCAGCCCGAGGCCGCTGCCCGGCGTGCCTCGATCCGGTTGCAGGCGTTCGAAGCGGTCGAATACCCGGCTGCGGTCGGCCTCCGCGATGCCGGGACCGCGGTCGGCCACCTCGAGCACGACTCCGTCGGCATCGGCCATGGTGGACACCACGACATCGCCGCCCGCCTGCGCATGCCGCAACGCGTTGTCGAGCAGGTTCACCACCGCCTGGAACAGCTGGTCGGCATCGCCGCGCATCGGCGCTGGCGTGCTGCGGTCGAGCAGGCGCATCCCCTCGGCACCGGCCGAGGGCGCGTACAGCTCCACCGCATCCGCGGCGATGCGCCCCAGGTCGAGTTCCGGCATGGCTTCGGTGCTTGCCTGCACCTCGATCCGCGACAAGCGCAGCAATGCGGCGAAGGTCTGCAGCAAGCGGTCCGACTCCAGCAACGCGGCGTCCAGCGCATCGCGGCCCGCGGTGTCGACATCGGCCGCATCGCGCAGCTCTTCAAGCCGGTTGCGCATGCGCGCCAGCGGCGTGCGCAGGTCGTGCGCGATGTGGTCGGTGGCATGGCGGACGCCGTCGACCAGCGCATCGATCCGATCCAGCATCGCGTTGAGGCGCGCGCCGACGCGGTCGAACGGATCGCCGCTGCCGTCGGCGGGAACCCGCAATCCCAGCTCGCCGCCGGCGATCCGACGCGCGGTATCGTCCAGCCGCGCCAGTTTCGCCCCGACCCAGCGCGAGGTCAGCCAACCCACCAGCAAGCCGCAGGCGGCGGCCAACACCAGCGCCAGCAGCGCCGCGCGCTGCATCGCGGCGAGGAAGCCATCCTCGGCGCGGGTGCGCATGCCTGCGAGCAGGCGCCCGCCGTCGTCGAGCGCGACCACCCGGGCGATGACCCGCGGCCGATCGGCGACGCTGGCATCGCGAAACGAGGTCCAGCCGTTGCGCCGCGGCAGGTGCGGCACGGGCTTGCCCGCCATGCGCCGCCCGTCGCGATCGAACACCGCGTACAGCAAGTCGTCCTGGTCCGGATCGCGGCTGCGCGCATCGACCTCGTCGAGCAACGCGCGAGCGCCCGCATCGCGCCGCAGGGCCAGCAGGTCGGCGGCATCGGAACGCACGAACTCGCGGGTATCGCGGTCGAGGCTGGCCAGCACGCGGCTGTACACGCCCGCGCCGAGCAACAGGAACGCGGCGAGGAAGGCCAGCGCGACCGCCAGCACCAGCCGCGCGCTGGTCGAATGCAGGCGCTGCAGCATCGCTAGTCCCCGAGCCGGTAGCCGACGCCGCGCACGGTATGCAGCAAGGGCCGGTCGAAGCCCTGGTCGATCTTCTGCCGCAACCGGCTGACGTGCACGTCGATGACGTTGGTCTGCGGGTCGAAGTGGTAGTCCCACACCGCCTCCAGCAGCATGGTCCGGGTCACCGCGCGGCCCTTGTGCCGCATCAGGTATTCGAGCAGGCGGAATTCGCGCGGCTGCAGGGCGATCCGGCGCCCGCCGCGGAGCGCGTCGCGGCGCTCCAGGTCCAGTGTCAGGTCGGCGACCTCCAGCCGTCCGGGCGCCGTCCCGGGCACCGCGCCGCGGCGAACGATCCCGTCCAGGCGCGCGCTCAGCTCGGCATAGGCGAAGGGTTTGGCCAGGTAGTCGTCGCTGCCCGCGCGCAGGCCTTCCACCCGATGGTCGACATCGGCCAGCGCGGTCAGCAGCAGCACCGGGGTGGTGTTGCCGGCGCCGCGCAGGGTGCGCAACACGGCCAGCCCGTCCAATCCGGGCAGCATGCGATCCAGCACCACCGCGTCGTAGGACTCGGTGCTGGCTAGGAACAGGCCGTCGCGGCCGTTGCTCGCGTGGTCGACGGCATGGCCGTCTTCCTGCAATGCCTTGCGCAGGTAGGCGGCGGTTTGCTGGTCATCCTCGACGATCAGCACGCGCATGCGGCTTTCCCGTGTTCAACCATGCGCGGAGTCTCGCGCAATCGATGCCGGTGCGCACGGCAAAAAACGCACCCGCCCCGCCAGACAGGCAACGGGACGGGCACGACGGGGAGCGAACCAGCGGTTTGCGCGATCAGCTGCTCTTGGCGGGCGCGGCGGCGTCCGACTTCGCCGCCTTGGCGGCGGGCTTGGCCGCGGCGTGGTGCCAGGCATGGTGCTTGGCCTTGGCCGGCGCCTTGGTCGCGGCGGCGGGCTTGGCGGCGGTGTCCTGGGCGGACGCGAGACCGGTGGCGGACAGCAGGGCAAGGGACAGCAGGGCGATGGACGTCTTCATGGGCGGGCCTCGTTTCTGGTGGGGATGGATCGAGCGGGGAACGGATGCAGCGGGTGCAACGACTCAGCTCTTGCAGGAGGCGAAGCGCCCCTTGCTGTCGCGGCAGGTCGGTTTCTTCGCCGATGCGGCGCAGGGCTCGAACTTGCCCTTGGCGTCGCGGCAGCGGGTGGTGGCGGCCGCGGTCGCGACCGGCTTGCCGGCGGTCGCGGGCATGGCCGGCCGCTTCGCCGCCTGGCTTGCCGGCGCCGGCGGCGCGGCCTGCGGGGCGGCGGCGAACGCGGACAGGCTCGCCAACGCCAGGCTCAATGCGATCGGTGCAATCAGTTTGCGCATGGGATGTTCCTCCAGTTCCGGGGCGCGACCGGATCGGTCCCGCCTTCGTGGAGCACATCCTGGCAGCCGCCACCTTGCGGCCAGCCTTCCGCAACATTGCCGATCGGCCATGTTGGCGGCGCACCGGGATCTTCCGCCGCAAACGAAAACGCCCCGCGATGCGGGGCGTTTCGCTGGTCGAGCGGTGCGCGCGGGATCAGCGCGCGCCGATCCCGACGAAGTCGCGGGTGGCGGCGCCTGTATAGATCTGGCGCGGCCGGCCGATGCGGTTCTCCGGGTCGTTCTGCTGTTCCAGCCAGTGGCTGACCCAGCCGGCGGTGCGGGCGATCGCGAACATCACCGTGAACATCTCCACCGGGATGCCCAGCGCCTTGTAGATGATGCCGCTGTAGAAGTCGACGTTCGGATAGAGCTTGCGCTGCACGAAGTAATCGTCCTTCAGCGCCGCCTCTTCCAGCTTCAGCGCCACTTCCAGCAACGGGTCGTTGACCCCGAGCTCGCCCAGCACCTTGTGGGTCATGGCGCGGATGATCTTCGCGCGCGGGTCGAAGTTCTTGTACACGCGGTGGCCGAAGCCCATCAGGCGGAAGCCGGATTCCTTGTCCTTGGCCTTGTCGACCGCCGACTGCACGTTCTCCGGGCGGCCGATCTCGGCCAGCATCTTCAGCACCGCCTCGTTGGCGCCGCCGTGCGCCGGGCCCCACAGCGCGGCCACGCCGGCGGCGACGCTGACGTACGGGTTGGCGCCGGTGGAACCGACCAGGCGCACGGTCGAGGTCGAGGCGTTCTGCTCGTGGTCGGCGTGCAGGATGAACAGCAGGTCCATCGCCTTGGCGGCGACCGGATTGAGTTCCAGCGGCTCGCTCGGCACCTCGTTCATCATGTGCAGGAAGCGCGTGGTGTACTCGAGGTTGTTGCGCGGGTAGCGGATCGGCCAGCCGATCGAATAGCGGTGGCAGGCGGCGGCGATCGTCGGCATCTTCGCGATCAGGCGGATCGCGGCCAGCCGGCGCTGCTCCGGATCCTCGATGTTGAGGCTGTTGTGGTAGAAGGCCGACAGCGAGCCGAGCATGCCGGTCATCATCGCCATCGGGTGCGCGTCGTGGCGGAAGCCGTACAGGAAGGTGCGGAACGCCTCGTGCATCATCGAGTGGTGCGTGACCTCGTGCTCGAACCTGGCGAACTCGCCGCTGGTCGGCAGCTCGCCGTTCATCAGCAGGTAGGCTACTTCCAGGAAGTTCGACTTCTCGGCCAGCTGCTCGATCGGATAGCCGCGGTACAGCAGCACGCCGGCATCGCCATCGATGTAGGTGATCGCCGACTTGCACGACGCGGTGGCGCCGAAGCCGGGGTCGTAGGTGAAGCAGCCGGTTTCCTTCGGCAGCTTGGCGATGTCGATGCAGGGCTGGCCCAGGGTGGGCTGCAGCACGGGCATGGCGACGGACTTGTCGCCGGCGGTGAGGCTGATCTGATCGAATTGCGACACGACGCGCTCCTGTGGGGAACCGCGCGGCGCCACGGCCCGCAGGCCATGCGCCAGCGCATGGGAAGCGGAAATTATCGCACAGGCGAAACCGAGCCCGGACTCGGCATCGGCGGACGCGCGCCGGCCGAAGCGCTGGCCCGCGATGCCCGGAAAACGAAACGGCCACCGCAAGGGTGGCCGTCCGGGAACGCGGTTGCGGGCGCTTACTTGGCGTAGCGCTTGCGGAACTTGTCGACGCGACCGCTGGTGTCGATCAACTTGTTCTGACCGGTGTAGAACGGGTGCGAGGACGACGACACTTCGATCTTGACCAGCGGGTATTCGTTGCCGTCTTCCCACTTCACCGTCTCCTTGGAGGAGAGGGTCGAACGGGTCAGGATCTTGAAGTCCGAGGTCACGTCCTGGAAGACGACGTCGCGGTATTCGGGATGGATGCCGGCTTTCATGGCTTGAACCTGGTCTGGAGCGGGACTGAGCCGCGCATTATAGCGACCTGATCCCGCCCCTTGCAAGCCGGGTCAGCCCGCCGCCAGCGCCCGCTCCAGCAGCCCCTCGAACCGGGCCTGGTCGTAGCGCATCAGGATCGCGGCGTTGTCCGGCCGGCCATGGCGGCGGTTCCAGTCGACGATGGTGGCGCCGCGGCTGTGGCGGCCGTCCAGCTCCACCGCCAGCGGGCGCTCCAGCACCTCCAGCGCGCCCTCCGGTTCCAGCGCAAAGGCCATCGCCAGCGCGTCGGCGGCATGCCAGCGCTCGCCGCGGCCAGCCCGCGACCAGGCCCGGGTATGCGCCGAGATCCCGGCATAGAACCCGGCCCGCGGCGACTCCGCCGCCAGCCAGCGCTCGGCGTCGGTGTGCAGGAAGCCGTGGGCGATCACCGCCTCCCAGTCCGCCACGTCGATCTTCGGGAACGCGCTGAACACGATATGCGCGGCCTCCGGGTCGAAGGCGATGTTGAATTCGGCGGCGGCGGTGATGTTGCCGTGGGCGCTGACCGCCCCGCCCATCACCAGACAGCGGGCGACCCGCTGCGGCAGGGTCGGGTCCAGCTTCAGCGCCAGCGCGACATTGGTCAGCGGGCCCAACGCGACCAGCAGCAACTTGCCGGCGTGTTCATGCGACAGGCGGAGGATGGCGAGCGCGGCATGTTCCGCCTCGGCGGTGCGCGTGGCCGGCGCGTAGCCGGTATCGCCGAAACCGTCGCGGCCGTGCACGAAGGCGGCGTCCTCGGCCGGGTGCAGCAGCGGCTCGGCGGTGCCGGCGAACACCGGCACGTCGACCTTGCAGACTTCGCACAACTTCAGCGCGTTGGCGACGGTGTGCTCAAGGCCCACGTTGCCGGCGGCGATGGTCAGGCCGACCACCTCGTGGCGGGCGTCGTTGAAGGCCATCAGCAGGGCCAGCGCGTCGTCCACGCCGGGGTCGGTATCGATCAGCAGGGGAATGCGTTCATTGCTCATCGCCCGATTATGGCCTGTCACGCCGATGCATAGCGCGCGGCGCCGCCAACCCAGCGACGGACGATGGCATCGGCGACACCGGGCGATTCCTGCAGCAGCCGGTCCGCCAAGGCATGCACGCGCGGCAGCAGATCGGCATCGCGCGCCAGGTCGGCCAAACGGAACGCGGCCAGCCCGGTCTGGCGCGTGCCCAGCAGTTCGCCCGGGCCGCGCAGCTGCAGGTCCTTTTCCGCGATCTCGAAACCATCGTTGGTCCGGCGGAGCGTGTCCAGCCGCTCGCGCGCCATCGCCGACAGCGGCGACTGGTACAGCAAGACGCAGCTCGAAGCCGCGCTGCCGCGCCCCACCCGCCCGCGCAATTGATGCAACTGCGCGAGGCCTAGCCGCTCCGCGTTCTCGATCACCATCAGCGAGGCATTCGGCACGTCCACCCCGACCTCGATCACCGTGGTCGCCACCAGCAGGCCGAGTTCGCCCTGCTTGAACGCGCGCATCGTCGCCTGCTTCTCCGCGGCCTTCTGCCGACCGTGCACCAGCCCGATCCGCACCTCCGGCAGTGCCAGCGTCAGCGCTTCGAAAGTCGATTGCGCGGCCTGCGCGACGACTTCGTCGGAGTCGTCGATGAGCGTGCACACCCAATACGCCTGCCGGCCTTCGGCGCAGGCCTTGCTGATGCGCTCGATCAGTTCGGGGCGGCGTTCGGCGGCAAGCGCGATCGTGGTGACCGGCGTGCGGCCGGGCGGCAATTCGTCGATGGCCGAGACGTCGAGGTCGGCATACGCGCTCATCGCCAGCGTGCGCGGGATCGGCGTGGCGGTCATCACCAACTGGTGCGGCACCGCGTCGTGCTGGCCCTTGTCGCGCAAGGCCAGGCGCTGGTGCACGCCGAAGCGGTGTTGTTCATCGATGATGGCCAGCGCGAGGTCGTGGAAGGCCACACCTTCCTGCATCAAGGCATGGGTACCGACGACGACCTGCGCTTCGCCCGAAGCCACTTCGTCCAGCGCCTTCGCCCGCGCCCTGCCGGTGACCTTGCCGGCCAGCCAGCACACGCGCACGTCGAGCGGCTCCAGCCAGGCCTTCAAGTTATTGAGATGTTGCTCCGCCAGCAGTTCGGTCGGCGCCATCAGCGCCGCCTGCTTGTCGGCCTCGACCGCCAGCAATGCAGCCATCGCCGCGACCACGGTCTTGCCGCTGCCGACGTCGCCCTGCACCAGCCGCAGCATCGGCTTGGGCTGCGACAGGTCTTCGCGCACCTGCGCATATACCCGCTCCTGCGCGCCTGTCAGCGCGAACGGCAGCGACTTGCGCAGGCGCTCGACCAGCCTGCCCTTGCCGCGCAAGGCGCGCGCGCCCTGTTGCTGGAGGGCGATGCGCTGGCGACGCAGGCTCAACTGGTGCGCCAGCAGCTCTTCCAGCGCGAGCCGGCGCTGCGCGGGATGGACGCCCGTTTGCAGGGCGACGACATCGGCGTCGCGCGGCGGGCGGTGCAGGGTCAGCAACGCCTCGCGCAAGGATGGCAAGCGCAAGGCAGCGCGCGCATCGGCCGGCAGCAATTCCAGCGCTTCCGCATCCGGCAATCGTTCCAGCGCCAAGCCGATCAACTTGCGCAGGTTGGCCGGGCCGATGCCCTCGATCTCCGGATACACCGGATCCAGCGCATCGCCCAGCGCATGCTCGCCTTCGCCGAGGATGCGATAGCTCGGATGCACCATCTCCAACCCGTGCTGGCCGGGACGCGGCGTGCCGTAGGCGCGCACGCGCGCGCCCGGTGCGAACTGCGCCACCTGTTGCGCGCGGAAATGGAAGAAGCGCAGCACGAGGGTGCCGCGCGCTTCGTCTGAAATCGCGACCCGCAGCATCGGCCGGTAACGGAAGCCGCGTTCGACCGCCTCGACCTTGCCCTCGACCTGGGCGGCGACGCCGGGCTGCAGCGCGCGGATCGCGGTCAGCGCGGTGCGGTCCTCGTACTGCCGCGGCAGGTGCAGCCACAGGTCCTGCAGGGTCAGCAGGCCGCGCGCGGCGAGTTTCTCCGCCATCGACGGACCGACCCCGCGCAGGCTGGCAAGCGGTTGCTGGTTGAGGTCGACGGCGACGCCGCCGGATCGCTTCGGCATGCGCCAAGCATGACCGCATCGGCGCGAAAGCAAAACCCGGAAAGAAGACGGGCGCACCGGCGGTGCCGATGCGCCCGCATGTTCCGCGCAAGGCTCAGTACTTCAGCGTCACTTCCAGTCCATAGGTACGCGGCGGGGTCACGCCGGCGCCGACCACGCCCAGCACCGCGGCGCCGTAGGTATTCAGGCCGGTGACGTAGCGGTTGTCGAACACGTTGTTGCCGTAGGCCGCGACCGTCCAGCGGTCCTGCGGCGAACTCCACGACACCCGCAGGTCGGTGCGCTGCCGCGATTCGCCGATGCGGAACAGCGGGTACTGGCCGCAATCGCCCTGCGAACCGGAGGCGTCGTTGCAACGGGTCGCCCCGCGATAGGCGTGGCGCGCGGAGAAGCGCAGCCGCCCGCTGTCGCCGAGGTCGGCGACATAGGCCGCGCCCAACGACGCGCTGAAGTGGGGTTCGCCGGTCGGCTGCCCGTCCAGATCGACACCATCGGGAGTGATGTAGTTCTTGTAGGTGGAATCGATCCACGCCAGCGCGCCGTTGAGCGAGAACGCCTCGCTGACCTGCCACTGCGCATCGGCTTCCAGGCCCCAGGCCTCGAGGTCGCCGGTGTCGACCACGAAGCGCGGGATGTCGGTCGGGTTGTTCGGGTCGGGATCGATCAGGCGCACCGCCTGCCGGTTGTCGTAGTTGTAGCGGTAGAGCGAGGCGTTGTAGGCGAAGTCGCCGAACGACTGCTTGACGCCGGCCTCGAGGTTCCACACGTCCTCGTTGTCGAAGGTCGGGCCGATCTGCAGCGCGTTGTAGCCGCCCGCCTTGTAGCCATGCGCCAGCGAGGCGAACACCATGCCGGTGTCGTTGAAGTGGTAGTCCAGCACCAGGCGCGGGCTCCAGTCGCTCCAGCTCTTCTTGGCGCGGTTGGTGATGCCCTTGTTGGCGATCGCCGGCGGATCGATGAAGGCCATGTCGAAGATGAAGCTCTGCTTGGTGATCGGGATGTTCATCTGCGCCAGCGCGGCGAAGAACCCGACCTGCTCCAGGGTGTTCAAGGCCGCGTCCAGCTCCGGCGCGCTGCGCGGGTTGTTGAGCCAGCTGAACTTCTTCTCGTCGCGGGTGTAGCGCAGGCCGAAGGTCAGGTTGGTCTTGTCGGTGGCGTGCCAGATCACGTCGCCGAAGACGGCGTAGGCGGTGGTGCCGAGGGTGTTGATGAAGCGTTCGTTCCAGTGGTGGCCGAGCAACGACACCGGGATGTGGAATTGCTGCGCCACCGCGCTGAAATAGCCGAACAGGCTGCCGTCCGGGGTCGGCGCGATGCCGAGGTTGCGCACGATGTTGTCGACCGCGGTGGTATTCGTGTTGACCTCGCTGGTCTGGTACGCGTCTTCCTTGAAATAACTCGCGCCGACCACCCAGTCGAACTTGTCGTTGAAGCCGCGCAGCTTCAGTTCCTGGTACCAGGTCTCGTTGCTCTCGGTGTTCTGCGAATCGATGTAGAGGTCGGCGCGATTGGTGCCGTCCTCCTCGGTCCAGTTGTTGGAGTCGTACTGCCGCCACGAGGTGGTGGAGGTCAGCGTGCCCCAGCCGGTGTCGTGGTCGATGATCAGGTTGACGCCGTCGAACAGGCGCGCCTCGTCGCTGACGTCGGTGTCGCTGAAGGTGTCGAGCTTGCGCGGGTCGAGGTAGGTGTCCGGGTCGGCCGGCGCGGTCGGCCGTTGCGGATATGCCGGCAGCGGCACGATGCCGGTGCTGACGCGGCCGTTCTGGTCCAGGTCCTCGTGGTCCCAGCTCAGCAGGATGGTGGTGTCGTCGCCGGCGTGCAGTTGCCAGGCCGCGCGCGTGGCCCACACGTTGTCGCCATTGAGGTCCTTGCCGGTGGCGCCGTCCTGGATCCAGCCGTCGCTCTTGTTGCTCAGCGCATTGATGCGCAACGCGGAGCGCGCGCCGGTCGGGATGTTGAGCATGCCGTCGATGTAGCGCTTGCCGTAGTTGCCGACGCGCACGGATGCGCGCGCCTCGAATTCGGGCTGCGGGCGACGGGTGATCAGCGAGATCGCGCCGGCCGCGGTATTGCGCCCGAACAGGGTGCCCTGCGGCCCCTTCAGCACTTCGATGCGCTCCACGTCGACGAACGGCAGCAGCACGCCACCGCCGCGGCCGCCGTACACGCCGTCGACGAACACCCCGACCGCGGGATCGGTGCCGATGCCGAAGTCGTCGGTGGCGATGCCGCGCAGCTTGAAGCCCGGCTGGGTGGGCTGCACCGCGTCGACCTCGAGCCCGGGCACGAACGCGTCGATGTCCCCCAGGTCCTCCGCCGCCACGTCGTTGAGCAGCTCGGAATTCACCACCTGCAACGCGATCGGCACGTCCTGCAGTTCCTGTTCGCGGCTCTGCGCGGTGACCGTGACCGTGTCCAGCGTCTTCGCGTCCTTGTCCTGCGGCGCGGGCTGCGGCGCGTCCTGCGCGAACGCCACGCCGGTGGCGGACAGGGCGCCGGCGGCGAGGATCGCGCGGCGCAGGCCGGTGGCGAGTGTGCGTGGCTTGGTGAACGTCATCTGGCGGCTCCCCTTTCGCTAGGCGTCTTGGATTGAATGCTTCTACATCGCTGCAACATGCCGCGATGGCGCGTCCGCGGTCGTTGGCGCATCCGTGTCGCAGCTCCCCTGCATCGCCGCGATCCAGTCCCGGATGAGTTGTACCCCTTCGTCGTGGACCACGCTACGGCCGAGCTCCGGCATCATCGCCGAAGGGTCTTCGCTGACCATGCGGTAGGTCAGGATCGAGGCATCCGGCTGGCCGGGCACGATGTCGTGGCGGCGATCGCCGGTGCCCTTGCCGGCCGCGATCGGCAGCTTGCAGCGGCCCAGCCGCAACGGTTCGCGCGTCGCCGCATCCAGCCACAGGCCGGAAGTGTTGCCCGGCCCTTTCGGGTTGTGGCAATGGCCGCAGTTGATGTCGAGGTAGGCGCGCGCACGCGCATCCAGCGGCTGTTTCGCGTCGAGCCAGTTCGCGTTGCGCGGCGCGGCATCCGCTGCCGGCGCACCGCGCAGATAGCCCGCTTGCGTCCAGCGCGCGAGCTGGTTGGCGCTGCCGTCCGCGTAGGCGAAGTCGCGATTGAGGTGGCGCGCCTTCGGGCCCAGCGGATGCAGCGCGCGGGTTTTCATGTCGTTGCCGTGGCAACCCGCGCACTGGTTCTGGTCGGGCACCGCATACTCCGCCTGTTCGCGGCTGCCATCGGCGGCGACCAGGCTCAGCGGCACCAGTTCGCCGCCGCGCATCAGGACGGCTTCGGTCTGCGCCGCGTTCCATACATAGGGCAAGGCGACCCAGCCGTCCTTGCGCCGCACCAGCAAGCGGGTCTCGACCAGGCGCACCTTCGCCAGTTCGAGTCCGCCAGCGCGCAGATCCGGACCCGCGTCGGCGCTGCGCAGCACCGCATCGCCTTCGCCCCGCGGGTAGTAGAACGTCTTGCTGAGGATGGTGCCGACCGGGAACTCGAACTCTTCGCCAGCGTCGTAGCGCGCGGCCTGTCCCTTCGGCATCCACACCGTGCGCAGCTTGTGCGCGTAGTCGGTGAACAGCGGCGTGTTGAGGTCATAGGGCAGCACGCCTGCGTTGGGCACCAGCTTGCCGTCGCGCAGCTCGACCACATGCCAGTCGGCCAGCGACTGCGGCTGGCCATCGGCGAAGAACTGCACCGGCTCAGGCGTGCGGGCGCAGGCCGCCATGCACAGGACGGCGACGACCGCGATGAGGCGACGCGCCATCAACCGCGCTTGAGGTCGATCGCCGGCAACTTCGGCAAGTCGCAGGCGTAGGGCCTGGCGTCCTTCACCGCGTTCTTGTAGCCGCCGGGGCCATCCGCGTTGACCACGCCGGAGACGTCGCGCAGGCAGATCTGCGGCCCCTCCTTGCGCGCCTTGTTGACGTAGCCGTCGAACAGCACGTCGGGGAAACTGCCGTTGAGGCCGTACAGCGCGACCTTGAGCGTCTTCAGGTCGAGTCCATCCGGCGAATCGCCGCCGCCGGACAGGCGGTTGCCGTAGACGTTGATGCGCTCCGGGTACGGGTCGAATTCGCTGGCCGCCTTGTCGTCCTTGTAGCCGGTGGAATACACGCTGGAGACGATGATGTTGGCGGTCTTGTTGCCGGCGATGTCGTTGTCGAAGATCTCGACGTCGTCGTTGGAATTGACCACGACCCCGCTGCCGGCCGGCACGCTGGAGACCGGCGTGCCCTTGGCGCCGAAGTTCTCCGTGTTGTTATCCACCACCTTGTTGCGGAACATGCGCACCGCGCCGCCCTGCTGCGACAGCGCCGGCATGTTGAACACCAGGATGCCGCCGGTGTTGTGGGTGGCGGTGTTGCCGTAGACGTCGGCGTTGATGGTGTTCTCGATCTCGATGCCGGCCACGTTGAACTCGGCGCGGCTGTTGCGCACCACCACGTCGCGCGACTGGCCGACGTAGATGCCGGCATCCGACGCGCCGATCGCCACCGCGTCCTCGATCAGCACGTTGCGGGTCTTCACCGGGTACAGGCCGTAGGCGCCGTTGCCGGGGTTCGGCCCGCCGGTCCACTCCACCCGCACGTTGCGGATGGTGACGTTCTCGGCCTCGTTGACCTTGAGCCCGTCGCCCTTGCTGTCCTCGATCGCGATGTTCTCCAGGGTGAAGCCGTTGGCATTGACCAGCAGGCCTTCCGCACCGGCCTTCTGGCCCTTGAAGCTCAGCACCGACTTGTCCGGCCCGGCGCCGCGGATGGTCACCCCGTCCACGCGCAGGCTCAGGCTGCGGTCGAAGCTGTGCTTGCCCGGCGGCACCTCGATCACGTCGCCCGGCTTGGCATCCAGCAGCTGCTCGCGGAATTTCGCGGCGAACGCGGCATCGCCGGCGGCGACCTCCGGGCCGGCCACGTGGCGGGCCTGTTCGCCCCGCCCGCAGCCTGCGGCCAGCACCGCAAGGGCAAGGACGGATGCGTGCTTCATCGATGCCATGGACTCCCCTCCCGGCCGCGGCGCAGCCGCAATGTGCCGCCGAGTCTCCCGCCTGCCGGCCGACACGACGAGGGCGAATGCGGCACACTAGGGGGGATTTCCGGCCAACCCGCTCGAGGTCGCAACCCGCGATGACGCTGCGTCCCACTGCCAGGCCGGCCGCTTCGACCCTCTCCCCGTTCCTGCTGCTGGGCCTGTTCGCCGCCGCCGATGCGCTCGGCGCCGCCTCGACCTCGTGGCTGTCCGGTACCGGGCTGCAACGCCGCGACCTGGAGGCCCCCGACGTCCGCCTGCCGGCGGAATTGGCGGCGGCGATCATCGAACGCGCGCTCCCCGCGCTGCCGGCCGACATCGGCCTGGAACTCGGGCGCAGCCAGCACATCGGCAATTTCGGCCTGGTCGGGTTGGCGATGAGCACCGCCGCGAGCTTCGGCGAAGCCTTGCAGATCGGCCTGCGCTTCACCCCGGTGGTCGGCAGCCTGATGCATTTCGTCGAATTGCCTTCGCCCGTACCCGGCGTGCTCGCGCTGGGGGCCGAACGCATCGCCGGCAGCGCCGCGATCGAACCCTTCGTGGCCGAGGAATTCATCAGCAGCTGCCTGGCGCTGGGCAGCGGCCTGCTCGGCGCACCGCTGCGCCCGCTCGGGCTCGACTTCGCGTATCCGGCGCCCGCGCATGTCGCGCGTTACCGCGAGGTGTTCGATTGCCCGCTCGCGTTCGACCAGCCGCACAACCGCTTGCTGCTCGATGCGCAGGTGCTGGCGACCCCGTTGCGCACCCACAACCCGACCGCATCCTGGCAGGTGCTGGCGCTGTGCGAGGCGCAGATGCCGCAACCGGACACCCGCGGCGCGGTCGGCACCGCCGTGGCCCGCCTGCTCGGCGAGGCGCTGGCCGAGGATCCGAAACTGGCCGGCATCGCCGCGCGCCTGCACGTCAGCGAACGCACCCTGCGCCGCCAGCTCAGCCAGGAAGGCACCAGCTTCCACGCCATCCACGACCGCCTGCGCATCGAGCGCGCGCTGGCGCTGCTGCAGGAACCGTCGCTCAGCATTGCTGCGGTCGGCGCGCAGGTCGGCTTCCGCGATCCGCGCGAATTCCGCCGCGCGTTCAAGCGCTGGACCGGCGCCCCCCCGAGCGCCGCGCGCACGCGGCGCTGAGCGCGCTCAGCCGAGCACCATCACCGCGTCGACCTCGAACACCGCGCCTTTCGGCAGCGCGGGCACCTCGATGGTGGAACGCGCCGGATACGGCTGCGCGAAGTATTCGCCCATCACCGCATTGACCGCGGCGAACTGCGAGAGGTCGGTGAGGTACAGGCCGACGCGGGCGATGTCGTCCATCGTCCCGCCCGCGGCTTCGCAGACCGCCTTCAGGTTGTCGAAGGCGCGCCGCGCCTGGGCGGCGATGTCGCCTTCGACCAGGTTGCCGGTGGCCGGATCCAGCGGGATCTGACCGCTGAAGAACACCAGGTTGCCGGCGCGGGTGGCCTGCGAATACGGGCCGATGGCGACGGGAGCGTGGTCGCTGTGGATGGCGGTGCGGGGCATGGCGGACTCCGTCGAAAATCCCATTGTAGGTGCGCGGCCAGTTGCGCACGCCGCATGCGCGGCGGGCTTCGCGCTTACAGCCGCTGCACCCCGTGGACCACGCTCAGGCGGCGGATGCGGCGGATCACTTCCGCCAGGTGCTTGCGATCCGCCACCTCGATGGCGAAGCGGATCGCGGCGATGCGGGTGTCGCGCTCCAGGTATTCGACGCGGTCGATGTTGGATTCCGCATGCGCGATCGCCGCGGCGACCTGCGCCAGCACCCCGGGACGGTTCTCCACTTCGATGCGCAGCGCGGCATCGAAATCGCCGCTGACCTGGCGGTCCCAGCCGATCGGCACCCAGCGTTCCGGCGACTTGCGGTATTCGGCCACGTTCGGGCATTCGAGGCGATGCACCACGATGCCCTTGCCGGCGCTGTGGTAGCCCATGATCTCGTCGCCCGGGATCGGCAGGCAGCACTGCGCGAAGCTGATCACCCCGCGTTCGGCGCCGGTGATCAGGATGCGTTCCTGCGGCACGAGCTGCGCCGGCTTCAGCAGGTCGGGCGCCTGTTCCTGCGCGGACAAGGACTGCGCCACCTGCGCCGGCATGCGGTTGCCGAGGGCGATGTCGGCCAGCAGCGCTTCCAGCCGCGGATAGCGGTTCTCGGCGAGATAGGCATCCAGCCGCGCCGCCGGCAGGCGGTCGAGCGAGGTGTCCTGCGTGCCCAGCGCGCGGTCGAGCATGCGATGGCCCAGCTGCACCGCGTCCTCGTGTTCGAGGTGCTTGAGCTGGTGGCGGATCGCGGTGCGCGCCTTGCCGGAGACCACGAATTCCAGCCACTGCGCGCTCGGCGCCGCCGACTTGGCGGTGATGATCTCCACGCTCTGGCCGCTGGCCAGCTTGGCGCGCAGCGGCGCCAGCTTCTTGTCCACCCGCGCGGCCACCGCGTGGTTGCCGACGTCGGTATGCACCGCGTAGGCGAAGTCGAGCGCGGTGGAGTTGCGCGGCAAGGCCAGGATGTCGCCCTTCGGGGTGAACAGGTAGACCTCGTCCGGGAACAGGTCGACCTTGACGTTCTCCAGGAATTCCAGCGAGGAGCCGGTGCCGCGCTGGCTTTCGACCAGGTTGGCGATCCACGCCGAGGCGCGGCTCTGCGCGCTGTTGCCCGGATCCTCGCCGTGCTTGTAGGCCCAATGCGCGGCCACGCCGCGCTCGGCCACCAGGTCCATCTCGCGGGTGCGGATCTGCACCTCGATCGGCGACCCGTACGGCCCGAACAGGACCGTGTGCAACGACTGGTAACCGTTGGCCTTGGGGATCGCGATGAAGTCGCGGAAGCGCCCGTCCAGCGGCTTGTACACCGAATGCGCGACGCCCAGCGCGTGGTAGCACTCGGCCACCGAGTTCGCCACCACGCGGAACCCGAACACGTCCATCACCTGGGCGAAGCTGCGGTGCTCGGCGCGCATCTTGGTGTAGATGCTCCACGGGGTCTTGATCCGCCCGACCAGGCGATGCTCGACCTTTTCCATCGCCAGCTTCTGCGCCAGCTGCGCCTCGATCTTGGCCAGCGCCTCGCGCCGCACCAGCGGCTGGCTGCGGATGCGCTTCTCGATCACCGCGTGCCGCCACGGATGCAGGGCGCGGAACCCGAGGTCCTGCAGTTCCGACTTGATCAGGTTCATGCCCAGCCGCTGGGCGATGGGCGCGTAGATGTCGAGGGTCTCGTTGGCGATCCGCCGGCGCGCCTCGACCGATTGCGCGCCCAGCGTGCGCATGTTGTGCAGGCGGTCGGCCAGCTTGATCAGGATCACCCGCAGGTCGCGCGACATCGCCAGCAGCATCTTGCGGAAACTTTCCGCGGCGGCCTCCTGGCGGTCGGCGAAATGCAGCTTGTCCAGCTTGGTGACGCCATCGACCAGCTCGGCCACGGTCTCGCCGAACTGCTGGGCGATGTCGCCGCGCGAGAGCGGGGTGTCCTCGATGGTGTCGTGCAGGATCGCCGCGACCAGGGTCTCGACGTCCAGTCCCTGCTCCGCCAGCACCTGCGCCACCGCCACCGGATGGGTGATGTAGGGCTCGCCGGACTTGCGGGTCTGCCCGGCGTGCGCGGCGGCGCCGACCGCCCATGCGCGCCTGAGCTGCGCGCGCTGCGCCTCCGGCAGGTAGTCCGCGGCCCGCTCCAGCGCCTGCACGTACTCCGGCACCGCGTCCTCATCGGGCGCGGGGAACGGCATGGCAAGCGCGGGGTCTCCGGGACTCATGGCCCGAGCCTAACCCCGCGCCGGCAAGCTCGCAAACGAAATCCGGACAAAAAGAAACGGCCCCGCGGGGCCGTTTCATGCAATCGATCGAAGCGATCGAGCCGGGCGATCAGTCGTCGCCCTTCATGTCGTCGTCGCCGGCCACCACTTCGGCAGCGGCCCATTCCAGCGCCTCGCGCTCCTTGCGCTCGCGCTCGGACTTTTCGACGGCATCGATGTAGCCGGTGTCGATCGCGCGCGCGGCGATCTCGCGCAGGGCCAGCACGGTGGGCTTGTCGTTGGCTTCGCTGTTGTCCAGCTTCGGCTCCACGCCGCCGGCCAGCTGGCGGGCGCGCTTGGCAGCCATCATCACGAGATCGAAGCGGTTATCGACCACTTCCAGGCAATCTTCGACGGTAATACGGGCCATATCTGTCCTGCGACCTGCTGGCCGCCGAGTGGTTCAAGGGGGCGGCAAGTCTAGCCACAAACGGCCTGAATCGCAAGGCCAAGCCTTGAAAATCAAAAACTTAGGCCGTTCAACCCGGCTGGTCAGGGTCATCGACCAGCAACGACGTGATCAGCCGGGAATGCCGCGCCACCTGCGCATCCTTGCGCAGCCGGCTGGCGGTGAAGATGCTGCACATCTCGCCGACCGCGGTCTCGAAGTCCTCGTTGACGATCACGTAGTCGAATTCGCCGTAGTGGCTCATCTCCTCGCGCGCGGCGGCCAGGCGCCTGGCGATGACCGCCTCGCTGTCCTGCCCGCGCTTGCGCATGCGCTGCTCCAGCGCGATCCGCGAGGGCGGCAGGATGAACACGCTGACCGCATCCGGGATCCGCGCGCGCACCTGGCGCGCGCCCTGCCAGTCGATCTCCAGCAGCACGTCGCGGCCGGCCATCAGCTGCGGCTCCACCGACTGCCGCGCGGTGCCCTTCCAGTCGCCGTGCACCAGCGCATGCTCGAAGAAGTCGCCGGCGGCAACCATCGCCTCGAACTCGGGGGCGCTGACGAAGTTGTAGTGCTCGGCATGGCGCTCGCCCGGCCGCGGCTGGCGCGAGGTGAACGAGATCGACAGGCAGATGTTCGGGTCGCGCGCCAGCACCGCGTTGACGATGCTGGACTTTCCAGCGCCCGAAGGCGCGGCGACGATGTACAGGGTTCCGCGCATGGGATGCTCGCTGCTCCGCTACTCGATGTTCTGGATCTGTTCGCGGACCTGGTCGATCAGCACCTTCAGCTCGACCGCCGCGTTGCTGGTGCGCGCGTCCACCGACTTGCTGCCCAGGGTATTCGCCTCGCGGTTGAATTCCTGCAGGAGGAAATCCAGGCGCCGGCCCGCCGGCTCCTTCTGCCCGAGCACCCGGCGCAGTTCGGACAGGTGGCTGTCGAGGCGGTCGAGTTCCTCGTCGACGTCGAGCTTCTGCAGCCAGATCACCAGTTCCTGCTCGAGGCGGCCGGGATCGGCGGGTTGCGACAGGTCGGCGAGGCGCGCTTCCAGCTTCTGCCGCTGGCCGGCGCGGATCAGCGGCACCAGCGTGCGCACCTCGCCCGCGATCCTCGCGATGGCCGCGGCGCGTTCGCCGATCACCAGCGCCAGCTTGTCGCCCTCGCGTTCGCGCGCGGCGAGGAAATCGTCGAGCACCGCATCCAGCAGGGCCAGCACCTCGCGCTGCATCGCCTCGACGTCGACGCCGCGGCCCTGCACCACGCCCGGGTACTGCAGCAGTTCGGTCAGGCTGGTGCGCAGGCCGGGGAACTTCGTCGCCAGGTCGAGGTTCAGCCGCGCCAGCTCGTCGACCATCGCCTGGTTCAGATGCATGCCGGCATGCGATTCCGGCGCGCGCAGGCGCATGGCCAGGTCCAGCTTGCCGCGGGAGATGCGCGCGGCGACGCGCTCGCGCAGCATCGGTTCGTAGGCGCGCAGTTCCTCGGGCAGGCGCAGGCCGAGTTCGAGGAAACGGTGGTTCACCGAGCGCAGTTCGCAGCCCAGCACGCCCCATTCGGTGGCGCGTTCGCCGGCGGCGAAGGCGGTCATGCTGCGGATCATGCGGAATCCAGGGCCTGCGGGAGGCGAATGGTAATCTAGCGCCCCGCCGATTGCCGCGTCTTCTAGGCAGAACGCCTGCATGTCCTTTTCCCGCCCCAGCGGCCGCAGCCCCGAGCAACTGCGCGCCGTTTCGATCACCCGCGGCTATACCCGCCATGCCGAAGGCTCGGTGCTGGTGGCGTTCGGCGACACCCGCGTGCTGTGCACCGCCAGCGTGGAGAACCGCGTCCCCGGCTTCCTGCGCGGCAAGGGCGAAGGCTGGGTCACCGCCGAATACGGCATGTTGCCGCGCTCGACCAACACCCGTAACGACCGCGAAGCCGCGCGCGGCAAGCAGGGCGGGCGCACGCTGGAGATCCAGCGCCTGATCGGCCGCTCGCTGCGCGCCTGCGTCGACCGCGGCGCGCTCGGCGAACGCACCATCACCCTGGACTGCGACGTGCTGCAGGCCGACGGCGGCACCCGCACCGCGGCGATCACCGGCGCCTACGTCGCCCTGGTCGATGCGGTGCGCTGGCTGCAGGCGCGGAAGGAGATCGCGAAGAACCCGGTGTTCGGCGCAGTCGCCGCCGTGTCGGCCGGCATCTACCGCGGCACCCCGGTGCTCGACCTCGACTACGCCGAGGACAGCGACTGCGACACCGACATGAACGTGGTGATGAACGACGGCGGCGGCTTCATCGAGCTGCAGGGCACCGCCGAAGGCCACGCCTTCCGCCGCGACGAACTCGATGCCCTGCTCGCCTTGGCGGAAAAGGGCTGCGGCGAACTGTTCGCCGCGCAACAGGCGGCACTGGCTTCGTGACCCTACCCGCGTTTGCACCCCATGTCGCGATGGTCGCGCTGGTCGTGCGCGACTACGACGAGGCGATCGCCTGGTATCGCGATACGCTGGGTTTCGAATTGCTGGAAGACACCGACCGCGGCGGCGGCAAGCGCTGGGTGCGGATGGCGCCTGCGGGCAACGCGCGCTTCAGCCTGTTGCTTGCCGAGGCGGCGACGCCGGTGCAGGCAGCCGTGGTCGGCGACCAGCACGGCGGCCGGGTCGGCTTCTTCCTGCACACCGACGACTTCGCCCGCGACCACGCACGACTGGCCGCTGCGGGCGCGCACTTCGAAGAACCGCCGCGCCATGAAGACTATGGCAACGTGGTCGTGTTCCGCGACCTGTACGGCAACCGTTGGGACCTGATCGAGCCGCGCGCATGCAATTGATCCTTGCCTCTTCCAATGCCGGCAAGCTGGCGGAGCTGCGCGAACTGCTCGGCGAGCGGTTCGAGCTGCACGTGCAGTCGGAATTCGGGGTGGAGGATGCCGAGGAAACCGGCCTGTCCTTCGTCGAGAACGCGATCCTGAAAGCGCGCCATGCATCGCGCGCAACCGGCCTGCCCGCGCTGGGCGACGATTCCGGCCTGTGCGTGGATGCGTTGCGCGGCGCGCCCGGCCTGTATTCGGCGCGCTACTCCGGCGTGCATGGCAACAGCGAGGCGAACATCGACAAGCTGCTCCGCGAACTCGACGGCGTCGACGATGCGCGGCGCGGCGCGCATTTCGTCTGCGTGCTGGCCCTGGTCCGCGATGCCGACGACCCGATGCCGATCCTCGCCGAAGGCCTCTGGCATGGCCGCGTCTTGCACGCACGCCGCGGCGGCAACGGCTTCGGCTACGACCCGGTGTTCTTCTCGCCTGCGCACGACTGCAGCGCGGCGGAACTGCCGGCCGCCGTGAAGAGTCGCGACAGCCACCGCGGCCAGGCGCTGGCGAAGCTGCGCGAGCTGCTGCGCAGCTGAAACCGGCGATGCTCGTCACCCCGCCGCTGTCGCTGTACGTGCACCTGCCGTGGTGCGTGCGCAAATGCCCGTACTGCGACTTCAATTCGCACGAGCAACGCGGCGCGCTGCAGTTCGACGCTTATGTCGACGCCCTGATCGCCGACCTCGACTTCGACCTACCGCTGGCCTGGGGCCGCACCGTCCACAGCGTGTTCTTCGGCGGCGGCACGCCTTCGCTGTTCCCGCCGGCCAGCATCGACCGCTTCCTGCAGCTGGCCAGCGCGCGCCTGCGCTTCGCGCCGAATGCGGAGATCACCCTCGAGACGAACCCGGGCACGGTCGAGCACGGCCCGTTCGCCGGCTATCGCAAGGCCGGGGTGAACCGGCTCAGCTTCGGCGTGCAGAGCTTCGACGACGGCTGCCTGCAGCGCCTGGGCCGCATCCATTCCAGCGGCGATGCCGAGCGCGCGGTGAAGGCGGCGCAGGATGCCGGCTTCGACAACTTCAACCTCGACCTGATGTACGCCTTGCCGGAACAGACCCTGGCGATGGCGGAGCACGACATCGAACGCGCGGTCGCCCTGCAGCCGACGCACATCAGCCACTACCAGCTGACGCTGGAGCCGAACACGGTATTCGCCGCGCGCCCGCCCGCGGGCATTCCCGACGAAGACAGCGCATGGGACATGCAGGACGCCTGCCAGGCACGATTGGCCGAAGCCGGTTTCGCCCAGTACGAAGTCAGCGCCTACGCGCGCGAAGGCCGGCAATGCGCACACAACCTGAACTACTGGAAATTCGGCGACTACCTCGGCATCGGCGCCGGCGCGCACGGCAAGCTCACCCTGGGCGCGCAGCAGCAGGTGCTGCGCCGCTGGAAGGTGAAGCATCCGAGCGAGTACCTGCTGAAGGCCGGCACCGCCTCGGCGATCGGCGGCGACGAGGTTCTCTCGACGGAACGCTTGCCGTTCGACTTCATGCTGAACGCGCTGCGCCTCAACCAAGGCGTGCCGATGGCGATGTTCGAGGCACGCACCGGCCTGCCCCGCGCCGCCATCGCGGCGCAGGTCGCCATCGCCCGCGAACGCGGTTGGCTGGACGCCGACGAGGACTGGCTGCGCCCGACCGAACTCGGCCGTCGCTTCGCCAACGACGCGATTGGCCTGTTCCTGGACTGAATTGCGTGGATTGAGGCAACGCCGTTCCACGCATACCATTGGTGGAATTGCCGACGCGTTGGGGGACGCCGATGGCCGCAAACGGTTCGACGCAACACAGCCACCGCCCGAAGACGCTGACCGCGGCCAGCTTCCCGCGCCGGGTGAAGCGCGCGCTGGAAAACATGCTGACCATCGCCAGCGCGGACCTGCATCGGCAGATGCAGACCGTGTTGCTGGAAACGGAGCATGACCTCGCGAGGCAGAGCGAGCGGGCGCAGAACCCGCAGATGCGCGACCTCTACAACATGGCCCTGCGCAAGCTGCGCGACAACGCCGCGCGCTTCACGCCCGAACTGCTGGGCGTGATCGAGGCCAACCTGGCCGGCCTGCACCCGCAATTGCAGCGCCCGGAAATCGCCTCCCTGCATGCCCCCAGCCAGGGGCTGAGCCTGGTCGACGACGAGCACGCGGACGAATACGCCGTGCTGTTCGACCTCTCCGCGCGCCACGAGGTGCGCAACAGCCTGGCCCTGCAATTGATGGGGCAGCGCTTCGGCGTGCTCGCCGGCTCGCCGGCCTTCGACGCGGAACACCTGCCGTTCGGCCCGCATGCGATGGGCGATGCACTACACCTCGCCTGCGTCGCGCTGTCGCTGCCGCTGGAAGCGCGCCTGTCGATCTACCATTTCTACGACAAGACCGCGATGGCCTACTACAGCACCCTGCTGGAGGCGCTCAACGCACGGCTTGCCGACGACGGCGTCCTGCCGCACCTGAGCTTCGTGCCGGTGCGCGTGCGCCCGGCGAGTACGCCGGGGGCGCCGGTGCTGCCCGCAACGACCAAGCCCCCCGCCGGTGCAGGCGCAGGCGGCAGCGGCGCCAGCACGCCGGCCGGCGGCCCGATCGCCGCAGCCGGGGGCGCCAGCGGTTTCGCCGCCGCCGCGCGCAGCGGCTTCGCCGCATTGCAGGGGCTGCTGGCCAAGCGCCGCACCTTGCTGGCCAAGCTGCGCCCGGGCGGTGCCGACGAGCGCGCGCGCGAAGCCCTGCCCGGCAGCGACGTGCTCAGCGCCCTCAAGCGCCTGCGCAGCGCCAACCCGAAGCAGAACGCGGTGGCCGAAATCCGCCAGAACCTGCTGGCCCAGGCCCGGCAGTCGCACGGACACGGCGTGAAGCTGGTGGAGGACGACGACGACAGCTTCGAGCTGCTGGACATGTTCCATACCCAGCTCAACCGCGACCTGCGCCCGGGCACGCCCGGCGATGCCCTGGTGCAGCGGCTGCGGATGCCCTTGCTGCAGCTGGCGCTGCGCGACCACAACTTCTTCGTCGACCCCGCGCATCCGGCGCGGATGCTGCTCGACGCGGTATCGGTCGCCGGCGCGCGCTGGTCGGCGGACGACGATTTCGACGCGCCGATGCTGGACCTGCTGCGGCAAACGGTCGAAACCGTGCAGCAGGACGCGGATGCCAGCCCGGAAACCTTCATCGCCGCCAACAACGCGCTGCAGACCGGGCTGCAATCGCAGGCGCGCAAGATCGAGATCGCCGAACGGCGGCAGATCGATGCCGCGCGCGGGCGCGACAAGCTGGAACTGGCGCGCCTGCAGGCCAATGCGGAAATCGCCGGGATCGTCGGCGCGCGCAGCCTGCCGCGCTTCAGCGCCACCCTGTTCGACCAGGCCTGGGCGGACGCGATGACCCTGTCGCTGCTGCGCAACGGCGAGGATTCGGACGTGTGGCGCAAGCAGCGCGCGATCACCGCGCGGCTGGTCGATGCCTGCACCAGCGGCGGCAGCGACGATCCGGATCCCGATTTGCTGGCAAGCGTGCAGGAGACGCTCGGCCAGGTCGGCTACCACGACGACGACGCGGCGACGATCGCGCGCATGCTGGCCAGCGGCCGCAGCGACGACAACGCGCTGGTCTCGCGCACCGAACTCATCATGCAGATGAAGTCGCACGCACGGCTGGGCGAACAGAGTTCCGGGCAATCCGCACCGCAGCGCGCACCGCGCTCGGACGCCGAGCAGGCCGCATGGGAACGCCTGTGCAACCTGCCCGAAGGCAGCTGGATCGAGATCGTGGATGCGGCGGACAACAGCGTGCGCCGGGTCAAGCTGGCCTGGCTCAGCGCGAAGACCGGCCAGACCCTGCTGCTCAACCGGCGCGGCCAGCGGGTGAACGGCGGCGACCTCGACACGCTCGCGCGCCAGTACGCGCGCGGCGGCCTGCGCGTGGTCGACGACAGTACCGGTCCTGCGGAAGCCGCCTGGCAAGGCATGCTGGCGAACCTGCACCGGATCGCCGGCAGCGAACCCGGACGGAGCAACTGACATGGGCAGGGAATCGCGACGCGCCACCCGCCGCCCGATGAGCGGCACGGTCCTGGTCACCGACACCATGACCGAGGAAGTCATCGGCCGCATCGGCAATCTCTCGGCCAGCGGCGTGCTGCTGATCGCCAGCAAGCCGCTGGTGGAGGATGCGCTGTACCAGTTCCGCTTCGCCTTGCCCGACAACAATGGCGCGCAGACCGTCGAAGTGGGCTCGCACGTGCTCTGGATCGACGGCGCCAGCGCGCCGGGCCAATCCTGGGTGGGCCTGCGCTTCCTCGGCCTGTCCACCGAGACCACGCAGCGTTTGCGGCGCTGGGCGGAAGCCGCAGCCAGCCCCGCCCCGAAGTAGGCGTCCGCGGCCGCGCGGAGACCGCGCGGAATGGGTCAAAATCGCGTTTTCCCGCCCTGGAACGCGCCATGTCCGCCGCGACCCCCGAAAACCCGGCTCTTGCCGGTTTGTACCCGCAGCACCTCGAAACCCTGCAGGCGCGCGCCGCCGAGGCATTGCAGCGCGGCGGTTTCGACCACCTGCTGGTGCCCAGCGGCACCCTGCACTACCAGTTCTTCGACGACCGCGACTATCCCTATGCGGTGAACCCGCAGTTCAAGGCCTGGCTGCCGGTCACCCGGGCGCCGGGCAGCTGGCTGGTGATCACGCCCGGGATCAAGCCGAAGCTGGTGTTCCTGCAGCCGCACGACTACTGGCACGTGGTGCCGGCGATGCCCAGCGGTTACTGGGTGGAACACTTCGACATCGCCATCATCCGCACCGCCGAAGAAGCCGCGCAGCATTTGCCGAAGGACGCCGCGCGCTGCGCGATCCTCGGCGAACCGCAGAGCGCGATCGCCGGCTACGCGCCGAACAACCCGCAGCCGGTGGTCGCCTACCTCGAGTACCACCGTGCGTTCAAGACGCCCTACGAAATCGCGATGATGCGCGAAGCCAGCCGCATCGGCGTGCGCGCGCACCGCGCCGCCGAGCGCGCGTTCCGCGCCGGCAGCAGCGAGTTCGGCATCCACCTGGCCTATTGCCAGGCCGCCGGGCAGGACGCCAACGACCTGCCCTACGGCAACATCGTCTGCCTCAACGAACACGCCGCGGTGCTGCACTACACCGATCGCGACCGCCTGCCGCCGAAGCAGTCGCGCAGCTTCCTGATCGATGCCGGCGCCAGCTTCGGCGGCTACGCCAGCGACATCACCCGCACCTATTCGGCGCAGGCCGACGAGTTCGCCGCGATGATCGACGCGGTCGACGCCGCGCAGCTGACGATGTGCGACGCGGTGCGCGCCGGCACCGACTACAGGCAGGTCCACCTCGATGCGCACCTCGCGCTGGCGGCCATCCTCAAGGATTTCGGCGTGATCACCGTGAGCCCGGAAGCGGCGGTGCAGACCGGCGTGAGCGGCGCGTTCTTCCCGCACGGCATCGGCCACGGCATCGGCCTGCAGGTGCACGACGTGGCCGGCTTCGCCGAATCCGACCGCGGCGGCAGCATCGCCAGGCCGGACGGCCATCCCTACCTGCGCCTCACCCGGGTACTGCAGCCGGGCATGGTGGTGACCATCGAACCCGGCATCTATTTCATCGACATGTTGCTCGACGAGCTGAAGCAGAAGGGCCTGGCCGATGCCGTCGACTGGGCGCGGGTGGACGCGTTCAAGCCCTACGGCGGCATCCGCATCGAGGACGACGTCGTCTGCACCGCGGCCGTGCCGCTGAACCTCACCCGCGAGGCGTTCGCGGCGTAAGCCCTAGCGTGCCATCAGCGCTTCGGTTTGATCCGCGCTGCGCTCGAGCGCGCCGGTCAACACCTGGTGGCCGGCGCGGGTGACCAGCACGTCGTCCTCGATGCGGATGCCGATGCCGCGCCACTTCGCCGGCACGCTGGCATCGTCGGCGGGAATGTACAGGCCGGGCTCGATGGTGAAGACCATGCCCGGCTCGAGCAGGCGCGAGTCGCCGTCGATGCGGTATTCGCCGACGTCGTGCACGTCCAGGCCCAGCCAGTGCCCGGTCTTGTGCCGGTAGTAGCGCTTGTAGTCGCCGTTCGCCAGCACGCTCTCCAGCGAGCCCTTCAGCAAGCCCAGCGACAGCAGTCCGTCGGCCAGGGTTGCCACCGCCGCGTCGTGGCCGGCCTCGTACGCCACGCCCGGCTTCGCCTGCGCCAGGGCGGCGGCCTGCGCGGCGCAGACCAGGTCGTGCAGCGCGCGCTGCTCCCTGCCGAAGCGGCCGTTGACCGGGAACGTGCGGGTGATGTCGGACGCGTAGCCGCGGTATTCCGCGCCGGCGTCGATCAGCACCAGCTCGCCGTCGCGCGACTTCGCGCCGTTGTCGCGGTAATGCAGCACGCAGGCATTGGCGCCGGCGCCGACGATGCTGGCGTAGGCCGGCTGCGCGCCGTGCATGCGGAACACGCGCTCGACCTCGGCCTGCAGTTCGTATTCGTGGATGCCGGCGCGCGCGGCGCGCATCGCCGCGCGGTGGGCTTCGACGCTGATGTCGGCGGCGCGCTGCATCAGCTTCACTTCGTCGGCCGACTTGAACAGCCGCATCTCGTCCAGCAGGTGGCCGAGCTCGAGGAATTCCTGCGGCGGTTGCGCGCCCTGCCGCGCCTGCGCGCGCACGCGGTTCAGCCAGCCGATCAGCTTGAGGTCGAAGTCGGCGTCGCGGCCGAGGTGGTAGTGCACGCGGCGGCGGCCTTCCAGCAGGCCGGGCAGGATGTCGTCGATGTCCGAGATCGGATAGGCGTCGTCCATGCCCAGCCGTTCGACCGCGCCGTCGGGGCCGAGCCGCGGGCCGTCCCAGCCTTCGCGTTCCGGATCGCGCTCGCGGCAGAACAGGATCGCCTCGCCGTGCTTGCGGCCGGGCACCAGCACCAGCACCGCTTCCGGCTCGTTGCAGCCGGTGAGGTACCAGAAGTCGGAATCCTGCCGGTACGGGTAGTGGGTATCGCGGCTGCGGATGCGTTCCGGCGCCGCCGGCAGGACCAGGATCGCGCCGTCGCCGGCCGCCTGCATCAGTTGCTTGCGGCGCCGCGCCAGTGCCTTGCGTTCGCTGGCCTGGAGGATCATCGCTCAGTGCAGGCGTTGCCGGTGCCTGGGCCCCATCGCGCAATCGGCATGCAGCAGCAATACCGCCATGCGCACGTATTCCTCGATCTCGGTCAGCGATTCCTCGTCGCCCTCGGGATCCACGTCGTCCACCCGCGCAGCGGCGAGGTTGGCGATGTCGCCCAGCGCTTCCTCGCCTTCGTCGGACAGCTTCTTCTCGCCTACCGACAGGCCGAAGCCGCCGAGGAAGGCGCGGCACCAGGCGAACATCCCGCCGGCGCGCTCGATCACCTGGCCTTCGTCCGGCAGCAGCAGTTCGAACCCGAAGTCGGTATCGGCCAGTTGCGCCGCGCTCGCGGTGCGCAACCGGTCCAGCGCGTCGCCGTTGGCGGGCGCCGGCAGCAGGGGGTCGGCCAGCACCAGCGCCGGCCACGAACGCGAATCGCCGCCACCGCCAGCCAGCCAGCCACACAGTCCGCCATGCAACTCGGCGGGCGTACTGGCCAGGCCCAGCTGGTCCGCGGCGGCCGCGACATCGTCCCAGCCCGGCAGGTCGGTTTCGCTCACGCATGCGCTCTCGATACGGGAAGCGCAGTGTAGCAATCGCGCCGGCCGCGATGCTTGTTGAGCCCCCGCCCGCTTGCCTACACTGGCCGGATGCCGTCTTCGCACTACATGGCCCTGTTGCTCGCACTGCTGGTGCTGTTGCTGGCCGGCGTGCTGCTGGCCGGGCATCGCCGCCGCGAACGCGACCAGCGCGAGCACCTGCGGGCGATGCGCGAACGCGAGGAAAAGCTCCGGCTGTCGCTGTGGGCCTCCAACGAGCTCTACTGGCAATACGACCTGGAGCGCCACGAACTGGAGAAAGTCCAGATCGAGCCGGGCCGCAGCGACGACCTCGACGTGCAGGTCGACCTGGACACCGACCACCAGATCCATCCGGACGATGTCCAACCGGTGCTGCAGCGCTTGCGCGCCTACGTCACCGGCCACGCCCCGATGTTCCTGTCCGAGCACCGCATCCACGACGAACAGGGCGGGTGGCAGTGGGTGCGCGCGCGCGGCCGCGCGGTGGCGCGCGACGACAACGGGCGCATCACCAAGATCGCCGGCACCGCGCGCAACGTCACCGCCAACCGCGCGCAGGAACGCGAACGCCGCATCGCCACCGAAGTCACCCGGCACATGGTCGAGGCGGTGGTGGTGCTGGACGAGGAATTCCACTTCGTCACCGTCAACCCCGCCTTCACCCGCATGAGCGGTTACGAAGCGGAGGACGTGGTCGGCAAGGACGCCTCGCTGACCAACAGCGAGCAGCACGACGCGGCGTTCTACGAACAGTCGCGCAAGGCGATGCGCGAGGAAGGGCACTGGGACAGCGAGATGTGGCAGCGGCGCAAGGACGGCCGCGAATTCCTGTGCGCGGTGCGCACCCACGCGATCCTCGAGCCCGGCACCCAGCGCCGGCTGTACGTGCTGGTCGCCACCGACATCACCGACCGCCGCCGCATCGAGCAGGAACTGCGCTACCTCGCCAACTACGACACCCTGACCAACCTGCCCAACCGCACCCTGCTGGCGGAACGCCTGTCGCGGGCGATCGTGCGGGCGCGCCGGCAGGGCACCTGCGTGGCGCTGCTGTTCCTCGACCTCGACCGCTTCAAGGACATCAACGATTCGCTCGGCCACGCCACCGGCGACCGCATCCTGCGCATGGCCGCGCAGCGCCTGCAGCAGGCCGCCGGCGCAACGCACACGGTGGCCCGGATCGGCGGCGACGAATTCACCGTGGTGCTGGAGGACCTGGCCCACGCCGGCGAAGCCGATGCCTGCGCGCAACGCGTGATCGACGCCTTCGACGAGCCGATGCTGATCGACGATCGCCAGGAAATCGTGATCACGCCGTCGATCGGCATCAGCCTGTATCCCGACCATGCGCAGGTGCCGACCGACCTGCTCAAGCATGCCGACACCGCGATGTACCAGGCCAAGGCCGCGGGCCGGCATACCTTCATGCGCTACACCGAGTCGATGGACAGCAACAGCCGACGCCGCGCCGGCCTCGTCGCCTCCTTGCGGCGCGCGATCGAACGCGACGAATTGCGCCTGGCCTACCAGCCGCAGCTGTCCTTGGCCGATGGCCGCATCCGCTGCGTCGAAGCCCTGCTGCGCTGGCACAGCAGCGAACACGGCGAGGTGCCGCCGGCGCAGTTCATCCCGCTCGCCGAGGAAAGCGGGATGATCGTCGCCATCGGCGAATGGGTGCTGCGCGAAGCCTGCAACACCCTCTCCGACTGGCAGCGCCAGGGGCTCGACGACATCAGCATCGCGGTCAACGTGTCGGCGACCCAGCTGCTGCACAGCGACTTGCCGCGCACGGTGGAACGCATCCTGCGCGAGACCGGGGTCGATCCCGGCCAGCTCGAACTCGAGCTCACCGAGAGCGTGCTGATGGCCAAGGCCGACCTCGCCGCCGAACGGCTGCAGTTCTTCCGCCGCATCGGCGTGTCGATCGCGGTGGACGATTTCGGCACCGGCTATTCCTCGCTGGCCTACCTGCGCCGCCTGCCGATCACCACGCTCAAGATCGACAAGGCCTTCATCGACGACCTCGGCAGGCCGGGCGACACCGAAGACGCGGCGATCACCACCACGGTGATCGCGATGGCGCGCTCGCTGGGCCTGAACGTGGTCGCCGAAGGCGTGGAAACCGCCGAGCAGCTGGCCTTCCTGCGCCAGCACCGCTGCGACGTGGTGCAGGGCTACTGGCTGTCGCCGCCGCTGCAGGCGCGGCAGTGCCTGGAGTTCGTGCACGGCTGGCCGGAACGGGAAGGATCCGCCATGCGCGCGGCGGCGGAAGAAGGCGCCACCCACGCCACGCCTTGACCCTGCCGCTCGGCTGCGCCCATCATGCCGGCATGGACAACCGCGACCTGGCCGCCGAACTGCAACGCCTGCTGGCGCGCATCGACCAGCTGGCTGCGTCGATGCAACGCATGCAGGACGAGAACCGCAGCCTGCGCCAGCAACACGAACAGATGGCGGCCGAACGCGCGCAGCTGCTGGCCAAGCAGGAGCAGGCGCGTTCGCGCGTCGAGGCGATGATCAGCCGCCTGAAGTCGCTGGAGCAGCACACGTGAGCAGCAACGAGCCCGCCAAGAGCGAACCGGTCACCGTCCGCATCCTCGACCGCGAATACACCGTCGGCGTCAGCGAGGCAGAACGCGCCAGCCTGACCTCCGCCGCGCGCATGCTCGACCTGCGCATGCGCGAGATCCGCGGCGGCAACAAACTGGTCGCACCCGATCGCCTGGCCGTGCTGACCGCGCTCAACCTGGCGCACGAACTGCAGCAGCTGCGCGACGAACGCGGCGGCAACGAAGCCGCCTTCAAGCTGCTCGATGCCGCCAACGCCAAGCTGGATGCGCTGCTCGGACCCACGGGCTGAATCGCGCCCATCACGCGGCATCGCGCGATCCGACAAACGGGCATCGACATTCCGCGGCGCGCGCTATACTGATCGCGTCCTCTGCTGTGCGCGACGGCGTGTGCAAACATTCGCCTTGTCCCTTAATGACGACCACGGGGGCGCATTGGTAGCCGGGCGTGCAAGTCCGCCCTGAGCGGGAAGCCCGAAGGCCGCCACGCGTTCCCACTTGAACCCCGGGTTCAAGGTCGTTTCGCACGCATCGCCACGGCGGAGACATTTTTCTTTTGGCCACGATGCGCATCGCGTGAGTTCACAGACGGATCGACACGCACTGCGTCGTGGATTGCGCGAACGTCGTCGCGCCCTTCCCGCTTCCACCCGCATCGCCGCCGCCGAAGCGCTGGCGGATCGGCTGCTGGCATTGCCATTCCTGCCGACTTCGGGCCTCGTCGCCGGCTACTGGGCGATGGACGGCGAGATCGGCCTGCATGCGTTCCAGTTGCGCCTGCCGGCCCCGCTCACCTATTGCCTGCCCCTGCTGCACGACGACGGCACGCTGCGCTTCGCGCCGTGGAAGCCGGGCGATGCGCTGGTCACCAATCGTTACGGCATTCCCGAGCCCGATGTCGCATCCGCCGGCGCGTCGAAAGCCGGAGACATGGCCTTGATCGTGTTGCCGCTGGTGGGTTTCGACGCACACGGCCATCGGCTCGGCATGGGCGGCGGCTGGTACGATCGCAGCCTCGCGTTCCGCCAGGCGCAGGCCGCGCCGCCGTGGCTGGCCGGCGCCGGGTTCGATGCGCAGCGCGTCGACGCCGTCGCCGTCGAGGACTGGGACGTGCGCCTCGATGCCGTCTGCAGCGAACGCGCCAGCTACCTCGCCGAGGACATCGCATGAGCAAGGCCAAGCGCTACTGGATGATGAAGTCGGAGCCCGACGCATTCGGCATCGACGATCTCGAGCGCGTCGGCACCGAGCCGTGGAACGGCGTGCGCAACTACCAGGCGCGCAACTTCATGCGCGACGGGATGCGCGTCGGCGACGGGGTGATGATCTACCACTCCAACTGCAAGGTGCCGGGGATCGCCGGGCTGGCCCGCGTCGCCAGCATCGCCTACCCGGACGAGACCCAGTTCGACCCGAAGTCGAAGTACTTCGACGAGAAGGCGACGCGCGAACAGCCGCGCTGGTTCCTGGTCGACGTCGCCTTCGAGCGCAAGCTCAAGCGGGTGATCCCGCTGGAGGAAATCAGGGGCTACACCGACGCACTCGGCGAAGGCTTCGCATTGACCGCGAAGGGCAGCCGGCTTTCGGTGTTCCCGGTCACCGCGGCGCAATGGAAGCTGCTGCTCTCACTGGAATGACCGCGCAATCGCGCCGGTCGCGGCCGAAGCCGCCCCCACGGACACACAGGAACCTGCAATGAGCGAAATGAAGCGACTCGCCGCCGAGAGAGCCATCGACTACGTCGAGGACGGCATGATCGTCGGCGTCGGCACCGGTTCCACCGTGGCCTATTTCATCGATGCATTGGCCGCATGGAAGGACCGCATCGCCGGCGCCGTGTCCAGCTCCGAGCAGAGCACGGCGCGGCTGCAGTCGCACGGCATCGAAGTGATCGACCTCAATGCCGCAGGCCCCTTGTCGCTGTACGTCGACGGCGCCGACGAATGCGACCCGCACAAGCGCCTGATCAAGGGCGGCGGCGCGGCGCTGACCCGCGAGAAGATCATCGCCGAGGCCAGCAAGACCTTCGTCTGCATCGTCGACCCGAGCAAGCAGGTACCGGTGCTCGGCAGGTTCCCGCTGCCGGTGGAAGTGATCCCGATGGCGCGCAGCCTGGTCGCGCGCGAACTGGTGCGGCTCAGCGGCGGCCAGCCGGTGTGGCGCGACGGCGTGGTCACCGACAACGGCAACCTGATCCTCGACGTGCACAACCTGTCGATCGTCGACCCGGTGGCGCTGGAGCGCGAGATCAACCAGATCCCCGGCGTGGTCAGCGTCGGCCTGTTCGCGCGGCGCCCGGCCGACGTGGTGATCGTCGGCGGGGAGCCTCCGCAGGTCTTCTGACCGGCGCGATCAGCGGCGATCCTTCAACGGATGTTGCCGATCGAGTTCTTGGCGGTGTCGTGCTTGGTCTTCAGCACGCCCGCCTCCACGCTGAAGCCGACCACGATCCGCACCTGTTGCGGCGCCGTGGTGCGCACATTGGTCTTCAGCGTGTCTTTCAGCCCGCTGGTGGCCTTCTCGACCACCAGCGTCAGCGCGTAATCGCCATCCTGCAGCGGATCGAGCACGTCGATCCGGCCATCGTCGGCATTGCTGCTGCGCAACGGCGCAGGCGCGCCTTCCGCTTGCGGCGAGCGCGCATACGAAGCGGCGGCCGCGCCACCGGGTTTGTCCATCCCGCCGACCGACGCCGCCGCCGGTGCCGCGCGTCCAGTTGCCGCATAGCTGGCCGCGGCCGCACCACTGCCCCCGCCCGCCAACGCGCCCACCGACGAGACTGCGGCGGAAACGATCGCGCCGCCGGGCAACGCACCGCCCAGCAACGACGCGCCTTGCCCCAGCGATCCCGTGCGCAACGCCTGCGCCTGCGCCTGCGACAACGGCTGCAGGGTCATCCGCGTGGTGTCCGCGCGATAACCATCGCCATCCGGGAACGCGATGGCACACGCCGCCTGCCCGCATTCGACGACCAAGGAGAGCGACGCGCCCTGCGCGACCGCACTGCCCGCGGCCTGCAAGCCGCTGCTCACCTTTTCGCCGAAGCTCGCGCCCTGGGTCTGCTTGGGCACCGTAACGTTCATCGAGATCCGGTTCGGCATCCCGTTGTTGATGCCGTTGATGCCGCTCGCGCCGGCGCCGCCCGCCGCCAGCAAGCCCGTTGCCGCCACCACCGCCAAGATCGACACGACGCCTTTCATTCCG
Organism: Thermomonas aquatica; assembly: GCF_006337105.1. Lineage (NCBI taxonomy): Bacteria > Pseudomonadati > Pseudomonadota > Gammaproteobacteria > Lysobacterales > Lysobacteraceae > Thermomonas > Thermomonas aquatica. The sequence goes on along the minus strand of NZ_CP040871.1, from coordinate 2,317,963 downwards.
CACCCCCGCTGCTTCGAATGACGCGATCCTACGCCTGCGCCGGGGAACTGCACGCTGAACGGTGATCGGGCATGCCGGCGCGACCCATCGCATGCCCTGCGACGCCCCGCCGGCATCGTTAGTCGAATCGTGAAGCTTCGCACCCCCGGTTGCGACGCACGCGGCCGATACTGCCTTGCCCAGCGGATTCCAACGATGACCCTGCGCTGCCTGTTCGTGGATTTCGATTCGTTCTTCGCCTCGGTCGAGCAGAACGACGCGCCGCACCTGCGCGGCCGCCCGGTCGCGGTGATCCCGGTCGCCAGCACCACCACCTGCTGCATCGCCGCCAGCAAGGAGGCCAAGCGCGACTTCGGCATCAAGACCGGCACCGGCGTGGCGGAAGCGCTCGAACGCTGCCCCGACATCGCGTTGCAGATCGCGCGGCCGGCGCGCTACGTGCGGGTGCACCACCAGTTCCTCGCGGCCATCCAGACCTGCATCCCGCACGGCAAGGCGGCCTCGGTGGACGAAGTGCCGTGCTGGCTGATCGGCCGCGAGCGGCGCCGCGACAACGCCGTCGCCATCGCCCGCAACATCAAGCGGGCGCTGCGCGATACCGGCTTCAGCGACAGCCTGACCTGTTCGATCGGCATCGCCCCGAACAAATTCCTGGCCAAGACCGCATCCGACATGAACAAGCCGGACGGGCTGACGGTGATCGAACAGGCCGACCTGCCGCATGCCTTGCACGGGCTGGAATTGCGCGACCTGTGCGGCATCGGCCCGTCGATGGAAGCGCGGCTGCAGCGCGCCGGCATCGGGACGGTCGAACGGCTGTGCGCCGCCTCGCGCGACCAGTTGCGCCGCGCCTGGGGCAGCATCGAGGGCGAGCGCTTCTGGCTGCAGTTGCGCGGCTTCGAGCTGCCGGAGCGCGAGACCCAACGCGCCTCGGTCGGGCATTCGCATGTGCTTGGCCCGGAGCTGCGCGATGCCGCCGGCATGCGCTCGGTGTTGTTCAAGCTGCTGGCGAAGGCGGCGATGCGGCTGCGCGACGAAGCCCTGCTGGCGGGCGGGATGGCGATCCGCATCCGTTTCGTCGGCATGGACGCGCGCTTCGAACGCGACCTGCGCTTCGCCCCGCTCGACGACACGCCTGCGCTGCTGCAACTGCTTGGTCGCCACCTGCGGGGATTGGAACGCGCGGCGACGGACGGACGCTGGAACCAGAAACGCCACCCGCCGCTCTCGGTGGCGGTCACCCTGGTCGACTTGTCGCCACGCACCGCCATCTGCGGCGAGCTGATGGCCGAGCGCCAACGCGCGCATGCCGCCAGCCTGCTGCTCGACAAGGTGAACCGCAGATACGGCAACAGCGCTCTGTATCTCGGTTCGATGGCCAAGGCCATCGACAAGAACGCCGCCCCGATGCGGATTCCCTTCCAGCAGATTCCGAAACCGGCGCTGGAGGAGGAAACCGGCCTGCACGGCATCGAGCAGGCGCCCACCAGCGCTGCCGACCTGCTGCAGGTGCGGATGAACCAATTCAAGGTCTTGGCGGAGAAAACCCACCGGGAACGGGATGCCAGACGACACCGTCCGTCCGGTGCCGGCGGTTGGGGCGAGATGAAGCCGGCTCCAGCCTCGCCGCAGGCGGTGCTGTTCTGATCGACGGGCGCTGATTTCGCCCTGTTCCGCCACGCCTACCGTTTGATTCCGTTTCAATGCCGCGAGAAAACCGGCATTCGCCGGTTTCCAGGCGAAGAGCGAATCCCGCACGCAAGCGCGGGCTCATCGTCCGCCCCCCCGGCGCTGCCGGAGGTTTTATTTGTGCGCACGGTTAGGACGGGTTAGAGGCCGCCGATTTAGTTCTAAAGCCGGTTCAGCCGTTTTCTGGATTCCATTCGCCCAAAGAAAAACCCCGCATCGAGTGATGCGGGGTTTTGGGATAAGGCCCTGGCGATGACCTGTTGTGGGTCGTGCCTACGGCACAAAAGGCGACGGGCTGACCCCGAAGGATCAGCCCGTCTAATAAGGCCCTGGCGATGACCTACTCTTGCATGGCTTGAGCCACACTACCATCGGCGCAGCTGTGTTTCACTTCCGAGTTCGGGATGGGATCGGGTGGTACCACAGCGCTGTTGTCACCAGGGAGAGGGTGGAGGGTCGCCGGCTTCGGTGAAGCAGCGCCACGCTCTCAGAGGGAGGGAAGAAGAGTTTACGAGCGTTCGTGCAAGCCATCAACGTGTTGAGGCCAAGGGTTTCGTCGCCTTCGCGAAGAAACTTGAGGTGATATGGTCAAGCCACACGGATCATTAGTACAGGTAAGCTCAACGCATTACTGCGCTTACACACCCTGCCTATCAACGACCTAGTCTTGATCGTTCCTTCAGGGGGCTTGTGCCCCGGGAGATCTCATCTTGAGGCGCGCTTCCCGCTTAGATGCTTTCAGCGGTTATCGCTTCCGAACATAGCTACCCGGCAATGCCACTGGCGTGACAACCGGAACACCAGGGGTTCGTCCACTCCGGTCCTCTCGTACTAGGAGCAGCCCCTCTCAAATCTCCAACGCCCACGACAGATAGGGACCGAACTGTCTCACGACGTTCTGAACCCAGCTCGCGTACCACTTTAAATGGCGAACAGCCATACCCTTGGGACCGACTACAGCCCCAGGATGTGATGAGCCGACATCGAGGTGCCAAACACCGCCGTCGATATGAACTCTTGGGCGGTATCAGCCTGTTATCCCCGGAGTACCTTTTATCCGTTGAGCGATGGCCCTTCCATACAGAACCACCGGATCACTAAGTCCTAGTTTCCTACCTGCTTGATCCGTCGATCTTGCAGTCAAGCACGCTTATGCCTTTGCACACAGTGCGCGATGTCCGACCGCGCTGAGCGTACCTTCGAGCTCCTCCGTTACACTTTGGGAGGAGACCGCCCCAGTCAAACTACCCACCATACACGGTCCCCGACCCGGATTACGGGCCCAGGTTAGAACGTCAAGCACATCAGGGTGGTATTTCAAGGATGGCTCCATGCCAGCTAGCGCCGACACTTCACAGCCTCCCACCTATCCTACACAGACGAACTCAACGTTCAGTGTAAAGCTATAGTAAAGGTTCACGGGGTCTTTCCGTCTTGCCGCGGGAACGCTGCATCTTCACAGCGATTTCAATTTCACTGAGTCTCGGGTGGAGACAGCGCCGCTGTCGTTACGCCATTCGTGCAGGTCGGAACTTACCCGACAAGGAATTTCGCTACCTTAGGACCGTTATAGTTACGGCCGCCGTTTACCGGGGCTTCGATCAAGAGCTTCGCCTTGCGGCTGACCCCATCAATTAACCTTCCGGCACCGGGCAGGCGTCACACCCTATACGTCCACTTTCGTGTTTGCAGAGTGCTGTGTTTTTGATAAACAGTCGCAGCGGCCTGGTCACTTCGGCCAACCTCAGCTATTCACCATGGTTGGCGCACCTTCTCCCGAAGTTACGGTGCTATTTTGCCTAGTTCCTTCACCCGAGTTCTCTCAAGCGCCTGAGAATTCTCATCCTGCCCACCTGTGTCGGTTTACGGTACGGTCTGCGTAAGCTGAAGCTTAGGGACTTTTCCTGGAAGCGTGATATCGGTGACTTTGTCCCATTGGACTCGTCCTTGACCTCAATGTTGCGCCCCCGGATTTGCCTAAGGGCACCACCTCAGTCCTCTCACCGGGACAACCAACGCCCGGCTCACCTAACCTTCTCCGTCCTCCCATCGCACTTACGCGAGGTGCTGGAATATTAACCAGCTTCCCATCGACTACGCATTTCTGCCTCGCCTTAGGGGCCGACTCACCCTGCGTCGATTAACGTTGCGCAAGGAAACCTTGGGCTTTCGGCGTGCGGGCTTTTCACCCGCATTATCGTTACTCATGTCAGCATTCGCACTTCCGATACCTCCAGCAGACTTCTCAATCCACCTTCGCAGGCCTACGGAACGCTCCTCTACCGCGCACAACAAAGTTGTGCACCCCAAGCTTCGGTTTACTGCTTAGCCCCGTTAAATCTTCCCCGCAGACCGACTCGACCAGTGAGCTATTACGCTTTCTTTAAAGGGTGGCTGCTTCTAAGCCAACCTCCTGGCTGTCTGTGCCTTTCCACATGGTTTTCCACTCAGCAGTAATTTGGGACCTTAGCTGTGGGTCTGGGTTGTTTCCCTTTTCACGACGGACGTTAGCACCCGCCGTGTGTCTCCCGTACAGTCCGTCTCGGTATTCGGAGTTTGCAATGGTTTGGTAAGTCGCAATGACCCCCTAGCCATAACAGTGCTCTACCCCCGAGAGGATACATACGAGGCGCTACCTAAATAGCTTTCGAGGAGAACCAGCTATCTCCGGGTTCGATTAGCTTTTCACTCCTAATCACACCTCATCCCCTACCTTTGCAACGGGAGTGGGTTCGGGCCTCCAGTACCTGTTACGGTACCTTCACCCTGGGCATGACTAGATCACCCGGTTTCGGGTCTACTGCCCGCGACTATGCGCCCTTATCAGACTCGGTTTCCCTTCGCCTCCCCTATACGGTTAAGCTCGCCACGAACAGTAAGTCGCTGACCCATTATACAAAAGGTACGCCGTCACTCCTTGCGGAGCTCCGACTGCTTGTACGCACACGGTTTCAGGTTCTATTTCACTCCCTTCACCAGGGTTCTTTTCGCCTTTCCCTCACGGTACTGGTTCACTATCGGTCGGTCAGGAGTATTTAGCCTTGGAGGATGGTCCCCCCATGTTCAGACAGGGTTTCACGTGCCCCGCCCTACTCAATTTCATCGATCAGGCCCTTTCGCATACGGGGCTGTCACCCGCTATGGCCACACTTTCCAGAGTGTTTTGCTAAAACAAGATCGACTTTTGGGCTAGTCCGCGTTCGCTCGTCGCTACTGACGGAATCTCGGTTGATTTCTTTTCCTCCGGTTACTTAGATATTTCAGTTCACCGGGTTCGCTTCGTGCAGCTATGTATTCACTGCACGATACCCTTGCGGGTGGGTTTCCCCATTCGGACATTGCCGGATCAAAGCTTATTGCCAGCTCCCCGACACTTTTCGCAGGCTGTCACGTCCTTCATCGCCTCTGACCGCCAAGGCATCCACCGTGTGCGCTTATTCGCTTGACCATATCACCCCAAGTTGCCTCGGAGCGACACGCATACCAGCGAACGGTACGACTTAATCACTTTGATAAAGATGGCTTACGCCATCTCGCCTCAGCCTCGACACGTTGCAAGACTTGCGTCTCAAACGCTCGTTTGACTCTTCTTCCCGATTGTCAAAGAACATGCCCCGGCCACAGTGCCGAGGCATTTCAAAGTATGTGTGCGCAATCATTCAGAGTGGTGGGTCTGGGAGGACTCGAACCACCGGCCTCACCCTTATCAGGGGTGCGCTCTAACCACCTGAGCTACAGACCCAAAAGTCGTGCTTAGTGGTGGAGCCTGTCGGG